>NZ_JAMPNG010000002.1:0-477194 GCF_028479245.1 Providencia sp. PROV223
TTGTTCTTCGGCGGCTTGAATTGCAGCTAACTCTGCTTGGCGACGCTGCTCTTCCGCTTCCTCTGCCGCTTGAATCGCAGTTAACTCAACTTGACGCTGACGTGCCATTTCTTCTTCAGCAAGACGCATTGCTTCCGCTTCTTGGCGTTCACGCTCGGCTTTTTCTTCCGCCAGTTTTTTCTCTTCGGCTTCTTGGCGTGCTTGTTCCGCTTGCTCTTCGGCAGCTTGAAGCTCTGCTAGTTTAGCTTCCCGCTCACGTTCTGCTTGCTCGGTTGCCGCATCAATCGCAGCTTGTTGTGCTTCATACTGACGCTGAGCTTCATCTTCTGCCGCTTTAATAGCAGCTTGCTCAGCTTGATGTTGACGTTCCGCTTCGGCTGTTGCGGCATCAACCGCAGCTTCATGGGTTGATTGGTTTTCGACGTCATTAACCACATCATTTTGTTGAGTTTGTTGTTGCTCTTGTTGCTGGGTTTCTTCTTCATTTTTACGCCCAAACCCCAACCATGAAAAAAAACCTTTTTTCTTGTCTTTAGCCATTTGCCACTACACTCCTCGCGGTAAAAATATGGCACTCGATAATCAAATCGCAATAAAATTATATGCAGTCTACCATTTCATCGCTCAGCAACACATATCTGAAAGAAAAATCCTGCCAATTTAATCTGAATTTTCGTGTTAAAACTGTGAAAATGAAGCACTATAATTGAAATACGGCCAATCAGAGATAACAACACTGCAACTTATCGCCTGACAGGTATACAATAGTAACAATCAAATTTAAGTACATAAACCCGTTAAGCAGCAATAAACATTATGGCAAAAAAACCACAATCCCCCTCTTTAGGGCAAATTCGTATTATCGGTGGAAAATGGCGCGGAAGAAAGCTGCCAGTTCGTGATAGTGAGGGCTTACGCCCAACTACAGACAGAATTAAAGAAACGTTATTTAACTGGTTGATGCCAATCATTCGAGATGCGCGTTGCTTAGATTGCTTCGCAGGCAGTGGCTCACTGGGCTTTGAAGCACTTTCTCGTTTTGCAGAAACAGTCACCTTTATTGAGCTCGATAAACACAACGCCCAATTATTGACTGAAAATAAAACTCGCTTACAAGCTGATAACGCAACCGTAGTGAATCACAACAGCCTAAATTTTTTAAGCCAAGCAGGTACACCTTTTGATGTCGTTTTCATTGACCCACCATTTCGCAAAGGACTGCTCAATGAAACCATTCAATTGTTAGAAAAAAATCAATGGTTAGCTGAAGAAAGCTGGATATACGTTGAGTCAGAAGCGGAGTCACCACTTACTGACATTCCAGCTAACTGGCAACTTCATCGCGAAAAAATAGCTGGGCAAGTCGCATATCGCCTTTTTATTCGAACTTCACTTTAGGGACAAAAACATGTTTATCAATATTGGACGCCTGCTCATGATTTGCGTTTGGGGTTTTATGGTCTTTAACCTCGTCCATCCATTCCCTAAGCCATTGAAATATTTCATGGATATTGCAATGGTGTTCATGGTATTTATGCATGCACTGCAAACTATTTTCCTAAAAGCAACGCTTCCTAAAGGGGAAAAAATCTCTGGTTTAGTTCAACTACGCATTTTCTTTTTTGGCGTATTCGAAATGTTAGCCATGCAGAAAAAAACCAAAGCCGCTTTAGAAGAAGCAAAGAAAAGGCAATCAGACCAGTAAAAACTTTATGATGCAGGCTCGAAACGAATAAACCGAGTTCCTTGCATCGTGAGTTTTCCTTCACTGCCTAACGCTACGCTTTGGTATTGTTCTTCTGTCACAATCGTTTTGATAATTTCGCCGCTTGAGCGCGTTTTGAAATAAATTTCATAGCGGAAGGTTTCAGGGGAAACAACATCTCGTTCACGAGAACGCATATTAGGATAAGGGTAATCCTTTTTGTTATCCACCTTGACCAAATAGCTCACCAGCAAAGAGTTATCATTAATTTCATTTTGCTTGCGTTGGTCAAAAAAACGCTTAGTAGCAAGAACCGCAATAACCGCTAAAACAATGATCAATAGTATGGGCTTGTTCATAATGTATGCTTTTCACTTAAAAAATCCGTCATGATAGTTTATCTTATTTAACTAAACAGGACACGTTTCTAAGTTGCCAGACCACTGCCGTGTCATTCATTGAACATATAAGGATGTGTATATGATTAGTTGGCCATTCCTCGCAGTACTCTTTTCTGGTTGGTTATATGTCGATGCCGCCTACCGAGGACCTGGGTGGCAACGTTGGTTATTTCGCCCGATCACACTGCTGCTTTTATTACTTTGGGGGTGGAGTTCCGATGATCTTAACCTGCAAAACTACCTCATTCTTGCTGGATTGCTAGTTTCTCTTGTTGCAGATCTTTCTCGTATGCTTTCAAGTGAGCACTTACTAGCTTCTGTCGCATTGATGTTCTTAAGTTATTTGATTTACACCATCAGCTTTGGAATGCAGCTAAATTTCGGGCTCTATCTACCTTGGCTAGCCGCCCCTCTGATTGTCGCTGCCATTACTTTAGTGTTTATTTGGGGCAAACTTGAAAATCTTCAAGCCATTGTTTTTGCATCACTAATAATGTGTATGATTATGGCATGGGTTGCTGGTGACCAATATTTTGGTCTCGGCCGTGAATATAATTTTTCAATCATGGTTGGTGCATCTCTGCTATTTCTTTCTAACTGTGTTTGGCTAATTGCTCGATTCCGTCTTCCATTTAAAGCTTCAAAAGCTGTTGTTGCAGCGCTCTATTTCCTTGGGCAGTTCTTTATTGTGCGGGCAATTTACTTGTAATTACTACCCGCAAAGACTAAGCCAATTGACTAAAAGTGCTATTTGAGAATTTTATCAATTGGCTCCCCCTTTTTGGTTTGACTCTGGAGTAGACTCCAGAGTGTAGACTTATCAACAATGAATGATAAAACGAATCATTGTTTGATAAGGGGGCGCTTATGCACTCACACTCTCATAAAGAAAATCATGTACATAGCAGTTCTTGTTGCTCTAGTAACAGTACTTGCTCATCTGCTATCGCTGAAAATGACAAAAAAGTGAGTAACGACTCACATACTTCCGAGCACAGTGCAGTGAAGAAAAACCCTGATGACGATGAAGAAGCTCATCATCATATCGGGGGCCATTCTGCACATGAGCATGCAGTAAATGACAATCATCATAAGGGACATAACCACCAGCATGGTAATAGCTGTGGTTTAACTCCGGATGTCGCGAATGAAGTTGAGCCTACCCAAGCGGCTAGCCAGCGCTTTAGCTGGATAATCCGTGGTATGGATTGCCCAAGTTGCGCAAATAAAATTGAAACTGCAGTTAAGCAAATCAGTGAAGTAAAACAAGCCAAAGTATTATTTGCCACAGAAAAACTTGTGGTTGATGCCAACACAGATATTAGTGTGGCAGTTCGCTCTACCGTTGAAACTGCGGGTTATGAATTACTTGAAGTCGGTAGCAATAGTGCGGCAGCAGCTCCACCAAGCTTAATTAGTGAAGCTAAGCCCGTCATTATTTTAGCGATTTTAATGGCTATTAGTTGGGGGATTGAATTTATCAATCCACAGTTGGGTAATATTGCCTTTATTTTAACCACCCTGTTTGGGTTATACCCAATTGCCCGTAAATCATTACGCTTAATGCGAACGGGTTCACCTTTTGCCATCGAAACATTGATGACGGTTGCCGCAATAGGCGCAATCTTTATTCAAGCAACAGAAGAAGCCGCAATGGTTATCTTACTGTTTATGTTAGGCGAAATGTTGGAATCTTATTCTGCCGGAAGGGCCAGACGAGGTGTTAGCGCCTTAATGGCACTGGTTCCAGAAGATGCCGTTTTAATCAAAAATGGGCAAAAAACAACTATTCCTGTTGCGCAGTTACGTCCCGGGGACATTATCGAAATCGCACCAGGTGGGCGTTTACCTACCGATGCCGTGTTAGTATCTGGTTTTGCCAGCTTTGATGAAAGTGCATTAACGGGTGAATCTGTACCTGTCGAACGTAATGTTGGAGATAAAGTGGCTGCAGGTTGCTTATCTGTTGATAGAGCCGTTCAAATGCAGGTGGTATCAGAACAGGGTCAAAATGCGATTGACCGCATTTTACAGCTGATTGAAGAAGCAGAAGAACGTCGCGCACCAATAGAACGTTTTATTGATCGCTTTAGCCGTGTATACACACCAATCATCATGCTGATTTCCGCATTAGTGATTGTTATTCCACCTATTTTCTTCAGCGCACCATGGGAAACATGGATTTATCGCGGGTTAACACTGTTATTGATTGGTTGCCCTTGTGCATTAGTGATTTCAACCCCTGCAGCAATCACCTCCGCATTAGCAACTGCTACACGGCGCGGTGCTTTAATTAAAGGGGGAGCCGCATTGGAGCAACTGGGAACTATCACGACCATTGCTTTAGACAAAACGGGCACACTGACAGAAGGTAAACCCCATGTCACTAACTTAGTCCCTGTTGAAGGCTTGTCAGAAAGTGAATTAGTACAAATCACCGCATCTGTTGAAGTTGGCTCTCACCACCCACTTGCTAAAGCAGTAGTTAATAAAGCGGAAGAACTTTCTTTGACTGTCACTGAAGCGCAAGAGCGTAAGGCACTGGCAGGAAAAGGAATTGAAGGATACCTTAATAACAAACATATCCTTGTTAGCGCACCAAACCGCCTTGATACGCCATTAAACAGTGAGTGGCAAAGTAAAGTAGAAACCTTAGAAGCAGAAGGGAAAACCGTTGTTGTCACACTCGAAAATAACCGCGTGATTGGTTTAACCGCACTGCAAGATACATTGCGCAAAGATGCTGCGGATACGATGAGCATGCTAAAAGCGCTCAACGTGAATGCCGTGATGCTGACAGGTGATAACCCTCGAGCAGCAAGTGCTATTGCAGGCCAATTAGGCATGGAATACCGCGCAGGGTTATTACCGGAAGATAAAGTCACTGCGGTTATGGAGCTTAACCGAAACCACAGCACGATGATGGTCGGTGATGGCATTAATGATGCTCCAGCAATGAAAGCGTCTAGTATCGGTGTTGCCATGGGCAGTGGTACGGATGTGGCATTAGAGACTGCCGATGCCGCGTTAACTCATAACCGTTTAACTGGGCTCGCAGAGATTATTGCGCTATCTCGCGCAACACGAAAAATCATTCGTGAAAATATTGCGATTGCCTTAGGGTTAAAAGCCGTATTCCTCGTCACCAGTTTGTTGGGAATTACCGGGCTTTGGGTCGCCGTTCTTGCTGACTCCGGTGCAACAGCACTCGTAACAGCAAACGCAGTGCGCCTATTACGCGTTAAATTACCTCAAGTGAAAAAGTAATTTATATCAACTGATTTAAACGCCACAATAAGTGGCGTTTTTTCTTTTACAACCTTTCCAATAAATACTGTTATTACAATACGTTAAATACAATTTTAACTTAAGAATTAGGACTAACTTTTTCTCCATCAACCCCAGATTCCGCTAAAATGCATTTTGAAAATCACTCTTTTGGCAAGGTATTAGCGGGTATTGGGTATGGTAAAAAATCACAGTTCAACGCCACATGACGCTGCATTTAAAGGGTTTATGTCTAAACTTGATAATGCACGTGACTTTTTTGATATTCACTTACCCAGCCATATTAAGCAATTATGTGATTTCAAAACATTAGCGATAACAAATTCTTCTTTCATTGATAACCAGCTACGAACTCGTCTTTCGGATATGCTCTACACTGTCGAGACACAGCAAGGTGAAGGCTATATTTATATGTTAGTTGAACACCAATCAACACCCGATAAGCTAATGGGTTGGCGGATGATGCATTATTCGTTCCTTGCCATGAATCAACATTTACAACAAGGCCATCATGATTTGCCCCTGGTTGTGCCAGTTTTATTTTATCATGGAAAGGTAACGCCTTATCCATATGCTAAGCCGTGGACACACTGTTTTCCGTGGCCAGAAATTGCATCAAACTTATATAGTCAACCATTTCCGCTCGTCGATATTACTGTCATTGATGATAATGAACTCGTAAACCATCGCAAAGTTGCGGTTATGGAACTCGCGATGAAGCATAGGGACTTAAGAGATAACATAGAAAAAGTCACGCAGTTGCTAGCTGAAGCGATGAATCAAAATTATCATCATAGCGATGACATCATCACTATTTTCAATTACTTATTTATTACTATGGATTCACCTCACTTTGAAATAGTGGTTAACCAACTTATTGATCAAATTGAAAATAACCAAGAGGCGATTATGAACATTGCGCAACGATTAAAAAATCAAGGAATACAAGAAGGCATAGATATTGGTGTAAATAGAGGCATAGATATTGGAGCAAACAAAAAACAACATGAAGTTGCTCTGAAAGGTTTACAACTCGGTACAAGTATTGAGCTTATCTGTCAGCTCACTGGGTTAACTCATCAGGAAGTATTAAATCTACAATAATCCCCCTGCCTTTTGGCAGGGATTGATACAATGCAATTAGCTAATGGCGGTTAACTCGATTTTTTACGTAACAAATAACGATACGGAGCATTCTCAGCCTCTACCGCTAATAAATCATGCTCCATAAAGCGGCAGAAACCTGGGATATCGCGTGTGGTTGCTGGGTCATCAGCAATAATTAACAACGTTTCCCCATCAGCCATATTACGAACTGTTTTGCGCACTAACATCACAGGCTCTGGGCATCGTAACCCTAGCGTATCAAGGGTTTTCGTTGGATTAGCAAATAAATCAGACATTAAAAAACACTTCTAAAAGGAATCAATAGACTGATTATATAATAAAACGCTCATTGATAAATGAACAGTTTTGCTTTTGTTGCGCAACGAGCGTATGATGCGCTGTTCCCAAATGTTGGGATGTATTTCATGGGTTCCCTCACCCCATTGTGACTAAAAAGGTACAATATGTTTAATTTTACTGCGCAGCAAAAAGCCACTGCGTTAATTTGGCTTTCGTTATTTCATATTTTAATCATTACCTCTAGTAACTACCTCGTGCAGTTGCCAATTAATATTTTTGGCTTCCATACCACTTGGGGTGCTTTTACTTTTCCATTTATTTTCCTTGCTACTGACTTAACCGTACGTATCTATGGTGCACCGCTGGCTCGCCGAATTATAACTGCGGTCATGTTGCCTGCATTACTGATTTCCTACGTTATTTCAGCGTTGTTTTTCCAAGGTGAATGGCAAGGTTTTACCGCTTTATCTGAGTTCAACCTATTCGTTGCTCGTATCGCCGCGGCAAGCTTTATGGCTTACGTACTTGGGCAAATATTAGATGTCAGCGTATTCAATAAGTTGCGCCAAAATGCACGTTGGTATGTGGCACCTGCCTGCGCTATGTTCTTTGGTAACTTAATTGATACTATCGCATTCTTCTTTATTGCATTTTTCCGCAGTAGCGACCCCTTTATGGCCGCAAACTGGGTCGAAATCGCGTTAGTTGACTATGTTTTCAAGTTACTTATTTGCATGCTATTTTTCTTACCTGCTTATGGTGTGCTTTTGAATTTTATCTTGAAATATTTCTTTGCAAACTCAGATAAAAAACAGTTAGTCAATCAGCACTAAACAAAAAAGGAGATAGCTAAATGCTATCTCCAAATAAGTTTAACTGAGCTAAAACAAAGAATAACAACCCTACAATTCAATTAATTACATGCTATAACGCTCTTGCTAGGAGTGAAATCGGGTGCTCACACTTCTTACTTGTCGACATCTCAATTTGCCACTTACAGGTTTCACAGTCAGTAATCACCATATCAGCGCCACTTTCTTCGATTTGGCGGAATAATCCTGCGCCAATCCCTTGAGAAACTTCATAGTTTTCTTTTTTGAAACCATATGTTCCAGCAATACCACAACATTGTGAATCCAGCACAATCAGCTCAACACCTGGTACACGTTTAATTAACTCTAACGTGTAGGAAGTCCAACCCATTTTTTCCATGTGGCATGGTGTGTGATAGGCCACTTTTAACGGTGTGTGTTTGAGCTTCAATTCACGCCCTTCTTCAAGTAGGCGATAGATATAACGTGTTGCCAGCTCAATGTTGTCACGCATCGCTGAAGTGTCGACGTCTAAAACATGGGTATATTCATCACGGATAGTAAAGGTACAGGTTGATGATGTCGCCACCACAGGTACATGTTTCTCAAGAATCGTTTCTTGTAATGATTCAAGATTAACATTCGCTTGGCGTTTCGCTTGTTTCATGAACCCATTGGCAATTAACGCAACACCGCAACATTTTTCGCGTTTAAGTAATTGAACGCCAATATTCATCCCATTGAAGACTTTGATCAGGTCTTTCCCAAGTTGAGGATGGTTATAGTTCACATAGCAACCATGGAAGAATGCAACTTGTTCTTCATATTTGGCTTGTTCAGCAGCTTGTTTTGCATACCAACGACGGAAAGTCCCAAACGAATATTTAGGTAATTCACGGCGATGGTCGATTTTCAATGCTTTATCAAGAATTTGACGAACCGGTTTTAACCCTGTAATGGTATTCACCACGGGTGCAAATGGTGTCGATAACGAGCCCATTAAATCCGTGTGGCTTAATATTGCATCACGAATTTTAGGTTTTTGCTGGCTATAAGTATTACGTGCGCGTGCGATAATATCACCGATTTTTACATCAGATGGGCAAGCCACTTCACAACGCTTACAGTTAGTACAATATTTAAGTGCCTCGTCATATAACATTGGGTCTTTTAAACGTAAACGCTCACCGTCAGGCCCCGCTTGTTTAGGACCAGGGTACAGAGGGTTAACCTTTGCAACAGGGCAATAAGTAGTACACACAGTGCATTTAATACAGCTTTCAAAGCTTGCATCTTGAATACTCATTGCGCCACCTCCGCCTGCATCGCTTTATTTTTACTCATTTCATTGATTATTTGATTCGCTACATATAATGCGCTAATCATTGATACGCCCGCACCACAACCTTGAGTAAGAGGATCAAAACCGCCTAATACGGCACCTGCTACATAAAGATTAGAAATGGCTTTTCCCTCTTTTTGTGCGCGTAGTTTTTCATCGGTTTTCACGCCAAAAGCCATATAAGGCTGGGAAGCGAAAAACTCTTTATTGGTCCATTTTGCACGTTCTGAAATTTCACACAGATCCAATTGCATCAAAGGCTCATAGACACGGTCAAATTCGGCTACCAACCCATTATTGAAAAAACTCCCTGCCGCTAGAACGAAATGCTTAGCTTTTAAAGAGATATCACCATGATTGCGAGTTTGTACCGAATCAATTACCCCATCGATACAATTCACTGAAGTGACTTTATCACCAGGCATCACAATACCGCCTTGGCGACGAAATTGACGCAATAGCAACTCATGTAAACGAATACCTAATAATGATGGCGGTAAAGTCGGCAGTAAGAATAAGGGTTTACCTAACCGTTTTTGTAACTCAATTAATGGCTCATCACTATCAAGTCCTACACAAGCAGGCATGAATATGGTGTCGGCATCAGCCACTAACGGGAGAATTTCTTCAACCATTTGCGCCATATTCTCCGGCCTATCCAACCAACGAGCGACATTAATTGCCCTAAATTCACTCGGATTTTCTCTCAAACGGTCAAGTAAAGGTAAATGAACATAATGAGAACTGGCTTCTATCCCATCACGCTGTAGTTCATCCGCCACCATTTGTGGTTGGAAATCTAAAAACCCTTCGATACCAACAACTGCAATTTTCCCCATTGCCATTTTTTGGTGTAAACCCACCGTTGGGACAGACTCAGGGCTAAGCCACGTCATGCGTTTATGGCCTAAAGGTGTAATGCGATAATGATTTTCTTTACTGCTGCCTTTTAAACGAACGCCACTTTGTTGTAATAAGGATTGAGCCAGATTCGCCAATTCGCTAACCTGATCCTGACCAATAATACTATAAGGGTGAGTCGGAGCCTGCGCTTGTAAAGCATTTAACATTTCTAATGGCTTTTCAACAACTTGCCCATCCGGTAAGTGTGTAAGTAAATCTAATGAACCTGAAGAAAAATGCAGCGCATTTTGCCCGGCGCTAACAATTGCACAAGACAGGCCTGATTGTGTTAAACGAATACCACAAAGTAACCCGGCTAGGCCGCCGCCCATTACCACAGCATCATATTTCATTATCAGCCTCCTTCTGTGCACCCTTACCTAGTGTCGCTTCGTTCATGCCACATAATCCATGATATACCCAACTGGTAAATTCACTTTCACGCAGTGCATCCCCCCAAGCAATTGGACGTACACCTTTCCATCGCTCATTCAGGAAGTGGCCCAGTTGTTGCTCTGTTTCATGAGGTGTTGTGACATTAAAACGATTGAGTAAGCCTGCAGCCCGGCAAGCACATAATTCACCTTGGCAAGTTCCCATCCCCACTCGGGTACGACGCCTTAAATCAAGCAAGTTATTGACCGTCAATGAATTAACAGCATAACGTACTTCACCAGCAGTAACGGCTTCACACTCACAAACTAAACTTTTATCGAGCCTATCCGTACTGAGAATGGCAGAAGCTCTATCGCCATGACGGTAAACCGCTGAGCCACGAATAGGAGCAGGAATAGAAACAACGTTACGTAAGGCTTCTTCTGCGCTGTGCTGCGAGCCCGGTAACGGCGCTTCTGCGGTTGTACATTTGGCGCTATGACCCAGTTTTTCGCAAACTTTATCTGTAGCCCATTCCGCCATCAGGCGATAAGTCATCAACTTGCCACCCGTAATGGTGATGAAACCTTCTAAGCCATCACGTTTAGCGTGGTCTAACAACACAATACCACGGCTCACATTACGCCCTGATGGGTCATCATCACTGGCAACTAATGGTCGAACCCCTGCATACGCACGTAAAATACGCGTTGTCGCAAGTGCAGGAGACAGCATTGAACCTTCGCGAATAAGAATATCCACCTCTTCAGGGGTGACATACATATTATCAATTTGATCATATTCAATATGAGTCGATGTGGTGCCAATCAGGGAAATCGTATCGCCGGGAACCAAAATATCGGCATCTGCAGGTTTACGGCAGCGGTTTATCACCATGTTATTCAAGCGGTGACCTAAAATTAATAATGCCCCTTTTGCAGGGAACATTTTAATTTTTAATTCGCCATACTCTGCGATTTTTTGTCCCCAAATCCCGCCTGCATTAACGACAATTTCTGCATAAATATCATACTGTTTTTTGGCATGGTGATCATAAACCGTCACGCCACGTACAGTATCACTGTCACGAATCAAACCAATGACTTCGTGATAAGTTAACACTTTCGCGCCATGCTCTCTGGCATCTAACATATTTGCTGCAGTCAAACGAAATGGGTCAACCGTGCCATCAGGAACACGAACCGCACCGATTAGATGTGGGTTAACGGAAGGTTCAAGACGAATCGCCTCTTTAGGGTCAATCGCCGTCGCATCAATGCCTGCAGTTTGGCAAGCCGTAATGAATTGTTGCTGATACTCTAAGCTGTCTTCAGGGAGGGTAATAAACAAACCATCTGTTCGCTCAATACAGTGATGCGCGATACGCTTTAAAATCTTGTTCTCTTCTATACATTCTCTGGCAGACTCACCATCAGTGACTGCATAGCGCGCGCCACTATGAAGTAATCCATGGTTACGCCCGGTCGCACCAGTCGCAATATCATGCCTTTCGAGTAAAACGGTTCTTAGACCTCGGCGAGCGCAGTCACGAGCGACCCCTGCACCTGTTGCGCCACCACCAATAATGATGACATCCGTTTCAGTCACAGATGAGCCATTCATGTCGCATTCCTCACATTAATAATAAACGTTTCTATAATAGATAAGTATAGGTTCTATTTTTATAATCTATTATTAAATATAGTCCAGAAACGCGATCAATGTTTGATAAGGAACAAAAACGAAAGCAATAGATCCATTCCCAGTGTTTTAAAGAGCAAAATCGTGATGAAAATCACAAAATAATTAACATTTCTAGTTCCATTCCATTCACAAATGTCATTTACTATGCAACCTCATAAACAAAATCAATAATTGTGCGTTGGATTACAGATAAATTGTTTTTTAACGACTACAATTTAGAGCAATTAAGAAAATAAAGACTCTTAAATTACTCGATTATTTTCGTTTTTGTTACTTCACCAATAATAAACACTCAATATTTCTCTGAAGTAGAGAATGGAAGTGTAAATAAAAATTAGCATGCCATCGGAGGCGTATATGTTAAGCATTTTTAAACCAGCACCTCATATACAGAGGCTGCCAGCTGATAAGGTAGATCCTGTCTATCGTAAGCTTCGCTGGCAGATCTTCATGGGTATTTTCTTTGGTTACGCAGCGTATTATCTAGTCCGAAAGAACTTTGCGTTAGCGATGCCATATCTTGTTGAACAAGGTTTCTCTAAAGGTGACCTTGGTTTTGCATTATCAGGGATCTCAATTGCTTACGGATTTTCTAAATTTATTATGGGGTCGTTTTCCGACCGTGCAAACCCGCGTTATTTCTTACCAGCAGGTTTGATTCTCGCCTCCGCGGTGATGTTAGTCATGGGCTTCGTGCCATGGGCAACATCGAGCATCATGGTAATGTTCGTATTACTGTTCCTTTGTGGTTGGTTCCAAGGTATGGGTTGGCCTCCTTGTGGACGTACCATGGTTCACTGGTGGTCACAAAAAGAACGTGGCGGTATCGTTTCGGTTTGGAACTGTGCGCACAACGTCGGTGGTGGTATCCCTCCATTACTGTTCATGTTAGGTATGGCATGGTTTAACGACTGGAAAGCTGCGCTGTATATGCCTGCATTGGCTGCTATCCTTGTTGCAATCATTGCATTTGCATTAATGCGCGACACCCCGCAGTCTTGTGGTCTTCCTCCAATTGAAGAGTACAAAAACGACTATCCAACTGACTATAAAGCATCAGATGAGCAAGAGTTAACTGCAAAAGAAATCTTCATGAAGTATGTTTTCCCTAACAAACTATTATGGATGATTGCGATTGCTAACGTGTTCGTTTACTTACTGCGTTATGGTGTTTTGGACTGGTCTCCAACTTACCTGCGTGAAGTTAAACACTTCGCAATGGACAAATCTTCATGGGCTTACTTCTTATATGAATACGCAGGTATCCCAGGTACGTTACTGTGTGGTTGGATGTCGGATAAAGTCTTCCGTGGTAACCGTGGAGCCACTGGTGTGTTCTTCATGGTTCTGGTAACCATTGCAACTATCGTGTTCTGGATGAACCCAGCTGGTAACCCAAATGTTGATATGGCATGTATGTTGATCATCGGTTTCCTAATCTATGGTCCTGTTATGTTGATTGGTTTGCACGCCCTTGAACTTGCACCGAAAAAAGCAGCAGGTACAGCCGCAGGATTCACAGGCTTGTTCGGCTACCTCGGTGGTTCTGTAGCAGCAAGTGCTATCGTTGGTTATACCGTAGACTACTTCGGTTGGGACGGTGGCTTCGCAGTCATGATCGGTGGTTCAGCACTGGCCGTTGTTCTACTGTTTATCGTGATGTTGAGCGAAAGCAAACATAAACGTGAATTAGCAAACTCACAATAAACATTCATCAAATGTTCATTGTTAATCGCTAGACTCGTGGGCTATATCAAAAAATGATGTAGCCCATTTTTTTACCCAAATAAAGTGCCAAGGAGATATAATCATGAGCTTTCCATTAAAAACATTGGTGGCTAGTATGGTTTTAGTGATGTCAGTGTCTGCTGTAGCTCAAGCTTCAAGTAAAGTTGTCATTGCACATCGTGGTGCAAGTGGTTACTTACCGGAACATACCCTACCTGCAAAAGCAATGGCTTACGCACAAGGTGCTGATTTTCTTGAGCAAGATTTAGTTATGACGAAAGATAACGAGCTCGTGGTCTTACATGACCATTATCTCGATCGCGTGACAGATGTTGCTGAACGTTTCCCTGATCGCGCCCGTAAAGATGGCCGTTACTATGCGATTGACTTTACCCTTGATGAAATCAAATCACTCAATTTTACAGAAGGATTTGATATTGTTGATGGTAAAAAAGTGCAAAGCTATCCGAACCGCTTCCCAATGGGCAAATCAGACTTCCGCGTTCATACCTTCCAAGAAGAGATTGAATTTGTTCAAGGACTAAACAAATCAACGGGTAAAAATATTGGTATCTACCCAGAAATTAAAGCCCCTTGGTTCCACTTACAAGAAGGCAAAGATATCACCAAAAAAACACTCGAAGTCCTTAAAGAGTATGGCTATACCACCAAGGATTCCAACGTTTATCTACAGTCATTTGACCCTAATGACCTAAAACGTATCAAAAATACTTTGATGCCAGAAATGGGGATAGATCTTAAATTAATTCAATTGATTGCTTACACCGATTGGAACGAAACTCAAGAGCAAAAACCTGACGGAACTTGGGTTAATTACAATTATGATTGGATGATGAAACCGGGTGCAATGAAAGAAATTGCAACCTATGCAGATGGCATTGGCCCTGACTATCATATGCTAATTAGTGAAGAATCCACGCCAACTAATATCAAAGTGAATGGCATGGTTAAAGAAGCTCATGATAACAAAATGGCAGTGCATCCGTTCACTATCCGTGTTGATAAGCTGCCAAAATACGCCAAAGATGGGCAACAGCTTTATGACATTATTTATAACCAAGCCGATGTCGATGGCGCCTTCACAGACTTCCCTGACTTAGGGGTTAAGTTCTTAGAACAGCAGAAACAAAAATAGTTTTCTGGGACAAAATAAGAATGCAGCCATTTGGCTGCATTCAGACTGCTGACAAACATATTATGTTTGGCAGCAAGTCTAATCGGTTTTGAAAATAAATTACGCGATAGTGACAGGGAATGCGATCACATCACTGATTTTATCTGCATTTAAAGCAATCATAATCAGCCTATCAACCCCAACAGCGACACCAGAACAATCAGGTAAACCATGCTCTAAAGCCGCGAGCAAGTGCTCATCAATAGGTGCAGTAGGTAGCCCCATTGCCGCTCGCTTACGGTTGTCTTGTTCAAATCGCTGGCGTTGTTCGCTTGCATCAGTGAGTTCATGGAAACCATTTGCTAGTTCCATTCCCTTATAATACACCTCAAAACGCTCAGCAACACGATGATCTTCCGTGCTAATTACGGCAAGAGACGCTTGGGTTGCAGGGAAATGATACACGACTGCAGGCTTTTCTTTACCAATATGAGGCTCAACGCCCATGGTAAATAGCAGTTGAAGTAAGGTATCTTTATCTTCTTCCTGATCCGCGATATTGCTCAAATCTAAACGGGCTGCAACCTCACGTAATTCACTTTTTTCAGCAGATAACGGGTCAATATCCAAATAGCGTAAAAACGCTTGTTGGTATGAAAGTAGCTCTGCACTCTCACATTCTAAAACTTGTTGCAGTAGGTCATCCACTTCATTGATCAAGCGATACATATCAAAATGCGGGCGGTACCACTCTAACATGGTAAATTCAGGGTTATGATGTCGCCCTGCTTCTTCATTTCTAAAGCTACGACCTAACTGATAGATAGGACCACTACCGGCCGCTAATAAACGTTTCATGTGGTATTCAGGGCTGGTCATTAAATATAAATTAATACCTTGCGCTGCACCAGGGCCCACAAAACGCGTTTCAAATGGAACAAGATGAATGTCAGTGACTGTTGCCTGACTCATTGCGGGGGTTTCGACTTCAAGTACACAACGATCAGTAAAAAAACGTCTGATTTCCGCAATTATTTTTGCGCGCTGTAACAGGTTAGCGATGGGGGCGGTTGGCTGCCAATTCGCTATATCACTCATTAAGATGACTCCAAAATAAACTTAGTCGTGCAGTGTACCCACCTCACAGGCAACACACAATGCATTTACACTGATAATGCATATTTATCTGAACGTAAATACTTGCAACTGTCGGCATGATGATGAGTAAGTAGAGATAGCCTGATTATCTCTTGCTTTATACGATTAGGCAAAGCCTTTACTTTTAGCTTTATCCTACAGAGGTGGGAAGAGTAATGAAAGTAGCCAGAAACATGATTAATTCTTATATTATGTGACATATCTGTTACTAAAAAAGCGAAACGATTCGCTTTCTCAATCTATTTTAAAATTTTCTGTTCAAAATTAAATTTATTCTAAATAATAAATAGTGAGACTCCTCGCAAATTAGCATTCAATATGAATTAAACTCTTCAGCTATAATAATAGTATTAATCACTTATTATTGATAAAACCTGAGTAATTCACTTGGTTTTATACACTAAAAGTCTATGTAAATTTAATGATAATCATTTGAAATTCCTTTTTATTCGGTGTTAACAGCCTAGAAAATCCAGTAATGTAAAAACAATTTATAAAAAGAAGATCTATCTCACACTTTATCGCTAAATTTGGCCAAAACACCCCTCTATATCAAATTTATCTTGAGGACTATTCGCTATAATTCACAGCATGATAAGTCATTATTAGCTATTATATTATTTACTATTAAAAAACAGATATTTCGTAGTTTAGCTTTAAGTTGAACTGAAAATGACGTAGCTAATTATCAAAAGTATTTAAAAGAATTTATCAATTTTACACTTGAACAATGGAGAAGCGCAGTGCAAACCTTCAATGCCGATTTAGCGATTATCGGGGCCGGGGGCGCAGGCTTACGTGCAGCAATTGCTGCCGCTGAAGCAAATCCCAATATCAAGATTGCTCTGGTCTCAAAAGTATACCCAATGCGTAGTCACACTGTGGCCGCAGAGGGGGGATCAGCAGCAGTTACTCAGGCTCATGACTCCTATGACTATCATTTTAATGATACTGTAGCTGGTGGGGACTGGCTGTGTGAGCAAGATGTTGTCGACTATTTTGTCGAACACTGCCCAACAGAAATGACCCAACTAGAGCTATGGGGCTGCCCGTGGAGCCGTAAACCAGATGGTTCAGTTAACGTTCGCCGTTTTGGTGGAATGAAAATTGAGCGTACGTGGTTTGCTGCTGATAAAACTGGCTTCCACATGCTCCATACCCTGTTCCAAACTTCATTAAAATATCCACAAATTCAACGTTTTGACGAACATTTTGTTCTCGATATCATTGTTGATGAAGGCCAAGTCCGTGGTCTTGTCGCGTTAAATATGATGGAAGGAACAAAAGTCCAGATCCGTGCTAATGCCATCGTGATGGCAACTGGCGGTGCTGGACGCGTTTATCGCTACAATACCAATGGCGGTATTGTAACCGGTGATGGTATGGGTATCGCATTCCGCCATGGCGTGCCGCTGCGTGATATGGAATTTGTTCAATATCACCCAACTGGGTTACCGGGTTCAGGTATCTTAATGACCGAAGGTTGTCGTGGTGAGGGCGGGATCCTTGTCAATAAAGACGGCTATCGCTACCTGCAAGACTACGGAATGGGGCCTGAAACTCCACTGGGTAAACCTGAAAATAAATATATGGAACTGGGTCCACGTGACAAAGTTTCCCAAGCGTTCTGGCACGAATGGCGTGCAGGCCGTACGATCAGCACTCACCGTGGTGATGTCGTCTATCTGGATCTACGTCACCTTGGCGCAGAAAAACTGCATGAGCGTTTACCATTTATTTGTGAATTGGCGAAAGCCTACGTAGGTGTTGACCCAGTAACAGACCCAATTCCTGTTCGCCCAACCGCTCACTACACCATGGGTGGTATCGAAACGGATCAACGCACAGAAACACGCATCAAAGGCCTATTTGCTGTCGGTGAGTGTTCTTCTGTTGGCTTGCACGGTGCAAACCGTTTAGGTTCTAACTCATTAGCTGAATTAGTTGTATTTGGTCGTCTGGCAGGTGAAGAAGCCGCTCGCCATGCTGCTGAAGCAACACCAGCCAATGCAAATGCTATCGAAGCCCGTACTCGTGATATCGAAGCTGACCTCAGCAAACTCATGAACCAAAAAGGGAAAGAGAGCTGGTCGAAGATCCGCGACGAAATGGGTATTTCAATGGAAGAAGGCTGCGGTATCTACCGTACCCCCGAATTAATGCAAAAAACCGTTGATAAAATTGCTGAGCTGAAAGAACGCTTCAAACACGTCGAAATTACCGACCATAGCAGCGTATTTAATACTGACCTACTGTACACCATTGAATTAGGCTTTGGCCTTGATGTGGCGGAATGTATGGCTCACTCTGCAATCAACCGTAAAGAATCACGTGGTGCACACCAACGTCTCGATGAAGGCTGTACTGAGCGTGATGATGTTAATTTCCTTAAACATACTTTGGCATTCTATAACCCAGAGGGCTCCCCTCGTTTAGAGTACAGTGACGTGAAAATCACGAAATCTCAGCCAGCTAAACGTGTTTACGGTGCCGAAGCTGAAGCTCAAGATAAGGCGAAGAAGGAGCAAGCTAATGGATGATATGAAACACCTAAAAATGGAGATCATGCGTTACAATCCGGAAACGGATAGTGAGCCCCATTTGGTGACGTATGATGTCCCTTACGACGAGCAAACTTCTTTGTTAGATGCGTTAGGCTATATCAAAGATAACCTCGCTCCAGACCTGTCTTACCGTTGGTCTTGTCGTATGGCGATTTGTGGTTCTTGCGGCATGATGGTGGATAAAGTACCTAAACTGGCGTGTAAAACATTCCTGCGTGAATACCCGCAAGGTATGAAAGTTGAGCCATTAGGTAACTTCCCAATCGAGCGCGACCTTGTTGTTGATATGACTAACTTTATTGAGCGTTTAGAAGCGATCAAACCGTATATTATCGGTAATGACCGTAAACCTTCTGAAGGCCCAAATAAGCAAACGCCTGCACAGATGGCCAAATACCATCAATTTTCAGGCTGTATCAACTGTGGTCTGTGCTATGCAGCTTGCCCACAATTTGGACTGAACCCAGAGTTCATCGGCCCAGCCGCGATCACATTGGCAGAGCGCTACAATTTAGATAACCGAGACCATGGTGCGAAAGAACGCATGACCTTATTAAACGGTGACAATGGTGTCTGGAGCTGTACGTTTGTAGGCTACTGTTCTGAAGTCTGTCCTAAGCATGTTGACCCTGCGGGTGCGATCCAACAAGGGAAAGTTGCCAGCGCGCAAGACTTTGTTATCGCCATGCTGAAGCCACGATAAGGAGAATTGAAGTCATGACTACGAAACGTAAACCCTATGTCAGAGAAATGAAGGGTGATTGGTGGCAAAAGCTGGGTTTTTACCGCTTTTACATCATGCGTGAAAGTACCTCCGTCCTTCAGGTCTGGTTCAGTATTTTAGTCCTGTATGGGGTATTTGCGCTGAAAAGCGGTCCAGAATCATGGGCTGGCTTTGTTGGGTTCTTAAGCAACCCAATCATTCTTATCATTAACATTATTACTTTGGCGGCAACATTATTGCACACCACAACGTGGTTCAAACTTGCACCAAAAGCCGTCAGTATTATTGTAAAAGATAAGAAAATGTCTGAGGAGCCTATCGTTAAAGGCTTCTGGGCTCTTACGATTGTTGTTACGGCAGCAATCTTAGCAATCGCATTGTTATTTTAATCTAAGGAGAATCTGATGAATCTAACGCCTAAACGTTCCGATGAGCCGATTTTCTGGGGGTTATTTGGTGCAGGTGGTATGTGGAGTGCTGTAATTGGCCCTGCAATCATCATTCTGTTAGGAATTTTAATTCCTCTCGGTGTGGCACCAGAAATGCTGAGCTATGAGCGCATTATGGCATTTAGCCAAAGCTTTATCGGCCGCGTTTTCTTATTACTGATGATTATTTTGCCAGTTTGGTGTGGTATGCACCGTATCCACCATACGCTGCACGACTTTAAAATCCATGTCCCTGCGACAAAATGGGTTTTCTACGGTGGCTCAGCAATCATTAGTGTAATTGCAATTATTGGTGTATTTACTCTGTAAATAATGCAATCACACATTATTTTAATAAAAGGTATGACAGCACATTGTCATACCTTTTCTTTTTTAGGGCTTAAAGCCTCGAATAAGTGATTCTAAACCAAACAAAAATGCTTCTGTTCCATCATCATTATCCATGATTTGAATAGCTTCTTTTAATAACAATGGCATCGCTCCGTCTTGTTCAACATCTCTCTCACCCATTGCTGCCAAATGTTCTTGCTGCTCAAGTACTGAACCTAATGTAAAGTGCCCCACTGCACTCACTGCGTAAAGGCCACTTTTTAATGAAAAACCGCTATCAATCATAAACTGCAATTGTTTTTCCACCGTGGCGTATTGCTCTGCACTAGGCCGCGTGCCTAAATGTACCTTTGCCCCATCACGGTAGCTAAGTAAGGCTCGACGAAAACTTAGTGCATTATGGCGCAAGAACTCCCGCCACGTTTCACCTTCAACAGGTAATGGATGGTCATGATGTCGTTTTAGCATTTCAACCGATAATGCATCCAACAATGTGCGCTTGTTCTTTACATGCCAATACAGTGTGGGTTGCTCAACCCCGAGCTTTTGAGCCAATTTTCGCGTTGTCAGTCCTTCCATTCCCACTTCATTCAGCAAATCTAGTGCAGCCGTAATAATGGTTTCTTTATCCAATCTTGCCATCGCTTTCCCCTTAATTTTCTATTGACACTCTATCACTGATAGGGATACATTCCAAATCTATCAATGATAGAGAAATGAATAATGAATAAATTTGCGATCACTGCATTAACGATCACCGCCCTTGATGCTATGGGGATCGGTTTGATCATGCCTGTTTTACCTGCCTTACTCCGCGAGTATGTGACGCTAGAAAACTTGGCAAATCATTACGGTATCTTGCTGGCTTTGTACTCCATCATGCAGGTATTTTTTGCCCCAATACTGGGCAGATGGTCTGATAAATTCGGTCGCAAGCCTATTTTGTTGATCTCCCTTGCAGGAGCCGTACTGGACTACAGTTTATTGGCTTTATCGAGCTCACTTTGGATGCTGTATTTAGGCCGTTTAATTTCAGGGATCACTGGCGCAACAGGCGCCGTAGCGGCTTCTGTTATTGCCGACAACACTGCCCCACAAGAACGCACTAAGTGGTTTGGGCGATTAGGCGCAGCATTTGGCGTGGGGTTAATCGCCGGCCCTGCGATTGGGGGTTTTGCAGGGCAATTTTCCCCACATTTACCTTTTGTTATTGCGGCTATTTTGAATGCGTGCTCTTTTGTCGTGATCTGGCTTATTTTTAAAAATAAAAATGCCATACAGAATGATCAAAATGAAACTGTAGAGCTGTCAGTTCCCTTCATACAGCTGATAAAACCCATTATTTTGCTACTTTTTGTCTTTTTTATGGCACAGTTAATTGGTCAGATCCCTGCAACAACCTGGGTGCTATTTACCGAAAATCGCTTCCAATGGAATAGTGTGCAAGTTGGGTTATCTTTGGCGGGCTTAGGCGTTATGCATGCCCTATTCCAAGCTTTTATTGCTGGAGCCATTGCCAAAAAATTCAATGAAAAGGTAACAATCATTGTCGGCTTTGTCGCAGACGGAAGCGCATTTATTATTTTGTCATTACTCACCGAAGGTTGGATGATTTACCCTACATTAATCTTACTCGCCGGTGGTAGTATTGCATTACCAGCACTACAAGGGTTGATGTCAGCTCACGTCAATCACGCTAATCAAGGTAAATTACAAGGAGTATTAGTGAGTTTAACCAATGCCACAGGGGTAATTGGCCCATTACTATTTAGCGTTATTTTTGGCCAAACATTGCTGATATGGGACGGTTGGGTGTGGATGATTGGGGCTATGCTTTATGCGTTACTTATCGTCATTTATTTACTTTTTTGTGCTAAAAAAGCTTTAGAAACAAAAGAAATAAAACTATCGGCAGGCTAAATGTTAGGGTAACTCATTTAAATGCTATGATGCCTGAATAACCTTTGTTGTGAAAAGAACATTAAGAGAAAAACTCAATGACAACACCACCTAAAAAGCCAAGAACGAAACCTGCGGAAGAAAGGTTAGATGACCTGATGAATGCAGCGGAAAAACTCTTTCTTTCTAAAGGGTTTGTCAATACAACTGTCAGTGAAATTGTCATCGCTGCCGATGTCGCAAAAGGTACTTTTTATCACTACTTCCAATCCAAAAATGACATTATGGAAGCCTTACGCACACGCTACATGGACTGGTATTTAGGCTACATTCAATCTGCTTTAGATTCACAAAAAAGTGCCACTGCCAAGCTGAAATCGTGGTGTGAAAATAGCGTCAAATACTATGTTGAAAAACAAAATATTCACGACATGCTATTTCATGACGAATACCACGGCCGCAGTAATGATCATGAAACCCGTGCAGTTGAACAGATTAAAGCTATTTTAGCTTTTGGTGAGCAAAACAAAGCATGGCCAGAATTGCCACATGAATTGATGGCGACAATAATTTATCACTCCATGCATGCTGCTGTTGATAATTTAGCCAATAGTACTGAGTATGATCAACATACTCTGGGCGAGATCCTATACCAACGTTTCAGCCAACTCATCAAATAACACATTTAATACTGGGTTTTATTTTTCATCCGCAAAATTTTTGTATACCCAATAGGGTGGCAATCTTATTTTCTATTACTATAGCTCTATAATTTATGATGATTTCCCCCCTAACGGGGGGATTAAATCATGGTTAACACTAAGCAGGGTTTGGTTTTGGCAAACAAGCAGATACAAAGTAAAAAAGCCCACAAACCGCAATAAATAGCCCAACATAACCTAGGTTAAAGTGACCTAAATAACTGACAATCAGAGGGGTGATCCCACCGATAGAGGCAGCTGCGCTATTATAACCAACACCTAATATTGTTGCCTGCCCATTAGATTTGCCCATCAGTACCGCTGATAAATTACACAATATCATCGCTGAGTATGCGGACATAACAACTTGAGTAAAAAAGACTAGAAGCAAACTATCTATTTGTAATAAAAAATAAAGTGGCGCTGAAAACAACACCATCCCTTTAACGCCCATATCAAAAACAGATTTAGCCGAACTATACTTGTCTGTTAGCCAACCGCATATCATCATAAAAACTAGCAATAAACCGGATGAAAATATTTCATAATAATTTTTTATCTCATCTATCTTTAATTGTTGAATAATTAGTGAGGTTGACAAACTTTGAGAGTAAAAAGTGACAGTACCTGGAATGGTAAATAAGAATACCAAAAAAACACGGTACCAACTGAACATTATTTTTCTGTTTAATTCATTTTTATAATTAGGTAATTTAGCTCTAAACCAAAAGCTAATAAAAATATTAACCAAACCAATTAACAATGGAATTCTCCAGCCAATTGACTGCATAGTATATTCAGATAACGTATTCTTTAGTATGAAAACGATAGCTAATGATGCAATGACCCCACACAAAGAACTACCAACAATAATTGACGAAACTCTAGATCGAATATTTCCATCTAAATCCTTAAATAAATATGTAATTAGAGAGGGAAATTCACCTGCGAAGCTAAAAGAAAGAGCCAATTGTAAAATTAATATCACTAATGGCGTATAGTTCCCTAATAATTCAATGGGTAACAGTGCCATCATTAATGTTGCCGTACCGGTTATCAAGCTTGTTAATACTAGGGCTGACTTTTTTCCTACCGTATCAGCATAGCGGCCGATAACATATCCGCCTAAAGGGCGGATTAAAAAACGTAATGCAAAGATACCCCATACCATTTCTGTCGCTTGAGAATAACCTAATTTAGTTAATTCAATACTTAAATAAGTAGATATAGCTGCAAAAACTGCAATATCATAGTATTCCAAAGCATTACCAGCAACCGCACCAAACCTGAATTTCCATTTCATTTTTGTCCCTTTTCTATTAATGACTTTCCTTGTAGCAAAATATTCTGACCTTTAAGGATAACTCACCAGAGACTCCAAGCAAGCAAGGGTAATGCCATTTTCTTTTAATGCCTGAAATAAGCCGCTAGGTGAAGTATAAGAGCAACCTAATTTTTCCTTAATACGTTGGATACGTTTATTTTCAGTCGCTTCCGAACAACCTTGGATATAACTGATTTCTTTTACACGACAATGTGATAATAACAATCGAATACTAATTATTTCTTTACGAGTAAAACGAATATTACCAAAACGCATATAAGGATGAATATCTAAAGGTTCAAGCTCTTGTTCACTAAGCTTATAAACTCTATTCTGTGGAAACTTAATTTCCTCGCGCAAGGGTAAAATAGCATAATTATCTTTGCCTTTTTTCCATGATTCATACGCAAAATCTATAATCGTTGGCCTACACTTATAAAGTGATATCATATCGTTGAGTGAAATTATCCTCCTAGAATTAATGGAGACAATGTCATACATGTTTCCATACTTCGCACAAAAATCAATTTTCAATTTTCTTTTTTTAGTTTTTGCTAATGTGTTTATAAAGCTTTCTGAGTAATTACTCCAGTATTGAATCCCTGGAGATAACCGTTCACTTAAACGTAAATCTAAATCAGCATTCCAATATATGAGCAGCCATTCGTAATTATTTGACATAATACTCACTTGCTTATTACTAAGATCAACTCTGGTTATGGACAAATCTATATCATTCCAATCAAAATACTTTGAAAAAAGGCTTGTTAAATTAGAACAGGATTTTTCTAATAAATTATTTTCTATATCCATACACTATCCTTAATTTGATTATTTTTTTAAATTATTAGATTAAAATTAATACTTTTAAAAAACAGTATACTTATTAGTATCTGGAAGTTAATGAATTAAAGGCTCCACATCCCTACTCTCAATTTGGTTAATAATTCAATACGTTAAAATAGATATTTTAAATTAAGGGTAACTTACCAGAGACTCCAGACAAGCAAGGGTAATGCCATTTTCTTTTAATGCCTGAAATAAACCGCTAGGTGAAGTATAAGAGCAACCTAATTTTTCCTTAATACGTTGAATACGTTTATTTTCAGTCGCTTCCGAACAACCTTGGATATAACTAATTTCCTTTACCCGGCAATGTGATAATAGTAATCGGATAGTCATCATTTCTTTACGGGTAAAACGAATATTACCAAAACGCATGTAGTGGTGAGCATCTAAAATATCTCGGTTATTATCTTCAATTTTTTGAGATAAGCTTATGTCAGCCCTAAGTGGTAAAATAATATTTTCATTATCTTTCCAGGCATGTTGGGAGTAATCAGAAATAACTGCTCTTAATTTATAGAGTTCTAATAATTCATTACTTGTAAATTTTTTCCTTGAATTTATTGAGGTAATTTCATATATACCACCATATTGGGTACAAAAATCCACCTTCATTTCTTTCTTATCTGTTTTAGATAATGTTTTTTGGAATGCGGCAGAGTAATTATTCCAATATTGAATACCGGGGGTTAATCGTTCCTTTACTTTTTTATCTAGGTCATCATCCCAAAACATTAAAACCCACTCATAGTGATTTGAAATAACTTTTACCACGTTATTTGTTACATCCACTCTACTGTAAGTCACATCCATATCATTCCAATCGAAATATTTTAAAAACTTATCACCAAAACCAGAACAAGACAGTTCTAAGTGTTTATTTTCAATATTCATACATCCCCCTTAAATTTAAGCAGTTAATAACCTTTGTTTTTTATTCAATAAAAATGACGCAAATAGCGTTAACGAGCTCAATGAAACAAAAACACCCACCAAGGAAACATCAATGAGGACTAAGTAATTGATAATTAATGGCGTTAACCCACCTATAATCGTCGATGCAAGGTTATACCCCATACTTAACGTCGTAACTTGCCCATTGGCTGGTTTTGCCATCGCATAATTCCAATTGCATAACACCATCGCTGAAATAATAATAATTGACGATTGGGAGATAAGTACTAATGATAAAACCTTAGTAGACATTAGGTAATAAATAGGAATTGATAATATCGCAGCGAGCTTTACCCCTAAGTTAAACACCCGCTCAGAGTAGCTGTATTTATCTGTTAGCCAACCAACTATTGCCATTAAAACCAATAATAACGTTGATGATATCATTGAATATATGCTTTTAAATTCTTCTAGTTCTAGCTCCTTAAGTAAAAACGAAGATGAAAAATTTAAGGTATAAAAAATAACCGAACCAGGAATAACAACCAGTAAGATATTAAATGCCTTAAGCCAATCTATTTTCTGGCGCCCATCATATTCAATTGGTTGGTCTGGTAAGCGATAGCGAAACCAGAAACAGATCAGTATATTACCTAAACCTAATAGCAGTGGTATTCTCCATCCCACTCTTTGCATGGTTTCAGGGGGTAATATATTTTCAAGAATTAACACAATTCCTAACGAGCCAATAACGCCAACAACCGCACTTCCAGTTAACAACGCTGAAATTCGACCTCGTTCTTGGGGTTTAGAATCTTTATATAAATAGGTAGACAGTGATGGGCTTTCACCCGCAAAACTAAAAGATAGCAACATTTGAAGAAATAGGATGGCTAAAGGTGTATATATCCCTAATAATTCAATAGGCAGAAATGCCATACACAATGTGGCACTACCGGTAAGAATGCTGACCAAAATCATTGCCGGTTTTTTACCGACTTTATCCGCATAACGGCCAATTACATACCCCCCTAATGGCCGAATAAGAAAACGTAAAGCAAAAATCCCCCACACCAGCTCCGTTGCTTGCTGATAACCTAGGCGGGTTAATTCTGCACTTAAATATGATGAAATTGCAGCAAAAATTGCAACATCATAAAATTCTAAGGTATGCCCTGCGACAGCACCAAAACGTAATTTCCATTTCATAAAATGATCCCATGTCCCTATAGAAAACCAATAGTTAAATTAATTAATAGGCATTAATTTTTCTAAACTTGTTAATGTAATGCCGTGACCTTCCATTACCGAAAAGCATTCCTTTTGAGAGACCATTTCACAGTTTAATTTTTTCTTGATGTTTTTAACTCTTATATATTCCACCTCTTCCGAACAGCCTTGAATACGGCTAATTTCCTTGATATTTCGGTGGGAAAGCAACAAGCGGATGGTTAATGCTTCTTTGTTTGAAAATGATAACTGACCAAAACGTATAAAATTAGGGGTTTCCTTACTTCTACAAATAATAGGTACAGGTTCATCTAATTCAATTTTTTGGCGTAACGGTAATGCAACCGTTTTATTTTCAGACCATTTTTCATATGCATAATCAGAAACTATTGAACGCCATTGATATAATGAAAGTAAGTACTCATATGAGACTTTATGGTTTCCATTGAGTGAAAATATCTCAAATAAATTATTGTACCTATTACAAATATCAATTTTTTTATTTCCTTTATCGAGTTTGGTTAATATTTTCTGGTATGCATCTGAATAATTACTCCAATATTGCACCTCAGAGAATAACCGTTCTTTTAATGATAAATCCATATCATGATGCCAATAAATTAACTGCCACTCATAATTACTAGATAATGTGTATATCTTTTCCTCATCAACATTAATAATCGTATAATGGATATCAATATCATTCCAATTAAAATAATTGCAAAGATCTAACTTTACTCTAGTGCTTATTTTTTCCATCTTATTGTTTTCTATATCCATAAAAATCACCTTATAGTTATTTAAATAAAAATAAAGATAATAAAAGCGTTTAACCCATATCTTTAGCACATAAAAATAAATATTCAAAGACCAAAATTTAAAGGGATTTAAAATTAAGAATTATTTTTTTATCTTGATATCTAAATTTAGTTCCAGCTAACTTAAATAATTTCAATTATATTTATATATTCACTATTGGAGATCGTATGAAACAAGATTGGCATTCAGCTGATATTATTGCAGCGATAAAGAAAAAAGGTTCTTCTCTTTCACAAATATCACGTTCAGCAGGGTTAAACTCATCAACATTAAATAACGCCTTGTCAAGACGTTGGCCTAAAGGAGAGCGTATTATTGCCGAGTTTTTGGGTGTTGCACCATCTGAAATTTGGCCATCGCGTTATAACGAAAAATAACATAAGAATAGTTTTCTTTATGCCAATAAAATATCAAGAAGATAAAGCGGGTAACTTTCTCTGTCTCCCGCTTATTATTCATTTTTAATTAAATAATAATTAATTTGAAAATTAACTTGATACTTTTAAACCAATTAACCCGGTAATAATCAAAGCAAGGCTTAACAAGCGGAACATATTTGCTGACTCACCAAGGAAAATAATCCCAACAATTGCTGTGCCCACAGCCCCAATCCCCGTCCAAATGGCATAAGCCGTGCCGACCGGTAAATCACGCATGGCGTAGGCTAACAACCCCATACTGGTAATAATAGCGACAACAGTAATAATACTCGGTGTTAAACGGGTAAAACCATGAGTATATTTTAAACCTACAGCCCATACCACTTCGCATAAACCTGCAAAAAAAAGAACGATCCAAGCCATGATTGCTTGCTCCCGTTAATTACTCGGGGTCGTCCCCATATTTAAATGACGTTGATTCAGGCCGTCCTGAATACGTATGATGTATGAATACATTATAAATATTCACAGACCCAGACTTAAGCAACGAAAAATAACAAATAAGCGCAAATCAACCATAAAACTTAACCTTTTTATACCGTTTTTTATTATTAAGCATCATAACCATCGCACTCAAAATTATACACATGTAAAGTAGATGTCTAATCTGGCAAGTTCATCGAGAAAATAGCATGAGTCTCAGAGACATCTTACTCGCCCTTTGTGTAGTCGTAATTTGGGGGGTTAACTTCGTTATCATTAAACTCGGCGTTACCGCACTTCCGCCGTTATTATTAGGCGCATTACGTTTCATGTTTGTAGCCTTTCCTGCTATTTTTATTTTTAAGCGCCCCAAAATTCCGTTCAAATTATTGCTTCTCTATGGGCTCACCATCAGCTTTGGTCAATTTGCCTTCTTATTTTGCGCGATTAGAGTGGGGATGCCAGCGGGGATTACCTCTGTTATCTTGCAATCTCAGGCCTTTTTTACCTTATTGCTCGGCGCAATGATTTTAAAAGAATCATTACAGCCGACTCACTTTCTTGGTATGTTTATCGCGATTGCAGGGCTAACGGTTTTAGCCAATGGCGCCACCGTCGGTGGGCTAGATGATATTCCATTACTCGGGTTAGTATTTACTTTAATTGCTGGTTTATCATGGGCTTGCGGCAACATTACCAATAGAATCATAATGAAACAGGAAGGTGCTGAGAAATGCAGTGCCCTATCATTGGTCAGTTGGAGCGCGCTGATCCCAATCATTCCCTTTTTGATTAGTTCATGGGTTTTAGAAGGTGAAGAAGCCATTGTTGAAGGACTATCAGGCTTTAATTGGTCAGTCTTTGGTGTCATTATCTATTTAGCTTATTTATCAACATTTGTCGGCTATGGGCTTTGGGGAGTCCTGCTCGGCCGTTATGAAGCTTGGCGTGTTGCTCCTTTTTCATTGTTGGTTCCAGTCTTTGGTTTAAGCAGCAGTGCTTTATTCCTTGGAGAGCATATAAATGGCGTACAAGTTGCTGGCCTCGTTTTGATCATGTTTGGCCTAATTACCACGCTTTTTGGTAAAAAAATAATCCAACAATTAAGACGAGCCTAGTTAACCAATTAATAGTCGGGAGTTTTTTAGCTTCCGATTATTTTCTTTTCTTTAACCATTCTCGTATCAACAAAAACATCGCAACAGACATTATCACTAAAAAACATCAAAAACCCAGATAAAAAACCAATTCATCAAATAATCGCTAGCTCAAAACCAGATAAAATCCAATAAATAATCCTAAATTAGTGATACTGACAACAATTATTAAATTTATCTCAAATTTCAATTAGGTGTCTCGTTTTAGCTACTTTTTCTTTAACTTAACTATGGCTATATCTTCCTCAGTTTCACTTAAATAAATAACAAATATCATTCATTGAACAGATGGGGATGGCTATGGGTAAACAATTTATTTGGATTGTGCTCGCTCTGCTCGGTGCTTTTTCACTTGGCTACATCGCTTTATATCGTGGCGAACAAATCAATGCCTTGTGGATCGTTGTCGCTGCCGTATGTATTTATCTGATTGCATACCGCTATTACGGGCTTTTTATTGCTAAAAAAGTACTCCAAGTCGATGCAACTCGAATGACGCCTGCAATTCGTCATAATGATGGCTTAGATTACGTACCAACAGATAAAAAAGTATTATTTGGTCACCATTTTGCCGCTATCGCAGGCGCCGGCCCACTGGTTGGCCCTGTTCTTGCCGCGCAAATGGGCTATTTACCCGGTATGCTGTGGCTACTCGCTGGGGTTGTGCTAGCTGGTGCCGTACAAGATTTTATGGTGCTGTTTGTCTCAACACGTCGAGATGGCCGCTCACTGGGTGAATTAGTCAAAGAAGAAATGGGCAATACCGCAGGGGTGCTGGCTTTAATCGCTTGTTTTATGATTATGGTAATCATCTTAGCCGTACTTGCCATGATTGTCGTAAAAGCCCTCACTCATAGCCCATGGGGAACTTATACGGTTGCCTTTACTATTCCTTTAGCGATTTTTATGGGTATTTATACCCGTTATATCCGCCCAGGACGCATTGGTGAAGTTTCTATTATTGGGCTAGTTTTTCTTGTATTTGCAATTATCTCAGGGGGTTGGGTTGCTGAAAGCGAAACTTGGGCACCTTACTTTGACTATACAGGTGTTCAACTCACTTGGATGTTAGTCGGTTATGGCTTTGTTGCTGCCGTTTTGCCAGTTTGGCTATTACTCGCTCCCCGCGACTATCTATCAACCTTTTTAAAAATCGGGACTATCATTGGATTGGCAATTGGTATTTTAATTCTCAATCCAAACTTACAGATGCCATCGTTAACGAAATATATTGATGGTACAGGCCCAGTTTGGGCAGGTGATTTGTTTCCATTCTTATTTATTACGATTGCTTGTGGCGCCGTTTCTGGCTTCCATGCACTGATTTCATCAGGCACCACACCAAAAATGTTGGCTAATGAAAACCAAGCTTGCTTTATTGGCTATGGTGGCATGTTAATGGAATCTTTCGTAGCAATTATGGCATTGGTTGCCGCTTGTGTGATTGACCCGGGTGTTTATTTTGCCATGAATAGTCCCATGGCGATGTTAGCTCCCGCAGGTACGCAAGATGTGGTCGCCTCTGCGGCCCAAGTTGTCAGTAGTTGGGGCTTCCAAATCACTCCTGAGCAGCTCAACAGCATTGCGAATGACGTGGGTGAAACCAGTATTATTTCACGGGCAGGCGGTGCGCCAACACTGGCAGTTGGGATGGCGTATATTCTTCACGGTGCGCTTGGCGGCTTGATGAATGTGGCATTCTGGTACCACTTTGCCATATTATTTGAAGCATTATTTATTTTAACCGCGGTGGATGCAGGAACCCGAGCAGCACGTTTTATGCTACAAGATTTACTGGGAGTGGTGTCTCCATCTTTGAAACGTACGGATTCGCTACCCGCCAACTTGATAGCAACTGCACTGTGTGTGCTAGCTTGGGGTTATTTCCTCCACCAAGGCGTTGTCGACCCACTTGGTGGTATTAACACCTTGTGGCCATTGTTTGGTATCGCGAACCAAATGTTAGCAGGTATGGCATTAATGCTGTGTGCTGTGGTACTGTTCAAAATGAAGCGCCAAAGATATGCATGGGTCGCTTTAGTACCAACAGCATGGCTGTTAATCTGCACGATGACTGCAGGCTGGGAAAAAACCTTCAGTGAAGATGCCCGCGTCGGTTTCTTAGCTGTAGCAAATAAATTCCAAGCGATGATTGATAGCGGCAATATTCCTGTTCAATATACAGAGTCTCAATTAACTCAGTTAATTTTCAATAACCGCTTAGATGCAGGGTTAACTATTTTCTTTATGATTGTCGTGGTATTACTGGCTCTATTCTCCATCCGCACCGCGTTGAAGGCATTAAAATCTGACCAACCAACTGCGAATGAAGTACCATATGAACCCATGCCAGCCAACTATGAAGAAATCGTGGCAAATACGCGCCATCATTGATTTTCGCGGAAAAGCTTGTCACTGTTTAGGACATATACTCTTTCTCCAAAATAATTCACGTTGGAGCAAGGCGGCAAAGAAGATAATCCCTAGGAGCATACTCCAGTATGTGACTAGGGTTAGCGGATGAAGCCAACGCAGCAACAGCGTGAAGTATGAAGGAGAAACTAGGAGCATACATAACAGTATGTGACTAGGGTTAACAAGTGAAGCCAACACCGCTACAACACAAAATATGACGAGGATTTATGTTTGGAGAACTGGGAAAAGCGGCCCGCTACCTAGGCCAAGCGGCAAAAATGATGGTTGGCGTTCCCGATTACGACAACTATGTCGCTCATATGCAAAGAACACACCCTGACCAAACGCCTATGACCTATGAAGAATTTTTCAAAGAGCGTCAAGACGCACGTTACGGTGGCAAAGGTGGGTTTAAGTGCTGTTAATCACTTAAAATAGACAAAAAAAGCCGTGGTCGAGTACCACGGCTTTTTATTTTTAACGATTCAGTATAGGATCAACCGTTATTTTACGCGTGAAACATACTCACCTGAACGAGTATCAACACGGATAACTTCACCGATCTGAACAAACAGAGGAACCTTAACCACTGCGCCAGTGCTCAGTGTTGCAGGTTTACCACCTGTACCTGCGGTATCCCCTTTCAGGCCTGGGTCAGTATCGGTAATTTCTAACTCAACAAAGTTAGGTGGAGTTACCGCGATAGGACGGCCGTCCCACAGTGTTAAAATACATTCTGCTTGGTCAACTAACCATTTCGCGTTATCGCCAACGGTTTTTTCGTCCGCTGCTAACTGTTCAAAAGTTTCGTTGTTCATGAAATGCCAGAACTCACCGTCGTTGTATAGGTAAGTTAAGTTCATATCCATGACATCTGCACCTTCAACAGAGTCAGTAGACTTAAATGTTTTTTCCAACAGTTTGTTAGAAATCAGTTTACGGATACGCACACGTGCGAATGCTTGACCTTTACCCGGTTTGACGAATTCACTTTCTAAAACGACACAAGGCTCGCCATCTAACATGATTTTAAGACCTGAGCGGAATTCATTGGTACTATAAGTAGCCATGGTGATCCTCTAATTTATAAACTAAAAATGGCATAGCCAAAAAATGGTCGATATTGTAACTCAAAATACCTCATCCAGAGAAGTCTGGATACAACAACTTGCTGAAGCAATCACTAATCCAGATGAATTGCTGCAAATACTTAACCTAGAAAATCATCTTTTATCGAAAGAAGGCAGTGAGGCACGTAAATTATTTCCTTTACGCGTTCCAGTGCCCTTTATTTCCCGCATGAAAAAAGGTGATCCACTAGACCCTCTGCTATTGCAGGTATTAACTGCAAAAGCAGAGTTTGATATACATCCAGGTTTTTCTACTGACCCACTAGAAGAGCAGGATAATGAAATTCCAAGTTTATTGCATAAATACCACAACCGCGCATTACTGCTGGTAAAAGGTGGCTGCGCAGTCAACTGTCGCTACTGTTTTCGCCGGCATTTTCCTTACGAAGACAACAAAGGAAATAAAAATAACTGGTTGATGGCTGTGGATTATATAAAAAACCACACCGAACTCAATGAAATCATCTTCTCAGGTGGTGATCCGTTGATGGCAAAAGACCATGAACTTGATTGGCTCATCAGCCAATTAGAGGCGATTCCTCATATAAAACGCCTTAGAATTCATACTCGTTTGCCTGTGGTGATACCAGAACGCATTACAGATACGCTCTGTAAACGTCTTGCTAGCTCTAGGTTACAGGTCATTATGGTTACACACGTTAATCATGCTAACGAAATTGACGAGCCATTCACCAAGGCAATACAAAAACTAAAACTATCAGGTGTGACATTATTAAACCAAAGCGTATTACTGCGCCAAGTTAATGACAACGTGACGGCTCTGATGAATTTAAGTAATGCCTTATTTGATGCAGGTATTTTACCTTATTACTTACATGTATTAGATAAAGTTCAAGGCGCTGCGCACTTTTTAGTGAGTGATACCGAAGCTAGACAATTGATACAGCAATTACTGAGTAAGGTCTCTGGGTACCTTGTACCTAAGCTCGCTCGGGAAATAGGGGGAGAGCCAAGTAAAACACTGCTTGACCTTAACTTAAGACAGAACTAGAAAGCAAAACGCCCAAACAATTATTTGGGCGCTATGAATTCATTTTAGGGGCACTTATAAACTTGGCCAACCATTTTGCTATCTAATGGAATGAAGCTAGATAACACGGTTTCACTTGGACTTGATGCACCAAAAATCACGTTACCGCCCATCGCCGCTGCTTTATTACGTAAATCATTTGCTGCGCTGCGCATTGAGCTAGATTCATTGTTGACACCACTCAACCAGTTGCTTTGAGTCCCTGCAACCTGACCGAGAAGTTGGCAATCACTTCCAGGTTGATTCTCAACAAAACGAACTTGTGAGCCTGCCGCAGTCAAATTAGTTGTTGTTGAACAACCTGCTAAAAGCAATAATGCAGCAGCACCAAGCAAGACTTTAATTCGCATGTTTTCCCTCATTTTTCATTGTGTTTTTGCAGCTGGTTTGAAAATCTCTTTAGTTCCAATAGCCTACTAATTGAAATATCTAGGAGGTGATTAACATACAGCGTCATAATTGCCGCACATCACCAGCCGAATAGAGTCTACCACAAATTAATCAAGAACCTGCTCTATTCTTTGCTAATTCAAACCACTTACCTTACGTTAAATATAACCTGCGAAGCAACATTGACGCAAAAATAAATCATATAACGCATTAATTGTATCTTGTTTTGATATATTACCTTCATCAATAATTAATGGTTATTTATTAATTAAAAATCAATAAAAAAACCGGCACCGCTAGAAATATAACGATGCCGGTCTTATGGTGGGTAGCCCTAACCTAGTTAGTAACTACTTGAGCTTGATGTCGCCAACTGGCTTACATCATACCGCCCATTCCACCCATGCCGCCCATACCAGCAGCACCTAAGTCAGGTGCATCTGATTTTGGCAGATCAGTGATCATCGCTTCAGTTGTGATCATCAGACCTGCGATAGACGCTGCGAATTGCAGAGCAGAACGCGTTACTTTAGTTGGGTCTAAGATACCCATGTCGATCATATCGCCATAAGTGTCAGTCGCCGCGTTGTAACCTTCGTTACCTTTTGCTGCTTTCACGTTGTTAACAACAACAGAGGCTTCTTCACCTGCGTTAGTAACGATTTGACGCATTGGCGCTTCCATCGCACGCAGAGCAACACGAATACCTACGTTTTGTTCTTCGTTTTCACCAGTCAGTGCTTCCAGTTTCGCTGCAACGCGAACCAGTGCAGTACCACCACCAGCAACAACACCTTCTTCGACAGCGGCACGAGTTGCATGCAGAGCATCGTCAACACGAGCACGTTTTTCTTTCATTTCAACTTCAGTTGCTGCGCCCACTTTAATTACTGCGACACCGCCTGCTAATTTAGCAACGCGCTCTTGCAGTTTTTCACGGTCGTAATCTGAAGAAGATTCTTCGATTTGTTGACGAATTTGAGTAACACGGTTTGCAATCGCAGACTCTTCACCCACACCATCAATGATAGTGGTTGTGTCTTTGTTGATAACGATACGCTTTGCTTGACCTAAATCTTCTAATGTCGCTTTTTCTAACTCCATACCGATCTCTTCAGAGATAACAGTACCATTGGTCAGAATTGCGATATCTTGTAGCATTGCTTTACGACGGTCACCGAAGCCGGGTGCTTTAACCGCTGCAACTTTAACAATACCACGCATGGTGTTAACAACCAGAGTTGCCAGTGCTTCACCTTCAACATCTTCAGCGATGATTAACAGTGGTTTGCTTGCCTTAGCAACGCCTTCTAATACTGGCAGTAATTCACGGATGTTAGAAACTTTTTTGTCAACTAACAGGATGAATGGGTTTTCTAACTCAACAGCACCAGTTTCTGGTTTGTTGATAAAGTAAGGAGACAGGTAACCGCGGTCAAATTGCATACCTTCAACCACATCCAGCTCGTCTTCCAGACCAGTACCTTCTTCAACTGTGATAACGCCTTCTTTACCGACTTTATCCATCGCTTCTGCAATTAATTTACCCACGGTTTCGTCGGAGTTTGCAGAAATTGTACCAACCTGTGCGATTGATTTAGTGTCTGAACAAGGAACTGACAGTGCTTTCAGTTCTTCAACAGCAGCAACAACTGCTTTGTCGATACCGCGTTTCAGGTCCATTGGATTCATACCCGCAGCAACCGCTTTTAAGCCTTCAGTAATGATAGCTTGAGCTAGTACAGTTGCCGTTGTAGTACCGTCACCTGCAGCGTCGTTAGCTTTAGAAGCAACTTCTTTCACCATCTGAGCGCCCATGTTTTCGAATTTGTCTTCTAATTCGATTTCACGTGCAACTGAAACACCATCTTTGGTGATAACTGGTGAGCCAAAAGATTTATCTAAAACTACGTTACGGCCTTTAGGACCTAAAGTCACTTTTACTGCGTCTGCCAGAACATTCACACCACGAAGCATTTTCGTACGTGCATCACTACCAAATTTAACGTCTTTAGCTGCCATTATCTCTTTCCTTCAAATTCTTTTCGTTCGTTGAGAAGTTTTAAGTGAAAATTACGCTTCAACAATTGCCAGAATGTCACTTTCGGACATAATCAGGACTTCTTCATTGTCGATTTTTTCAGCTTTCACGCCATAACCATCGTTAAAGATTACGATATCGCCAACTTTCACATCCAGTGCTTTGATTTCACCATTTTCGAGGATGCGGCCGTTGCCAACTGCAAGAACTTCACCACGAGTTGATTTGCTTGCAGCAGTACCCGTCAGAACGATCCCGCCTGCAGATTTTGATTCAACTTCTTTACGTTTAACGATAACACGGTCATGCAATGGACGAATTTTCATTAATAGTTCTCCTATAAATAAAGTCCATACTAGGTAAAAGGACGATACCAGCATGTCTTAAATAAACTAGTACCATGTTTGAGCAGATTGGGGCGAAGAAGAGGGACTTCAAGGGGGGAGATAAAAAATTTTTCATTTTTATCTCCCCATAAATAGGATGGTTTTATGGTTTAGGGCGATCGTCTTTATCTGACGAATCTGTTTTATCTGAATTATCGATTGTAAAAGAAGGATCGTCTTGCTTACGTTGGAATTCCCCCTCAAAAGTATCGCCACGTTGAAAGCCGCCATTTCCCGTTTGGTTAAAACCAGCACCTGGTTGGTAGAAACGAATATGAGGAATTAAGCGCATTACAATAAGCTTTTGAATTGGCGGTAGTAATAACAGTAAACCAATAAAATCCGTAAAGAACCCAGGCACAATCAACAAGAAACCCGCTAAGACCAATGCAACGCTCTTGATCATTTCAGCTGCAGGGCTTTCACCTGATGCTAACTTTTGTTGGATTTGCAGTACATTTTTCATGCCTTGATTTTTCACAAGTGACACACCTAAGCAGGATGTCAAAACGACTAAAATTAACGTCATTAAAACACCAACTTCAGATGCAACCCGCACAAAAATGACGGATTCAATGTAAACGAGAATACATATCAGAATGAGTGGTAACCAGCGCACAAGTTCTCCTTTATTTCAATAAGCTATCGATTATTTTACGCCCCTAGGGAAACCTTTGTGAACTGCATCTAAGAGACAACTATCAATATTCGCTTTTTTCTTTAGTATAGCCATAATAATTGGGGCAGATATAACGCTTTTCAACTCACAGATTTTTTTCATTAATGGTACTTATCTGTGATGAATATCACACAACGTGAAATCTGTTGCATAAATCAAACTATATAGTGATCTAGGTTCAAGGCAATAGATGATTAAAAGCATATCATCTACCCATAAATCAGTAGATCATAATGCTGACAACGTAGTAGACGGTGTTAATTGCTTGTAAAGTTTTACTTTGCAATATTAATCACCTGTGAATTTTGTTTTACGAAGTATCGATTTTTAAAGCGCATAAACGGACAGTAACTGTAATCTAATTAAGAAGGTTCTCATGTCAAACAATACTCGTATCGAAGAAGACCTGTTAGGTAAAAAAGAAGTTCCAGCTGATGCCTATTATGGTGTTCATACTCTGCGTGCGATTGAAAACTTTTATATCAGCGACCGCACCATTAACGATGTCCCAGAATTTATTCGTGGCATGGTTATGGTTAAAAAAGCGGCGGCTTTAGCCAACAAAGAACAGCACACTATTCCACGTAATATCGCGGATACCATCATCAAAGCGTGTGACGTTGTTCTAAATGAAGGCAAATGCATGGACCAATTCCCGGTTGACGTATTCCAAGGTGGTGCGGGCACATCACTGAACATGAATACCAACGAGGTTCTAGCAAACATCGGTCTTGAACTGATGGGTCATAAAAAAGGTGAGTATGAATTCTTAAATCCAAATGACCACCTGAACAAAAGTCAATCCACTAACGATGCATACCCTACAGGGTTCCGTATCGCAGTGTATAATTCTATATTGAAGTTAATTGAGTCTGTTGAATACCTGAAAAAAGGCTTTGAAGCTAAAGCTGAAGAATACAAAGACATTCTGAAAATGGGTCGTACCCAGCTGCAGGATGCCGTTCCAATGACTGTCGGCCAAGAATTCCATGCTTTCGCTACTCTCTTAAAAGAAGAAGAGAAAAACTTAAAACGCAGCATTGAATTACTGCTCGAAGTTAACTTGGGCGCAACTGCTATTGGTACAGGCCTGAATACTGCTCCTGGTTACTCAGAACTTGCAGTTAAAAAATTAGCAGAAGTAACTGGTTTACCATGCGTTCCAGCAGAAGACTTAATCGAAGCAACCTCTGACTGTGGTGCTTACATCACTGTTCATGCAGGCTTAAAACGTCTAGCGATGAAACTGTCTAAAATTTGTAACGACTTACGTCTGCTATCTTCAGGTCCTCGTGCTGGCCTTAAAGAAATCAACTTACCTGAGTTACAAGCTGGTTCGTCTATCATGCCAGCAAAAGTTAACCCTGTTATTCCTGAAGTCGTCAACCAAGCATGTTTCAAAGTTATTGGTAATGATATCTGTGTAACGATGGCTGCTGAAGCAGGTCAATTACAATTAAATGTAATGGAACCAGCGATTGGCCAAGCGATGTTCGAGTCTATCTCTCTGATGAGCAACGCATGTCGTAACCTGCAAGAAAAATGTATTAGCGGCATTACTGTGAACAAAGAAATCTGTGAAGCATTTGTATTTAACTCCATCGGTATCGTCACTTATCTGAACCCATTCATTGGTCACCATAATGGTGATATCGTGGGTAAAATCTGTGCTGAAACGGGTAAGAGCGTACGCGAAGTTGTTTTAGAACGCGGTTTACTGACTGAAGCAGAACTGGATGATATTTTCTCTGTTGAGAACTTAAAACACCCAGCTTATAAAGCAAAACGCTTTGATGACTAAAAATTTATGTTTATCATAAATAATACTTAAAAATAAAGGCACGCCTCTCAACAGAAAGCGTGCCTTTTTTGATTAATACACACACAAATAATTAACATAACAGTTTCATAATTTTAATTTTCATTTTGTCGAGGAGTAAACACTATGTTAGCCGTAGAATTTATTATTGTTCTGCTGGCCATCTTTTTGGGGGCCCGTTTAGGTGGGATAGGTATCGGCTTTGCCGGTGGCCTTGGTGTACTGGTACTCGCAGCTATTGGCGTAAAACCAGGAACCATTCCATTTGACGTTATCTCAATTATCATGGCTGTTATTGCCGCTATCTCTGCAATGCAAATTGCTGGAGGTCTGGACTATTTAGTTGCCCAAACCGAAAAATTACTGCGTCGTAATCCTAAGTACATCACCATCCTTGCACCTATTGTTACCTACTTTCTGACACTTTTCGCAGGGACAGGTAATATCTCGTTAGCAACACTGCCTGTTATCGCAGAAGTCGCTAAAGAACAAGGTGTAAAACCTTGTCGTCCATTATCGACTGCGGTCGTTGCAGCACAGATAGGTATTACAGCATCACCAATTTCTGCGGCAGTGGTTTACATGGCATCCGTCATGGAAAACCCAGCAATGGTGGGTGCAGGTAACACAGTCAGCTATATCTCGCTTCTAAGTGTTCTATTACCTGCGACATTCCTTGCTATCATTTTGATGTCATTCATCATCTCGTGGACGTTTAACTCTAAATTATCTGATGATCCTATCTACCAAAAACGTTTAGCTGAAGGTTTAGTTGAACTGCGTGGTAGCCAAGTTAAAGAAATCAAAGCGGGCGCTAAGTCTTCTGTACTGCTGTTCTTGCTTGGGGTTGTTGGCGTTGTCTGCTATGCCATCATTAACAGCCCAAGCTTAGGGATTGTTGAAACACCATTAATGAACACCACAAATGCAATTTTGATTATCATGCTGACTGTGGCGACATTAATCACTATTTTCTGCCGTGTAAATACTGATGCTATCTTGAACTCAAGTACCTTTAAAGCAGGTATGAGCGCATGTATTTGTATTTTAGGTGTGGCTTGGTTAGGTGATACTTTCGTACAGCACAACATTGACTGGATCAAAGAAACTGCGGGGGATTTAATTCATGAACATTCTTGGATGTTAGCAGTTATATTCTTCTTCTGCTCCGCTTTACTATACTCACAAGCCGCAACAGCGAAAGCTCTGATGCCAATGGCATTAGCGCTGAATGTTAGCCCATTAACTGCTATCGCATCATTCTCTGCGGTTTCTGGCCTATTTATTCTGCCTACCTACCCAACACTGGTTGCAGCAGTACAGATGGATGACACAGGGACAACGCGTATTGGCCGATTCGTCTTTAACCACCCATTCTTTATTCCAGGCACTATCGCTGTCGCATTAGCTGTTTCATTCGGCTTCTTATTTGGCGGTATGATCCTATAGTTTATATTAATTAAAATTAATCTTATACAGGCCCGTGCAAATAGCACGGGTTCTTTATACCTACCTATAACATATTATTTTTGTTATCCCATATAAAGTCACGTAGGCAATTATAAAAATACAATAACCATTTAGATAAAAAACTCAAACTATTTTTTAATAATATGTATTTAAATATATTACTTTAGATTATAAACAAATCAAAATAAGAATTTTTCTAATAATATATATTAAGGCTATACATATAATTGTAACAAATAATGACTACAATTACGCAATAATAAGTTATCTCATTTTTTCCTTACAATTACCAGATGGAATATAGATTCAAGAATAAAATAAAAATAAATAAAAATCAGAATAAAGCTCTGATATTTACTCCTGAATAGGTAGTAATGCTAACCCATCTTTCTTGACACATGAATTGAAGGCACCAAAGATAGAAATAATCTATCAAAAATTTAAAATCAATCCGCCATAAATATTGGTAATCATTAACTCATCCTTGTTTAATAACACCCGAAAAATCTGATAATGATAATTTAATTACTCGGAGTAATACGAATTAAATATCAAGAACTTTTCAATAGCAAAAATAATTTATTTTAACAAAATTTATATATTTGGAGGAGGTATGCTAAATACTCAACGAAATAAAAACACAAATGTAACCGTTTATATTGGAACCTTTTTAAAGCACCGCAGAAAAGTGGTTGGTTTAACTGGTGCACAATTAGCTTCTCGCCTAAGAATCAGCCAGCAGCAAGTTTCCCGTTATGAAAGAGGTAAAAATGCCATTACTATCCAAGGTCTTTTGGACATTTTACAAGCTCTCGAATTGCGAAAACATGACATCGATGACTTTATGAAAAAAGTCTTTCAGTATTACTATATCGATGCAGCGTTAGAAGCTAAATTGATCAATTAAAGCCCGATATAAACCCATGAAGTTCGTTCCAGGGGGGTTCTTCCCCCTCCTGTGTGCTTAAAACTCCCCACTTTAAAATACCCATTCAATTTCTTATTTGATTTTATTTCACCTCAGAAACGGCGCCTCATGATAGCACTGCAAACCGCTATAATTCACAATTGAACATTGTTATGATGGAGAAAAATCAGACATTATTGTGATGGAGTTAACAATGCCTATCCAACGTGAAATTATTTTAAGTCATGCGTTAAATCAATTGGAAATCCAAGGGTTATCCGCATCTACAGAAAATTTACTCAGCGAAATTGAATCTGATTTCTCTACTATTCGGCAGTTTTGGCCAGACGATGAAGCTCTTGTTTATGATTGCTTGCGCTATCATAGCCAGCAAATTGAAGTATGGCAGCGCCAAACCTTGCTAGATGAATCCCTAACCCCGCAACAAAAATTAATGGCTCGTTACCAACAATTGTCTGAAAAAGTCAGTGAAGGGCGTTTTCCGGGCTGTTTATTCATTTCTGCATGTAATTATTATCCAGATGCAGAACACCCTATCCACCAATTAAGCCGCCTACAAAAAGATAATTCGTTTCATTTCACAAAAAGCCTATTAGATGAGCTAGATATTGAAGACTCGGAATTAGTTGCTAACCAAATGGAATTAGTGCTCGAAGGCTGTTTAAACCGCTTATTAGTACAAAGGGACATTCAAGATGTCGAGATTGCACAACACCTTTCTGAGGATATCCTGACAATCGCACTGTGCCGTAAAAAAGGAGCGTTAAGCTAAAAAACCAATTAACGCATACTAAACACACACCTTTTGTTGAAAAAGAAAACACTCAGTAAAAAAAAGTGTTTTTTTATTAAAAATGCATTGACGCAAACGGCTGAATACGGTTTAATGCGCCCCGTTGCCCGGATAGCTCAGTCGGTAGAGCAGGGGATTGAAAATCCCCGTGTCCTTGGTTCGATTCCGAGTCCGGGCACCACTATTTAAAGAACCCGCCCAAAAGGCGGGTTTTTGCTTTTGTATTTTCAAACACTCATACTTAGCTAACTAGGCTAAAGACACGGAATGGCCTTTACTCTCCTCTAAACACCTATTTCTCTATGCTCTCTGTTTGCAAGCTATGAGTAATAAGCCTATAGACAGAATATAGATATAAAAATAACCATAAACCAAAGTTAATTGGCTTAACTTATGCTAAATAATTAGGGGGAAACTAGAAAAAGCCAAACACTAAGGTTTATAACTAGATTATTATTCTCACCCTTTTCTCATTTTATCCATTAAATGGCGATCGCACACTCTTATTACGTGTATTTACTGGCCTGTTGTCTCATTTAAAAACCTAAAAATAAGTTTTTATATTAATAGTTATTCAAATAAACCACTAAAAAACCATAATATCATTTTTTATTCCCATCTATTGAGCTAAAAAAATAATCAAATACAATATTAAACAATAAATAATAATAATTTGTAATGAGAATGTAACCAAGCCTTAATGCAATAAAGCCAACTAAACCTTACCGAGCAATTCACAATAAATACTTAACATACTGTTAAGTAACAAAAATAGTTCTCTAAAATAAAAAAATAACTATAATGTTTAAAATAAGACTCTGCATATGAACCTGAAATAAATGACTTAATATTATTTTTAATTAAGGAATACCTTATATTCTAAAATTTTATTTTTGCCATAATTTACTCTTAAAGATAAAAATAGTTTTATGAATCAATGATACTAGGGTCAAGTTTCCACATGAAAAAGAAAAAAGATACAACTTATTATATCAGCCAGCTAGTTGGTAAATGCCTACAAGAATACCGACAAGAGTTAGGAATTAGCGGTGAGAGCATTGCGAAAGAGCTAGGTATTAGCCAACAGCAATTATCCCGTTATGAACGAGGTGAAAATGCATTAACCGTAGATGTATTGTTTAAATTTATTCTTATACTCGGTATTAACTTCCCAGATTTTTACCATAGGCTATTCTATATCGTTAGCCATCATCCTAAACTTTCACACCATATCACTAATTTAAATGGTTTTGGTTGGGAATTAGATGATTTGAAAGACTATTATAATTCAGCAATTGTCTAACCTTTGGCATAAAGAAATATTGTTTAATTTGTTTATTTTATATTATTATGAAAATTATGGAGTTTGCCTATAATCGATGAGAACAGCACTATGCCTACCCCTTCTCCGACTGCATTTTCAAGGATAACTCGCACATCAGGACGCACAAACAGCATACTCACTGTCGCCTTCCCTCTGTTGTTTATCCTAATAGCAACATTATTTTGGAGCGCAGAACGCATTGTCCAACAAGAAACTAAGCGGTTAGAGGTCGATTTTAGGTCACTAATAGGCTATATCAATGAGCAAGAGAAATTTTTAAGATCGTTAAATAAACAAAACCAAGACCTATCAGAGCTAGTTGAAAGCCGAACTTATGCAATACAAGAGCAATCACTACCAACCAAACTATCATTACACCTACTAGAAGGTAAAGAATCTTTAGTCGCAATGCCATTCACGCTAGCTTGTGATAAAAGTTTAGAATGCACCAAAGTGCCCAGCATATTATTTTCTCTGGGGGCTTATTTAGCTGATTATTATTCCACGTTTTGGGGTGGATCCTATTTCCCAGCAGCCGCTGTATTTTTTGTCAATGAGCACGACCAAATTAGTATTAGTGTGCCTTCTGTTGGCACTGTGTTAGGAAATGAATCGATATCTCCAAATTTATATTATTCCGTTATTGATAACGTCAGGAAAAATTTACCGGCTATCCATGCCCAGTTTTCAGAATCGCAACCGACTGACTTAAAACAAATTATTTGGCTACGCCCAGTGCCTTTTGATAATATTCTCATCGGGATTATTCCAGCCGGTTTTGATGAACATTTATGGCAAAATGCTCATATTTCCCCTAAAAATATTTATGCGGTCAGTATGTTAAGCCAAGCTAGGTTAAGTGTGCTGGAACGAATGTTAAACCCCACACTCACACATCAATTTTGGCTGATTCATACAAAATATGGTCAGCTACTTGGAACAACCCAAGCACCTGAGGAAGAAGCATTAGAAGGTATTTTTTATACCAAAGATGGTCTGGTTCTTAAGCTTTCGTCTAAAACTGATGAATGGACTGGATATTATAGAATTAGTTATGCTGCTTTTTTTGAAGACAATCTGTGGTTTCCTATCAGTTTAGTTATCGCTCTTTTCTTTAGTTTATTTTGTGGATGGGGATATCACCGCTGGTACCAACGAAAAATATTACAACCCGCAATAGACTCCCAGCAAGCCATCTTAGAAAATGAAGAATTCAACCAAGCGCTTATCGCAACAATCCCTATCGGCTTATGTGTAATAGATAAAGAAACCCAGCAGTTACGCTTCGCAAATGAGTTAGCTCGTTACTGGCTAAAAATAACCAATACATCTACTCCCCACGACTCAAATGAATATAATGAATTACTCGTCAAGGTTCTTTCTGACACAGAACATGTTAAAACAACTTTAAAATCAGGGGAGCATGTCCTCTATGTTGTGAGTACAGCAACTTATTACCAACAGCGTCCTGTTATTTTATGTGCATTTACTGATATTACCATCCAAGCAGAAACTGAAAAACAACTTGATGATGCTAAGCGGCTTGCAGAAGAAGCCAACCGAGCTAAATCAACATTCTTAGCAACAATGAGTCATGAAATACGAACCCCACTTTATGGCCTAATCGGCACGTTAGAATTACTCGCAAATACTTCTCTTTCATCTCAACAAGCTCATTTTATTGAGAGAATATCAACAACGTCCCAATTACTTATGCAATTAATTGGCGATATTTTAGATATTAGTAAAATAGAAGCTAATCAAATTCAAATTCATAATCAGCCATTTGATTTATTAGAATTAGTACAACAAACTGTTCAGCTATATCAAGGTATTGCTCAGCAAAAAGGGTTACTCCTATTTGCTATTATTGACCCAAGTGTGCAAGCAAATAGAATTGGTGACTCTGCTCGACTGCAACAAATCTTAGGTAATTTACTCAGTAATGCAATTAAATTTACCCACAAGGGTACGGTTACTATTGAACTTAAAAGAAGTAATAATAATATATTAATACGTGTCAGTGATACCGGTGTTGGAATTAGCCCTGAACAACAAATAAAATTATTTGAGCCATTTTATCAAGCTCATTCAGAAATTCATGCCTATGGCGGTACTGGCTTAGGCCTATTTATTTGCTCTAAACTTATCAAATTGATGGATGGGCAAATAAGCTTACAAAGTGAAACTGGGGTTGGTAGCTCGTTTCTCGTAACACTACCTTTAGCTCTCGATATACAGCAACCACATTGGCTGCCGCTAAAAAACACCAATATATGGTTACAAACCCCAAACCCATTATTGACTGAAAATATAACGCAATGGCTAAAACGGTGGGGAGCTAATGTTTATTTCACAGAAAATAGCCTCCCCATAGATACCTCATCCGTTATTGCTGTCGGCATATTAATTCCATCGTTTCCTCTGCCGACTCATTGGGATGGACAACAATGGGTAAGCCCTGAGATGAATTTTCGACTATCCGAATTAAATCAGCAGTTATTCTTACTACAAAATAATAAAGAACAGTTACCCCTTATTTGTCCAACATCTCGTATACAAACTCATATGCATAAATATCCGCTTCGCGTTTTAATTGCTGAAGATAACCCCATTAACCAAGTTGTTCTACAAGAGCAGCTTGAATTACTCGGTTGTAAGGTATTTATTGCCAATGATGGTGAAGAAGCATTGGTAATTTGGGATAACGAAATTGTCGATATCATCCTTACAGACGTTAATATGCCTTATCGTAATGGTTATGAGCTTGCACAACAGCTACGCAGTGAAGGCGAAACATGTCCAATTATTGGTGTTACTGCGAATGGATTAAAAGAAGAAGAAGAGCGATGTCTAGAATCTGGAATGGATTCATGGCTTGTAAAACCTATAGAGCTAGAAACCTTAATTCAATTATTCAACCGTTTATTCCCGATTTACTCCTCCTCAACTTTAGAAACGGCACCCCTAAAAATGATTAACCCACTAAATGGAGAGGATAGAGAAAAAATTATTCATCATTTTATTACCGATATTGCTCAATTTTGCCGAGCTGTCGAAGATAATAATACTGATGAAATAAAGCAGTTATCCCACCGTATCCGTGGCGCATTAATTAGTGTTGAACAACGTGAATTAGCTAATGAGCTTCGTGAGTTTGAGGCAACATTAGATTCACAGGCATCAACACACATTGATACTCAGGTTAACCAGAATATTTGCAATCAATTAGCTAATTGGATAAAAAAAATCAGTCAAATAAATGGTGTGTAAGGCAATAACTGATTAACGCTTGATTATTATCAACACCCAATTTACGCATTGCGGCATTTTTCTGTAAGCTGATAGTTTTATCACTGCGGTTTAATTGCTTAGCAATATCAACAATAGGCTTACCTTGAACAAAAAGTCGCAATACCTCAAGTTCACGAGGTGATAATGTCTTTACCCTATCATTTAATGTTATCGCATTACGGCTTTTTAATGTCGTTGTCATATCTGCAACAGGAATACGATATTGGCGGCCTTGCCCCGCTAATGTGATAGCCTTCATCAAGTCGCTTAATGGTGCCTCTTTTGACACCACCGCGCTCACCCCTGAATCATATAACATTTGTATAATCATTGGGTTAGAAACCATCGTTAATACAATCACAGCAATATTTGGGTATTGACGACGTAAAAATTGAATATAATTCTGGCCATCGCTAGATTGGGTATTATTAGGCATCATATAATCAGTTAAGATCACATCAACCTCATTTTTTTTCAAAAAAGAAAATAGTTCAGCATCCTGAGTGTAGGCACCTAAAATTTCTAGATTCATTGATTGAGAAAGTGTATCTTTCAAACCTGAAAGCACAATGGGATGATCATCAACTAATACTAATTTGAGTTTTTTCATTTAATAATACTCAGCATCAGAATATGTATATTCAATATAACACCATAGAAAAAATGTCAATTAACACTCTTAATATGAAACAACAACTCGAACTGTTTTAGAAAACGGACCTGAAGCGATGGTGCTGCCTGCAATCTTGCTTAATGTCGCAGTAAAAGGGACACTAATCGGTGATTGTGGCATGATTTCGCCAATACTGTAACTTTCATTATAGTTAATATCAGTTGAATTACGGGTTAATAGTGTTTGTAATCCATTACCCATATCAAGATATTTTCCGCCTAGCACCGTATTATTATTTGGTTCAAAACGAACTGATATATTCAGCCCTGTTTCGCAGTCCTGTGGCACTGACATACCTAAATTAAAAGTTCGGCTAACCACATCTCCCGCATTCATTTGTTTAGGTGAAATCGTGTCAAAGTTTACACTCCCCCCATTAGAAGCCGTAATATTCACCGCCGGCGCAGGGCAGAGTAAGGTTAAGTTACCTTTAATTCGCACATAAGTTGGTCCGCCTAAATCCTTGCCTAAATAATCCACATGAGTTCCTAATAAAAATAACCCAGTATCAAAAGGTTTAAGAGCATTAGCCCCCTTGTAAACATAGAAGTTATACATGAAAGCAATATTACGTGTAATTCCTGTCTCTGGTTGACTCCAATACCCTAAATAAATATTTGGAACAGTTGGGTTAGTTATCGTTACTGGATTAGGCGATGAAATTGCATTTTGTTGTGTCACACTGACACCACTATTAATCAACAATGTTTTAATTGCATTCGGCATTGTATTTTTAAAGTAAACAGCATTAGTTGTACTTGATGAACCAGTAAACTCACATCTCATTGATATATATGAGCTCATTGCTGATGTCAATAAGGTACCATTTGGAATTGAAGCACTACTATTTGCAATATCAAAGGTTAATTCTTGTTCTATAGATGTAGCTCCTGAACTCGGTACACAATTATTAACTGCAGCTACTGATTGAAAACTTAGCAAAAATAAAGATAATATAGCGAATGCATTTATTTTTTTCAAAATTAACATAACTTACCTCTTATCCTTTTCATTTGACAAGGAACAAGTTGTATTACATGTATATTTCAATAAGTTTGGTGTTCCATAATCATCAATATAAGTCACAATCATTTTTGGTGATTTCACTTGTTTATCTGATAGTAAATATGTTGCATTGCTATTTGGCTTCACAACAATTTCTTTAAAATCAGGAACTTTAGATTCATTATCATTAACATTAATCACGACAATGTGATAGGGAGTCGGGTTAGTTAATTTTAATGATTTTCCCACTTTCTCCGCTTTCAACTCTTTTTGCCAATCATTATTAGGGTATTTTTTCAATTCACTCGGGCGATAAAATAATTTAAAACGTGATTGAATAACAATTTCAACTGCATTTTCTAGCTTAGTTTTCGGTGGAATACCCAAGACATTAAAATAAAATAATGACTCTTGGTTGTTCGGTATTTTCACATCATTTTTTGATAAACTAATTCTAACCTGCTTCTTTTGATTTGCTTCAACACGTTGTAATAAAGGCAAAGCAATCAGTGGTTCTGAAATTTTTTCGCCATTTTCATTTTCGATCCATGACTGGACTAAATAAGGATCTTTTTTATCAATATTTTCAATCACAACGCTAACACCTTTACTTGCTTCATCATAAATAACGCGAGTACGGTCAACAGAAATTGATGCATGTGTGTATGTGCTAATTAAAATTAAAGCACTCATTATTAATTTAAGTTTTTTCATAATTTTCTATTCTTTATTACAGGTTATATTTTTACTGGTTAAATGACTTTGTTTACCTAGCATAATTCGACATGACTGGTCACCACTCCATTTAACTATTAATTGTTGGTCTGGCTGGAAGCCCGTTAAATAAACTTGCCCTTCCTCTGCAATCATTCCCAATACATTTTTATTATCAGAGCCATAAACTAAAGCACCAAATGGAGGCGTATTGCCGTCAGGGAATTTAATTGTGACTAACGCTTTTTCACCCACTAATGTATTGAGTTTTGAATAACCAACCGCACCATCAGTTAAATTTGATTCAATCACGCTGTCATCAATGCTGACATTGTCTGGTACATTATTAAGATCCACATACTGGGTCGACCTATAATAGGTTGGAACATTACTAATTGCGGCTAAACCAAACCCATTCGTGACTGATTCATTTTTATTAATTGATACCCCTTTAGCCTTATCTGTATCAATAACCATACGAGCTTGGTTATCATAAACTCGTCGGTGTAAGACTGGGCCTTGACTGGTAATGGTCAAAGAGCCGTCTAGAGAACCACTTAATGTATGGTAGTCTTCGCCATAGGAACCCGTTAGTTGTGCAGTACCATATTGCGTGTCACGATAAACGGATGCATTCATTGTTGCATTTTCAAAAAAGTCTTTACTTGATAAACCTAAACTAACGTTATTATCATTAATTTTAGAATTGTAATTAATATTACTATTATATTTCTTATCAATATCATTATAAGAACTAAAGTATTGAATCCGAGAATTTCTTTCACCACCAAATGGGACGCTTAACGAAAGGTATGCTTGCTTAGAGCGCTTACCTTTTACGTAACTACTTTCACCGACCGATAATGATAAAATCGCATTATTTATAAAACTTGTGTTAATTGTTTTATTAAACGATAAATTAAGAGTATTGTTATTTTTTGATTCTTTCCAATAGCTTTCCCGTGAGTAACTTAAACTTATATCAGCCTGTATATCAGGGAGTTGTTGTGTAAAAGAAGTCGTAAATACATTTTTCTGCCGATAATGTGGTGTTAACGGAGTTTCTTTTAAACTAATATAGTCATTCACTGACATAAAGCCTTCGTTAGAAAACTGATACCCTGTTAAATCCAGTCGACTCGAATTTGAAAAACGTTTTGCATAATTAATACGGTAACTTTCACCAGTATGTAAAGCGACATCCTGTAGTTGGTTTCTCGACTGTGTAATATCAAAAGATATTGCACCAAAGCGTTCCATATTTACCCCAACACCCGCATTATAGGCATGGTATTCATCATTAGAGGTTGCGAAAACACCACCAAAAATAGACAAATTGTTGAGGATCCCCCAAGAGGCTTCAGTTGATATAAAATCATCATTAATGTTTTTATATCCCATTGGGTCTAACCGACCTGCATTTAGTTTATATTGCACCATGCCTGGGCGTGTTAAAAATGGAATATTAGTCGAGGAAACTTGGTACTCACGTACAGAGCCGTCTTCCTCTGTAATTTTAACATCAAGAGCCCCCGATAAAGAGGAACTTAAATTATCAATTGAAAAAGGCCCTGGTGCTACTTTCATTTGATTCAAGATACGTCCATTTTGCGAGATAGTAACCGTCGCATTACTTGTCGCGGTTCCTGTGACACTCGGTGCATACCCTCTTAGAGAAGCCGGTAACATGTTCTCATCAGTAAAGACACTAATACCGTTAAAACGTACAGAATCAAATACATTGCTTACTGTATAATATTTACCCGCAAAAAATTTTGCAGATAAGCTAGGTAAATCTGTAAATAAATAAGTTTGTACCCATTTAAAATTATCATTTTTATTATCATTAAAATCTTTTTGGTATTGATAATTACTGCGGACACGCCAACGCCCTACATTCGCACCAACAGAACCGAATGAGCTAAAATTATTAATATCTCGAGTATTCTTATATTTAATATAGTTTTCAACAAGGTTGTAATCCAAGACGAGCGCATTAACCCCAACTTCCCGCTGCATAGGTGGAACCCAATTGTCATCAGAATACTGAAAGTAAGCTTGAGGTATTGAAAGCATTAACTCTTGCTTTTCATCATCGAATCTAGCCTGAATGTTTTGATCCTGTGATGTAAGATCATAACACTGACCATTTTCCCATGTAGGCACTTCTTTAATAAAATCTTCTTTTAACCCAATAACTTCTACTAAGCTTCTAGAAATACAAGGTTGTATCTTTTCATCTTTTTTTAAAAAATTTATTTGATCAAAATAATTAATTCTTCGACCATTTACCGATACATTAGAAAAATAAGAACCTTCACTAATTTTATTTTTCTCAAATGCACTTAGATCTATATTAGTATTACCCAAAATAGATAATGCGTCTTCATTAAATTGAACAGAATCCGCATTAACATAGTAAGTGTAAAACAATAAACTAGATATTAAACTAGTCACTATGTTTTTATTAAAATTGTTCTTTTTCATTAGCCGCAATATTCTATAATGGATTTATTGAATGAACTCATATAACTGAAAATGCTGTGAAGCAATTGCTATACACAGCATAATCAGCAAATATAAGATTTATTGTTTTTTTAATATTTTTATATTAATACTTATTGGTAATCTAAAACGTAAGCGACTGTAGATTTAACAGAACCGGCTGTAGCTGCACCTAATGCCTGCATACGAGCAGATAAATTAATAACATTTGTCCCTGCATTTAAGCTTTGCTCAACAGTATCATTTGTTTTTAGATTTGTTCCACTTGCATTTTGGAATAACACACCAACATTGGTAGCAGTACCAGTATTTGCCCATAAGGTGCCTGCAGCATCCATTTGGCCCGTGAATTTAACTGTTACTTTAGAATAATCAGTACCACTTGCAGTAGGGTCCAAAATACAATCTGTTAATTCTAATGTAAAATCAACATTTGGACCTTGTGAACCAGCTGTTTGTAATGATGCCGCTGGAACAGAACCTAATTGAACTTCTTTATTAACAGAAGAAGGTGCAATAGTACAAGCACCAGTATTCACTGTACCATTAAATTCAATAGTACCACTTCCTACATCCGCAGCGAATGAAGTTGATGCAGCAGTGAATGTTAATGCGATAATTGAAGATGCTAATAGCGTCTTTTTCATTTTAAACCCTTATTTCATGATATTATTAATATATACTAAGGAAATACCTTAGTTGGTACACAGCCATACCAATAGTATTATTGATATAACTAGAATTCAGTTAACTTTATTCGTATCATTATTTTAATGACTTGAGATGTCCGATAACATGTGAAGTAATATAACTACTAACATGAACCGTAAATATAAGGAGATCCTTAAAACAAGCACTAACCTTCGTTTTTTTTATTTTTTGAATAAAAACCATGACTCAATAATGAATTATATTCAGAGGTCCAGCTATTTGATTGTTCTATATCTTCAAGGAAATAATGAACACTGACTTTAAGGAAGTCTGCAATCATAACTAATGAATCGATATCTATTCTGTTAATACCTCGTTCATAGCGAGAAAACTGTTGTTGACTAACATTCAAAGCCATTGCCACTTCAGTTCCCGTTAGCCCATACTCCCTTCTAAGCTTCTTTATTCTGCTCCCTACTATTTTGGCAATAGGATATCTAGCTGCCATTTTTATTTCCTTTCTGAAAAATACAAAGTAGATACTGAATAACATAAGAATAACTAACTGCGAGCAATACTAATTAAATAAAATAAAAATAACAAACTCACATACGAGTAATAAATAAAACCAAACATTAATTTTATTTATTAAAATCTCTGATTTTTGACTATTAATATATGATTTACCCTTAATATAAGTAAGGTTTATGAAACATTATCTAGCGAACTCGTCATTTTTCGGGTAAACACCATCACTAAATATAGTTACTTATCTCACACATCCTAAAAATACAGTTTTTTTATCTAACAAATCTTCAATGTGAAATGTTATCGATTAACCAAACGTTAACATTTTCTTTTTGATGGCATTTTATATCACCAAGATTTAGTGATACCGTACCTGAAAAATAAGAAACTTTAAGACTATAAACTTTCTTGAGGTTTTATTAAGCCCTTAACTAATATGCCCTACCTATTGAAATTATTAAGATTATTCATACCTATATTCTTTTAATATTTCGTTACTATCCACAGCGTTTTTATTAGTTACTCATAGTGGGATAAAAAAATGGAACAAAAACGATATTCGCAAAAATAGCAGAAACGTTTTGAATTCTTTGACAAACATGGTGCGCCAAGTACACCTGAATTTGAAGCAGCATTAAAAGCAGAGCCTTTTGGTGGGCGCTTCTTAGTTAATATGAACTTCTTTGCTTTCTTTTTGGCATTATCTATTTTTTAATTCTGGGACTTTGGAAAAAAGCTTAGTGTTATTAGGTATAACGATTGGTTTTGGCGGACTTCTCTCCATTATTGATGCTATGACTGGAGGCTTAATTCCTGATGGGGCATTTACTGGATTATCTGTCGGTATTTCGGTGATTTGGTCAATGGCCGCTAACTACACATATTATTTAAAAGAAACCAAAGGATTAGGTGGCTGGAACCCATTTAAAGGGATACGTATGATATAAGCTGGTAACACTAATTTTTTACTCAATTTTTTGCATAGAAAAAGCTGCCTTAATAAGCAGCTTTTGTAGTTTTATATAAAGAAAATAAACTGTACTTAACTTCCTGGCGTGAAATAAATTGGTGAGCCAGGGCCGACAGGGATGCCCAACACAAATACCCAGACAATAAAGAATAATGACCAGCCGATCAGGAAAATGATTGAATATGGCAACATCATTGAAACTAATGTTCCTATTCCTGCATCCTTCTTATATTTCACAACAATCGCCATAATTAAGCCAAAGTAACTCATCATCGGCGTAATAATGTTCGTGACCGAGTCACCGATACGATACGCGGCTTGAATAGTTTCTGGCGCGTAGCCCGCCAACATCAACATAGGTACGAAGATAGGTGCTGTGACAGCCCATTGTGCGGATGCAGAGCCAATCATTAAGTTAATAAATGCGCAGATAAGAATAAAGCCAATAAACAGTACACCACCATGAAGGTCAATACTATTTAAGAAGTTGGCACCTTTAACCGCAATAACTTGCCCGATGTTTGTCCAACCAAAGAAAGCCACAAATTGCGCAGCAAAGAAAATAATAACCAAATATAAGCCAAGCGTGCTCATTGCGCCAGCCATTGCATCCACGATATCCTTATCAGAGCGCATGGTTTTAGCAATATAGCCATACACAATACCGGGGACAGCAAAGAAGACAAAAATAAAGACCACTATCCCTTTTAAGAACGGTGAGTTACTCACTAACCCAGTGTCTTGGTTACGTAATATTCCATTTTCTGGTACTACCATTAACGCCAAAAGTGCTGCCAATCCCCAAAAAGTCACAGATGCCCAAAATAAGGCTTTTTTCTCTAACGGAGTGACATTTGCCGAGGCATAGAGGCTATTTTCATCATCATCTACTGCACCGCCGGTGTATGGGCCAAGTTGTGGCTCAACAATTTTTTCAGTGATCAAATAACCTAAAATAGTGATTAAAAACGTACTGGCAAACATAAAGTACCAGTTTGCTTCTGCGCCCACGATATAAGTTGGATCAATGATTTGTGCGGCTTGTTGAGTGATACCCGACAATAACGGGTCAACCGTGCCTAATAATAAGTTTGCTGAATAACCTCCGGAAACACCAGCAAATGCCGCAGCAAGGCCGGCTAAAGGGTGACGACCTAATGAATGAAAAATGATAGCTGCGAGCGGAATAAGTACCACATAACCTAACTCTGCCGCGGTATTTGACATGATCCCAGCAAACACGATCGCCATTGTGGTTAATTTTCGAGGGGCTTTGGTGACAACCAAACGCATGGCAGCGGAAAGTAAACCTGCTCGTTCAGCAATCCCTACCCCTAATAATGCGACGAGTACCGTTCCTAACGGTGCAAAGCCTGTAAAATTGGTGACGACATTCGCAATAATTTTTCGGATCCCTTCGGCATCCAATAAACTCACAATATGAATAATACCATCTTCTGCGCGCCCTTTTGCACCTTCTGGACGAGGGTCTGGCACACTTACACCGAAGTACTGACCAATTGCTGAGGAAACTAATAAAATCGCAATTAAAATAATAAATAAAATAACAGGATGTGGTAGAGCATTGCCTAGCCACTCAACCGTTCTTAAAAAACGGCTTCCCTCTTGCTTTTTTTGTTCCATATTTTCTCCTTATAAACAAGAAAAACGGACATTACACAATGTTTTTGCTTTTAGCTATTTACAAATAGATAATTCCAAATCAACAAAATCGACACAAATCAGACATAAAATTCAACATAATTAGGACTAACTTATTTTTATTAGCTATTAATATTATTAATTTAGCCAAAGAGGATAATTACAACCAAAATAATTTTGGTAAATTAATTTCGATAAGTGTGGTCAACATAACAATTTTCATATTATCTATGGCTTTTTTTCGTCATTTATCACTAATTAAATATCATTTTTTAGCAGTTTTATTTTATATAAATCGGAAAACCCTTATTTATCAATACTCGATAAAACCTTACTTATAACTCGGAATAACAAGCCTAATAAAGCATAATATGCCAACTTTATTTACACTGTCATGGAAGGTTATAATGTCAGAAAATTAACTCATGGAGCCTCTATAATGTCAGTTATCGACCTTTGGGCTGAACGCCACATACAAGAAGCACTAAGCAGAGGAGAACTTACAAATTTAGCAGGGGAAGGTAAAGCTTTGCAGCTTGAAGATGATAGCCTGGTTCCGCCTGAACTCAGGGCTGGGTATCGGATATTGAAAAATTCAGGTTATTTACCCGCAGAATTACAGCAAAGAAAAGATGCACTGACACTTAGCCACATGTTACAAAGCCTATCAGTGGATGACCCAAATTATACATCAATGAGTAAACAGCTGGCTTTGCTTGAATTAAAGCTCAAGCAAGCCAATGTCAATACCGATTTTTTACATGGTAATTATGCAGATTCAATTTCTGAGCAAATAAATAATAAACCAAATAGCAAATAAACTTATATCAAATAGTAACCGAGTAAATATACGAGTAATTTGCCATTTTCTATAGTTTCTTAACACTTTTTTAAGAAAGCTCCGCAATAATCATATTAAGACTATTTCCCCCTATATTTATGTGAACATCTCAGTATTATCAACCTCGACTTTATTATTAATAGACAAGGGATAAAGATGGAACAGAAACAATATTCTAGTAAATGGCAAAAACGTTTTGATTTCTTTGATAAGCATGGTGCACCTAATACACCTGAATTCAAAGCTGCGTTAAAAGCCGCCTCTTTCGGTGAGCGTATTCTCATTAATATGAACATTTTTGCTTTCTTCTTCGGTATTATTTATTTCCTGATTTTAGGACTTTGGAAAAAAGGGTTAGTGATGCTTGGTATCACTATTGGGATTGGTCTGGTTTTGAATATTATTGATTTTATGATTGGTGGAACTATCCCAAATGCAGTTTATACCGGGGTATCTGTCGGTATGTCAGCAATGTGGGCCATGATTGCCAACTATGCTTATTATATTAAAGAAACCAAAGGATTGGATAATTGGAACCCATTTGAAGGGATCCGCATGCTCTAACTCTAAGTAGTAAGATGATAAAAATTGGCTGTTGGCAAGGCGGCTAATTTTTATCTGATAGCAAACGTCCCCCTGAATAACCTACCGTAAATGGCTTCCCTGCAAACGATATTCATTCGGTGTTTTACCATAAAATTGGCGAAATGCGTGACTAAATGAGGAATGTGAATCATAACCCACTGCTAATGCAATTTGTTCTATTGATGTGTCGGTTAATAGCAAGCTCCCAGCTGCTTCCATGCGTTTTTGTAATAAAAATTGCATCGCCGTTAATTGTGTTTCTGCCTTTATTTTGCGTTGAAGCGTACTCACTGACATACAAAAAGCGGTCGCCATATCTTCACAACTAATAGGATGATGTAAACGCAGCTCCACCCATTGAGAAACTTCATCAATCCATTTTTTTTCAGGTTTTAACTGGGCCAATAACAAACGGGCAACAGTAAAATTATGTTCGGGAGCTTGTGGAAAACTTTGCAGCCAATTCAAAAGACCGACTGCGGCAGGTGTCAGAGTAAATTCCGTCATTTTTTCACTTAATGCCCATTGTGCTGTGGCTGGCATTTCTAATACATAATTTTGATTGCCGACCTGTCCACTAAAAGCGTGATTAACACTTGGCGGGATCACCATCCCCTTGCCTGCATTGAGTAAAAAATGCTGGCGATACATATTGATTTCCATTTGCCCAGATAACGACAGAACAACTTGCCACTGCCCATCATGTTGATGAGAAATGACTTCGTCCGAATATTGGCGAAAATGAAGCTCAGGCAATCGCAAAGGGTTATACTCCCACAGTCAATGAATAGTAAGAGTATAGGGCTATTGGCAGCAATATAGCTATAGAAGAAGTGACCAGCCTATTTAGTAAATTCATCAAAATAGAAGTGTTTCAGCGGTTCCATTTGCTGGTGAAGAACACGCATAACAAAGATATCGTTGGTTCTATGTCGATAAAAAATGACATGCTTAGAATGATTATAACGTCTAATTCCCACTGAAATTTCCGCACACTCCAGTCCTATCAAAGGATTGGAGCTAAGCATTTCTAATACGCAATGTAAACTTTTTGTATACTCATCCGCTTTCCTGACACCAAAATTGATTAAAGTATATTCAAATATTCCTTCAAAATCTTTAGCGGCTAAGTTAGAAAGTTTATACATTATGTGCATTCTTCACTTTCTTGGCGATATCGTGGAGTGTTAATGATGATTCACCGCTTTTTTCACCGGCATCAATTAGCATCTTTAATGCTGCCGTTTGTTTTTCTTGAGCTTCAAGTAAACGCAGTGCGGAGCGAACGACTTCACTTGTAGAGCCATACCTTCCAGACGAAATCAGTTGATTTACAAATTCATCTAATTGCGCTCCGATTGTCACACTTGTGGTACGAGCCATAGGATCACCTTTGTGTTAATTATTAACACAAATATTTTAGTGGGTTATCGCTATAAAATCAATCCATGTAGTCATTAGGCTAGAAGTGCACCATTCGGCAAAGGTAAGTTAAACTCTGCAAGGACAATTGCCCCTGTTTCATCGGGAGCCCCGGTAATTAATACTTCAGACTTGATCCCCGCGATTCGCTTAACCTCAAAATTGCACACGCATAACACCTGCTTACCAATCAAATCTTCTGGCGTATAATTGACGATGATCTGTGCGCTTGAGCGCTTGATACCCAATTCTCCTAGGTCGACTTCCATCACATAAGCAGGCTTTTTGGCTTTACTGTTAATTTGTGCACTAACAATCGTACCCACACGCATTTCAACACGAGTAAAATCATCCCATTCAATAATTTGCATAAATTTATTCCTGAATTAAATTGCTTATGTGTCATAAGTTAACATACAACAGATTTTGCGTTTTATCGCCAGAACGTCATTTTATGTAGCCAGACCACCATGAGTTAAGAAGATAAGCAAAAAATAGCCCTCATTAGAAATTGAGGGCAAAAGATACAAGACAGGAAATAGGTTGAAATAAAAATTTCTTGTTAATTACATTGTTGAAAATGTATTCATAATGATCCCACCAGAGATAATTAATCCCATCGCAAATACCGCTGGAAAATCCGGTTTTTGTTTATATAAAATCATAGAAACTAAAGTTACACCGACAATACCAAACCCACACCACAGTGAATACGCCACACCGACGGGGATATAACCCATTGCACGAGTTAAGGCAAAATAGCATAAACAATAAGCAATAATAACTAATACCGATGGACCTAATTTGCTAAAGCTATTAGTCTTTTTAATCATTGAGGTGCCCGTTATTTCAGAGCCAATAGAAAGCGCTAACCATAAAAATCCAGTAAACATAATATTCCCCTTAGCGTTGATTTAATGAGCAGTGTTATTTTTTGCGGATATTAATGAAGACTCAGTTTCATCTTTCGATGATTCTGTTTCTTCTGGGTCATCTGAGCCCATCTTGGAGAATAGATTCATGATCACAATACCACTTGCAATCACCACCATTCCAATTATGGCCGCAGTATCTGGATGTTGACCATAAAACAACATGCCCAGCGTAGAAACCATTAAAATTCCTGTACCTGACCATGTAGCATAAGCTAAACCAACAGGGATATATTTTACTGCGCGAGAGAGTGAGTAATAACAAATAACATACAGTACAACGATTAATGCTAATAATAATGATTTGGTCATACCTTCACTGTTATCAAACATTTTTAAGGTCGATGTGGCTGAGGTTTCAGAAATAATAACCGCCAGCATCCAAAGCCATGACTTTGCTTTAGGGGACATAGATAATACTCCTACGATAAATAGAAAGATTAAAATTAATTTTTAATTTGATTAAATAGCTTTATTTTTTAAGAGACTTTAAATAATCGATTGCTGAATCCGTTAATTTATTTTCATTCGCACAGTACCCCCTAGGGTTATTCATTACTTCTTTTAAAGTAATATAGCGACTTGGGTGTTCATTATTTATTTCAGGTTTTAAACATTCAGAAAGTTCATTCGTTGATATTTTCTTTTCTATTTCATTTAATGAATCGAAATGAATACCTAACTTGATAGCCTTACTAATATTTTCTTTAATCAGACGATTATAATTTTCATTTTTATTTAAACCTAAAACCTGACTTAATTCACTTTCAGGGCAGCAATGGTATTTCAATGCCAATATAGGCATGTTTTGTGATAAGGCACACAAGACTAATTCACTTTCTTCACTGGCAAACAAACCATTGGCTATCTCACCAACTACTTTTGCATCAATAAAAGGTAAAAACAGGCTGTCATAATGACTTAACCCATTTATTGATAAGGTGTTTTTATTTATAACACTTCCCAGTTCAGCCCATTTTTCAACTTGGGAAGACTGAAGCATGGATGCGGTGGCATAAAAGGAAAAAGCCACAGACTCTAGCTGTGCCAGCCTTTGGTAAATGGCTTGCTGGTACCCCTCAACTGGCGATAGCACAACCAAAACTTGTCGCTTTAACTGACGTAAAACTTGCTGCACAATTTGTTCAATCAGTTTTTCGTTCATTTTGCCACCATCCCTTAACCCGCGATGAATACGCTATCGTTATTACGTAATCCCGCAGCATTCGCCTCATCAGTATCGATATGAAACTCAAGGGAAAATCGCTCATCAACCCTCACGACAACCTCATCGAACACCAAGCGACGCTCACCTTCTGTACGGATATTCACTTTTTGCCCATTCACCACATTTAAGGTTCTCGCATCCATCACACTCATATGAATATGGCGCTGAGCACAAATGACTTGTGATTCAAGATTGACATGCCCTGCGGGGCCAATCAATAAAGCATTGCCTGAACCTGCCATGTCACCAGACTCTCTTACCGGCGCTTTTATACCAAGGGCAAAGCAGTCGGCCTTAGACACTTCGAGCTGCGTTTTTGGGCGAACGGGTCCCAATACTCTGACTTTGCTAATCGACCCTTTTGGCCCCACCACCATGACGCATTCTTTCGCAGCAAATTGCCCCGGCTGTTTTAAATCTTTGAATGGCGTTAGCTGATAACCTTGGCCAAACAAGGCTTCAACGTCCTGCTGTGAAAGATGAACATGGCGGTTAGATATTCCGACAGGAATAGCAATGTTAGCGACACCTGCTTGTGCTGGTGTGTAAGCTGAAAGCCGAGCCAGTATTTTCCCCATCAATTGCTCATTCATCATGATTTTTTCCCTTTACGCGGGTCATTTTTGACGTCTTTCGCATTGATGTCGGTTTTGACTTCAGCCACTGGTGCTTCCGTTTTAGTTTCAACGACCACTTTTTCCACTAGTTTTTCGGCTTTCACTTCCGGCTGAATACTTTTCTCTAATTCGCCTTTTTTGCTTTTCACGGTAAGCAGTTTGCTGATAACACTTTCTTCTGGGCGAGCAATGACTAATGAGCCGACTAATAGTTGGCTATTCGCGATGACCTCAATGCCGTGGTCAACCGCAGTACGAACCGCACTGATTTCCCCTTGAAAACAAACGGATACCAGTCCAGAACCTATTTTTCGATAACCTACAATTTCTACGCTGGCTGCTTTGCATGCCGCATCTGCAGCCTGTATAGCGGATGTCAGTCCCCGAGTTTCAATTACGCCTAAACTTTTCATCTGTCTCTCCTACTTAGTGACGAACCAGTCGAATATCGAAATCAAATTGTTTGAAGAATGCTTCAAGTTGGTCTAATTCTTCTGCACTATAGGTTGGGTCTTGCTTAACGGGATAAATCATATCCAGCTTGTCGTATTTACCACGCCCCAACTGGTGATAAGGCAGAATATCGATGCGTTTTACATTGCCGCGTTTGGACAATTCCATCGCATAGTGAATCGCCCCCGTGATGGCATCAAAGGAGTCGTTATAACCACGAACGAGTGGCATTCTGACGACGACGTTCGCGCCGAGATCAACCAGTCTTTCGAGGTTGCGGCGAACATTTTCATTACCAATGCCGAATAGGTTTTTATGCTGAACAGTATCAATGTGCTTAATGTCATAGAGGAACAGGTCGACAACTTCAGATAACTTTTCATAATTTTCTAATGATGTCGTCCCTTGGGTTTCTATCGCCGTATTGATCATCATTTTTTTACACTCACGCAGCAGCGCGACGGCAAAATCGGTTTGTAGGCTCATTTCGCCACCACCGATTGTTACGCCACCACCAGAAGAAATATAAAAATCATAATCTTGCATAATGATGTCCATCATTTCAGCTACCGTGACATCTTTCCCCATGATGTCTAACGCGCCACCAATACACACCTCTTCGCATTTACGACAGCCAATACAGTCAATGCTGCGATTCACACGGTGAATTTGTTCACCTTGGTCATTAATGGTTTTGTAGTGGATCCCTGTAGGGCAGACATCAACACATTTCCCACAATTGACGCATTTATCGTGGGAAAACATCACTTGGAACTGGCTGCTTAACCCTTCAGGGTTAGCACACCACGGGCAACGAATATTGCACCCTTTTAAGAAAATCAGCGTCCGAATACCGTCGCCATCATAAATCGAGTATTTTTGGATATTAAATATCCGACCTTTAATTTCTGCCGCGCTCATCATTGCACCTCTAAAATCGGTTCAAAATTTATTATTGTTGTTATTAAATAGCCGGTAAGACATGGCAGGTATGAAGCCATACCTGCCAGCGTTAATTTAGAACTTCTCAATCACAGTACGGCTAATAATTTCATCTTGAACCTCTTTACAAAGTTCGACGAAGTAGGCACTGTAACCTGCAACACGAACGATTAAATCACGATATTTTTCAGGCTCTTGCTGGGCTTTTTTCAGCATTTCGTTATCGACATAGCTGAACTGCATTTGGCCATTGCCTAAGATAGACGCGGTTCTCAACAAGGTGATTAAACCGTGACGACCTTCTGGTGTGTCCAATAAGCCTTTTAAGAACTTAAAGTTATGCACCATGCCAATGTTCATCGTTTCAACATTCATTTTACTGATTGATTTAATGATGGCAGTTGGGCCTTGTTTATCCGCACCTTGTGTCGGGCTGATACCATCTGATAACGGCATCCAAGCCAAGCGACCATTGGCACTCGCGGCGGTTAACTCACCAATCGGCGTGTTGTTAGAGATGGATAAGGTTCCGTGGCTCAGTGTTGAATACAACATGTCGTACTTACGGCACTCACGCTCTGTCCACTCCGTAATATCCAGCGCATATTGGTCAACGTAGTCATCATCGTTACCAAATTTAGGTGCATTTAAGCAGTCACGGCGTAGTTCGTCGTAACCTTCAAAGTTTGCTAATAAGCCATCACGAATTTGCTCAAGTGTGTAGCGGCCATCTTCGTAAACCAATTTGCGAATAGCGACAATCGAGTCAACATAGGTCGCCAGACCAGAGAAAATCAGCCCTGGGCCGTGGTTGATCATCGCCCCACCTGCCGCAACGTCCTTGCCTTTTTCCATACAGCCTTCCACCAGCAAGGACATTAATGGTTTTGGTGCCACATCACGGTGAACACGTTGGCTGATGACGGTACCGATAGCGGATAAGCGAACAATATGAGCTATCTGCGCTTTCACAGCATTATCAAAGTCTTCGAATGTTTTTAGCTCACGTAAGTCACCGGTATCTAAACCTTGATAGCTATCGAATAACACCATGCGGCCACGGTTTAATACGAATTCAATCGCAATTGGCCATTGGGTGTAACCCGTTGAAGTCCATTGATAAATACGGCCAGATTTCTGTGGCTCTACACAGCCCATCAAGCAGTAATCACGCGCATCTTCAAAGTCAAAACCTTTACGCAGCATCATTTTGATGTGGGAATCATCGAAGTGACAGGCAGGGAAGCCCATACCGGCTTTCACCACATCAACGATTTTTTCCATGTATTTCTGTGGTGATTGGTTATGAATACGGCAAGCCAGAGATGGCTGATACACTTTAACAAAGCGAACCGCATCCATAATTAAGTAGGTTAAGTCGTTACATGCATCGCCACCTGAACGTTTTTGTCCACCCACTGTTAAGTTGATAAATGGCTGATAACCTGCGAAATATTTCGCGCCTAATTCACTCGACATCCACATTAATTCCGCACATTTGATAATAAATGCCTGCATCATTTCTAATGCTTGGTCTTGGGTTAAGCGGCCTGTTTTGATGTCGTTTTCGTACATTGGTAAGCAATATTGGTCAAGACGTCCCAAAGAAAGGCCAGTTTGGTTTTCTTCGATTTCAAACAGTGACTCAACTGTCCAAATGCTTTGTAATGCTTCTTGTAACGTCACCGGCGGATTCGCTGGCACGTTTTCGTTGACTTGTGCGATAGTCAGCAATTCTTCACGGCGTTTTTGGTCTGACTCCAGCACCGCTAATTCGCGAGCATGGGCAGCAATGCGGTGTGAATACGCAATCACCCCTTCACAGGTTTCAATTGACGCTTTATAGAAATAAATGCGATCAATATCATCAGGGTTTTCCATGCTTAATTCAGCCAGTTTCGCCTGAGCATCTGCTTTGATGCCATTCATTCCTTTGGTGAATAACAACACGTCATAACCGGGGCAAGTATCCCCACCGCCATTGATTTGGTGATAAGACAAGTCACTGACGAAAGTTTCACCACTGAATTCCCAGACTCCCGCTTCACGGTATTGAGCTTCACAAATTTCATCCAGTGAACGGCCTTCCCAGAATGGAGCGATTTCCTCGCGGATCACTTTTTTATCTTCTTCAGAGATAACAAACGGATCTTGTGGACGCGTGCTCATCGTATCGAGTTCTTCGACTACCCAGCGCCATGCGATATCCGGTGAGAATGCACCTGCGCGGGCTTTACCACAGGGATGCCCCACAATCAGCTCTTCGGGTTGAATTAAGATTGGCGCGGTTTCACAAGCACGGCGGAATGCTTTCGCACGCAATAAAATTGGCGGTAAACCTGGGTTATTTTTGACAACTTCAGTAAAAGCGAGTGCGCGGTAGATAGACACGCTTGGGCGTGCTTCTAAGTAACGATTACGCAAGCGCTGTAAGCGAGGCGTTAAACCTTCCATGACTTTGAATTCAGTTTCAGCTTGAGCTGCCGGCGCAACATAGCTGGCATTTGGTGCTGCATATTGCGGCTGAACGCTATTTTTTCCACAATATAAACGGACTTTCAATCCATTATTGATAGCGCTGATGTTTTCATGTGCGGATAACATCATGGCTGATAATTCGTTAAGGCATACGCGTGGGTCATTCAGATAAATGCCGTCTTTCAATGCATCAAACATTGGGTAGCCATCAACTTGCTTGGTTGAGCGAACTTCAGAGAGTTCAGCCAGTTTCAACCATAAGCTTTCTACAATTTCATAAGCTTGTGCTTGGGTCAAACGGCCTTGTTCAATATCACGTTGGTAGAATGGATAGACCGCTTTATCGAATCCCATTGGGTTAACGGCATAGCTACCATTTTCTAAATGCAGGATTAATTGAAGTAAGTAGAAAGCTTGGCACGCTTCTTTAAAAGTTTGCGCCGGTTTTGCCGGTACATTGCGTAAAATCGCTGCACTTTCTTGTAATTCTGCACGACGGTATTGATTAGATTCTGCCGCTGCCATGCTCTCTGCTTTAGAAGCTAAAGCTTGTGCAAAATGAATGGCCGCATCACATGCGTAAATTGCCGAACGGCAGTTATTTGCCTCATCAATACTATTGCGACTGACCGCACTACCAATGTTTCTAACTTTGTTCTCTAACTGTGCTTTGATAGCTAAAAAGCCGATGTTTAATACCGCTAAGTAATCTGGCGCATCGATGGTGCTATCGCCAGCTAAAAAGGTATAAATACTGTGGCTATTGATTTCATTTTCAGTATGAAAAATCGCTCCGCGAGGGGTCGATGATTGGCTACCAATAATCAGCTCATCTTGAGCAATAAATGCCGGAAAATGACGGATAAATTCATAAAAACGTTGGGCAGGTTTAATCGCCTGCGGTGCGCCAGACAGTTGGTTGCCAAGCGCTTCTAAAATATTTGCACGTTCAGTAATAATTGAGCTGTTGCGGGCACTTAAGCGTTCAGCCAGCATTTTTACGCGTGGGGTCAAAGCATATTTATTCATGTTAGCCTATCCTGATGTTCTTTCTAGTTTGTTGTTCATCACATAAAAGCGTTAACTGTTAAAAAGACTGTCTATACAGCACTTCCAGTTGCACCTTGCTCACATCCCGTGGATTGGTCGGAGTGCAACTATCGCGCAGTGCTTGCCCAACCATTTCCCCTAAACGGGCGTTAAAATCGAATTCATTAGTACCGGTTGCTTGAATGCCTTTTGGCATATTCATTTCATCTTTCAATACGTTGATTGCCACAATTAGGCTTTCAACGCCTTCACGTATTGTTGAGGCAGGTAAACTTAAATTTTTTGCGAGATGGGCATAACGTTTTGCAGCTTCGTTATCGCATCGCCCTTCTAAATCCGCATTGAAAGCCACGACTTGCGCCATCAACAACGCATTGGCACGGCCATGAGGAATATGGAATACGCCGCCTAATGCATGGGCTAAGCTGTGCGTTATTCCCAATGAGGCATTGGTAAAAGCCATTCCCGCAATACATGACGCGTTATGCATTTTTTCGCGAGCCACTAAGTTGCTACCATCGCGATAGCAGTCAATTAAATGGCCGAACACTAATTGCACCGCTTTTTCAGCTAAGGCATCAGAAAAGTCAGATGCAGTGCGAGAAACATAGGCTTCTAGCGCGTGGCATAGCACGTCCATACCTGTGTCTGCCGTAATAGAAGCGGGTACTGACTTCACCAGTGCAGGGTCTAAGATAGCCACATCTGGCAGCATGAATTCATCAACCAAAACCAGTTTTTCAGACTGGGATTTGATCACTGAAAACGACGTCACTTCTGAGCCCGTCCCACTGGTAGTTGGGATGGCAATAAACTGTGGTTTAACGCGGCTGACGTCTTTTTTTGTGTGCCAGAGGGAGTAAATAACAGCTTTCGCAGCATCAATAACCGACCCACCACCGAGTGCAATCACCACATCTGGATATTGCATATCCATGATTTTCATACCGTTAACAATGGCTGAAATATCAGGATCTGGCTTAACATCATCGTAAATTGAAAATGTGATGCCACTTTGGGTTAACCTGCGAGTGACTTCATCGGCTAAGCCAAACTTCACCATCGCTTTGTCAGTGACGATAAAGGCATGGTGAGCATTCATGTGTGAGATAAAGTCCAATGCATTCGCACCGAATTGAACTTTAGGTTTAATCAAAAACTGGTTCATGCTGTTTTTACTCCTTGGTATAAACCTTCTCAACAATGGCAACCACTGACATGGCTTTGTAATTGTCTTTATTCAAAGCAAAGTAAGCTTCAGCTAAAACAATGTCGTTAATACCTGCGCCAACACTGTCGACTGCCACATATGTTTTGTTTTTCAACGGTTCAAGGTCATCCCCTAGCTTGGTTACCATCAATAAGTTACTGCCGCTAAGTTCTTGGCATTTCTGCGTTGCAACAACATGTCCAACTACCTTTGCGAGGATCATGGTTTATACCGCCTTATTCCAATAAGTTACTTATTTAGGCGTCCGAGAACGGCCTTGATGATTTGCTCAACATTTTCTTCAGTAATATCACCTTGAGAAACCACCGCTTCAGCAATCGCAGCTGTTGTTACCGCACTGCCGAATCGGTCGTCGCCTGTTAGGTTAGCAGTCACCGCTGACGTTGTCGCTGCAACAGGGTTACGGAAGCGGTTATCATCAAAAATGCTGACTTGCGGTTGATTGCCGGCTGCTGATACCGCTGGCTGGGCGGAAGTACAAGACTGGGCGGGCTGTCTTAAATCATCAATGGAACGTACGCCATAACCGACTTTACGGATGTTCAGCAAGTTCATCGGGCCGACGTTATCAGAGCTAGAGCCACCACCTACTGCGCCACAACCCAGTGTTAACGCTGGCGTGATATTAGTCGTTGCGCCGATCCCACCCAATGCAGCCGGTGTATTAATCAAAATGCGATTAACGGGTTTTTCCAGAGAAAATTGACGAATAACATCTTCGTTTTGTGTGTGAATAACCAAAGTATGGCCGAGACCTTCATTGGTCAGTAAGTCAACTACACGGTGACAAGCTGACTGCCAGTCTTCCTCGATATACATCCCTAAAATTGGGCATAATTTTTCCCGGGAGTATGGGTTTTTCGGTGATACCGTGTCTTGCAGAGCAATCAACACACGCGTATTAGCTGGAACAGTGAAACCTGCACGCTGGCTTAATGTGATGGCATCTTTACCCACCACTTCTGGGTTGATAGTGCCATTCGCTCTTAGCAGCATGGATGCCATGCGTTTCGCTTCGTCTTCATTCATGAAGTAAGCGCCTTGAGCGAGCAGTTCACGATGAACTTCGTTGTAAATGCAACGTTCTACAATGATGGATTGTTCTGAAGCGCAAATGACACCGTTATCAAAAGTTTTACTGGTGATGATGTCACTCACCGCTTGTTTGATATTGGCGCTACGTTCAATAAATGCAGGGCCATTACCTGGACCGCCACTAATGGTTGGTGTACCGGATGCGTAAGCTGCGCGTACCATGCCTTCACCTCCCGTTGCCAAAATTAAAGAAACGTCTTTGCTGTGCATCAGTTCTTTCGTTGCTTCAAGAGTCAACATCGTGACGCCATCCACAATACCCGCTGGTGCCCCTGCTTCTAATGCGGCTTTTTTGACAATTTCTAATGTACGAAAACTACAGGCTTTCGCATTTGGGTGAGGGGAAAAGACAATGGCATTACCTGCCTTCAAGGCAATCAACGTTTTGTAGATGATGGTAGATGTTGGGTTAGTAGAAGGTACTAACGCCGTAATCACACCAAGAGGGACACCCACATCCATAACTTTGTTGATTTTGTCATCATTAATGATGCCAACGGTTTTGAGATCTTTAATGTGTTCATAAACACGTATTGAAGCAAAAGTGTTCTTCAGGACTTTATCTTGCCACTTACCGAACCCAGTTTCTTCATTGGCCATTTTTGCCAGCTCTTCTGCATGAAGTGCCGACTCAATCGCGATGTGCTTAACAATACTGTCGATTTTTTCCTGCGAAAATGTCGCAAATTCTTTCTGTGCTTGTTTCGCGTTTCTAACCAGCTCTCTTGCTAGTTGTCTGGATTGCAGATCTTTATCTAATGCAACCATGTCTTCCCCCGTATCGGAGTCAAAAATTAACTCATTAACTTGTGGTTTTATTTACTAATCAGCCAACAACTTAGGCTTTGTGTTGCTGTGCAATTTTGCCAATATCGTTGTGTGGTCTTGCAATAACACGTGAAGTCACCACAGTTCCGATACGTTTTGCCGCCTCAACACCAGACTCAACAGCAGCGTTAACGGCACCGACATCACCTTTAACCATTGCTGTTACTAGCCCTGAACCCACATTTTCATAACCAATTAGCTCAACATTCGCGGCTTTACACATGGCATCAGCAGCTTCAATACACGCCACTAAACCTTTGGTTTCAATTAGACCAAGTGCTTCTTTCATAAGTAATTTCCTGTTTTATTCCGTGACTTTATACTGGGAGACGATTTTTTGGATATCGTTATGAGGACGTGCGATAACCAAAGATGTCACGACGGTGCCAACGCGAGAGGCAGATTCAACACCTGAATCTACGGCAGCTTTCACTGCGCCCACATCGCCCTTGACCATGGCGGTAACTAAACCTGACCCAACATTTTCATAACCAATCAGCACAACGTTTGCGGCTTTGCACATCGAGTCCGCAGCTTCAATACAAGCCACTAACCCTTGAGTTTCAATAAGACCTAATGCGTCACCCATGTTTTTTCCTCCGGAAAAAGTTATGCCTTATGTTTAATAACGATTTTGTTGATATCGTTGTGTGGACGCGCAATGACCAGTGAAGTCACGACTTCGCCAACACGTTGAGCTGACTCAACGCCTGAATCGACAGCCGCTTTGACTGCACCCACATCGCCTTTGACCATCGCAGTCACGAGGCCTGAACCGACATTTTCATAGCCAATTAGCTCAACATTCGCCGCTTTGCACATGGCATCCGCCGCTTCAATACAAGCCACCAGACCTTTAGTTTCAATAAGACCTAATGCATCACCCATTGTTGTTTCCTCCGAAAAGCCTTCTTTGTTTTTCTTTACCGCTGATGCTTCAAGTTGATGTGTCCGAGTACATGTCCCTTGAAGAATCTGGGTAATCATTTACGCCAATGGTGTCTGCGCGGTGATTTATTGAACGCAGCCTTTGGCTTCAAACTCACTATAGAGCTGAAAAATAAAAACAAAATATAAATCCACATATTCATCATAATTAGTTTTTTACTCTAAAAATTAGAGTAATTTAGTAGTCAATTCATATAACCATACTAAAAAAAGTAAAAATTCACGTATCTATCTGGAGAGTGAAAATGGATAAAAAACGGAATTGATGTTAATCAATGGAATTGTTAACAAGATATTATCGAGCTGATAAGTGGGGGTAATTTAGAGAGTAATAACTGTGGGGCGGCTCACCTGCTTATAAGCTTTGCTAAGCCGTTGTTGATAGAATAGTTGATTCTCTGTTGCAGGATATCAGAATAAAGCACATAAATGCGGTTGGGCTAATGACGGTAAAAAATGTAACACACATCTAGGTGACAAGAGTAAATTAGCGCAGTCAGTCGTAGTACAATTTGATGTATCGTGCAAATATACAAGGCGGCTAAAGCTGTATCGTGTCACAATAATTTAAGTTCATGGAGGAAGGTAAATAGCCTAGATAACTCAGGAAGGGATCAATAAAATACCTCGTCTCGCCTTTTAATCATCCTGCGATTAATCAAACTTACTGCCCGGCTTGAGTGTACAAATATAAAGAGGGGAATTGATTGAGCTTAGTAATAAGGCTTTGTCATTGAGCTTTTGCGCATTAAGAAACAAACCGTCATGGCTATCTGACATTTCTCGCATAAAGTAATCAAATATTACATCGGGAGATTCATCAATAGAAGAAGCACTCGCTTCCCATTGGCTAATATTATAGTGTCGTTCAGAAGGCGAAATGCGCTTTGTCGTATAGTTAAATTTCACATAGCGTTGTAAATACAACCATCCCGCTTTAGAGTCGGTATAACCTTCTACTACAATTGATCCTTTTCCATTCGCGCCAAAATTGAAGTGAATATTGCCATTAACGTTTTCATCTTTCATGTTTTCAAAACGCATGATGCCTTTCGTGGAACACACCATTAAACCATCTTGTTTATTTGAAAATAAAACCGATTGAGTGTAAATCACTACAATAATAAATAGTAAAAAGCTCAGTAAGCATAATACTTTTCCTGATATCTTCATGATGGTTTCCAAGAATAGTAAAAGTAATTATCGCAATAGCTAAAGGGATTGTCTTCATTGACTGCGCAATGCGCTAGGAACACTCGCCCCAGTCCATTTGTTTGCAGTTTATCGCCATAGAAAAAAACAAATCGTTCTTTCTCAACACATTCTAGATTTAAGTTATCTCTTACTTTATCAAAGTTTTGTACATAGTTTAGTGCTACGGTGTTATTGATCATTTTTTCATTCGATAACACATCACAATTAGTATGCTCAAGTACCGTCATGTTAATCGGCACTGACGGTTGGTTTGATAAATAAGCCATCGTCGCGAGTAAAACAGAACACAATAAAAAAGCACCACTAGCGAGATACCAACAAATTTCTTTTTTTTCTGGCGTCAATGTTGATTCTATTCTTTGGGGATCTTTAGGGACAGAAATGGGTTTGGGAATTGGAGATAAAACAACCGCTGCTGCTTCTATTTCACTTAAGCTAGTTATTAATTCAGTTTGAGGAATTTTAATATCATCAATTAATTCAAGGGAAACATCGGAATTAAATTCTAATCGCCCACGAGCAACTGTCACAATAATATTTTCAATACCATATGGGCGAAATGCTTTTCTTAATATACTTAGGTATTGGTTTAAATTACTGTTCGATGAAACTAATCCATTATCATCCCATACCGCTTTTAATACCTCATCTCGAGAAACAACGCCTCTGTGTTGAATAAAATAAAATAATAATGCATTGGCAGTTATCGACAGCTGTGTATCCACCTCATCTTCTTTTAAAGATAAAGTGCCATCAACTGCATCATATAGAATGAAAGCATTGATTTTATATTTCACTGTCGCCTCATGTGCTTATTTTATGAATAAAATTGCACTACCGTTATTATTACTATTTTTACTTATGTACTGTTTTTACTTATGGAATTTTTTCAAATGATATTGCCGTTAGCCGACTAACAATCGCATCACGTTCTTGCTGTGATAATGTTTCTCCCTCAGTCAATGACGAAAGCCATAACCCATCAGCCGCATAACGTACTAACGCCCCTAAATAACTGTTATCAAACTCATCGCCCTTCCCTAAATGGTTGGCTACCCAATCTCGCCAACACTGGCGTAATACAGGCTCAGTTGGCATCGCTAAGGACAGTAAGGCAAGTTGAAAACTTTCATCAGACTCTTTTAACTCACCGATGTAGTGCAAATACGCACGAGAAAAGCGTCCATAAGTGTTTTGGTCATTCTCCATAATGATATTTATCCGCTCATCCATAATTTCCAGCAATTGAAGGAAAAGGGCATGAATAAGCTCTTGCTTCGAGGGAAAATGGTGCATCAATCCACCTTTACTGACACCCGCTTCTCTTGCTACTGCATTGAGAGACAACGAAGAAATCCCTTCTCTACCCGCAATAATACGAGCAGCTTTCAGTAGCTCCACTTGAAGCTTGATTGGGTCTTTTTTTCTATGCTGCGCGGATTTGTTCATGCGATGAATGATACCGACCAGTCGGTATGTTTCATTTTGACTAAAATCAAGTAACCCTGATTTGTTCATGGGTAAATCTAAATAGTGGAAGAGGACTCACAATATCGAATTATGAGCTGTTGTATCCCCATAGTTAATTTTAAAATATCAATTTTTTTTGATGCTCATTGACTTAATTAATTTAACTTAGTTTTGCACACATTCAGATTATGATGTTTAATGATAACAACGAAATAAAATTCTGAAGAAGTAATATCGGTTTGCAATATTCCTAATTAACTATCCGTGAAAGAGGTTTTATCATGTCAAATCAATACAATATTGGCGTTATTGTTGGTAGCTTACGTGCTGATTCTTACAATTTAGTTGTCGCTAAAGCCATAACTAAATTATTCCCCGCGAATTTCACGTTTAACTTTATCAATATTGGTGAACTACCTCTCTACAACCAAGATGCAGACCAAAATGTGCCCTCAGTTGTGGCCAATTTTAAATCTCAAATTAAAGCTTGTGATGGCATTATTTTTGCCACCCCTGAATATAACCGTTCAATGCCTGGCGTATTGAAAAATGCAATAGACCAAGGTTCTCGTCCATGGGGAGATAACTCGTGGGATGGTATTCCAGCAGGCGTTTTAGGTGTTTCTATTGGTAATATCAGCACAGCAATTGCCCAACAGCACTTACGCAACAGCCTGGCATTTTTAAATATGCCGACCATGAACCAGCCTGAGTGTTTCCTAAAATGGTATGACGGTATGGTCGATGAACAAGGTAACATCTCACCAAAAAGTAAAGATTTCCTACAACCGTGGGTAGATACCTTTGTGAAATTTGTTGGCCATAATGCCAAACATTAGCCATTAAAAAAGCATCACGATTGTGATGCTTTCAGACTGCTGCCAAACCTATTATGTTTGGCAGTAAGTCTAATAGGTTTTGAAAATAAATTAGGAAAATCAATTTATTGATTTTCAGCTGATAACACAAAGCGGGAAAAACCACGCTTTTATCGCGCTTTGTCAACAACCTCAAGGCATCACGATTGTGATGCCTTTGTTTTATCTTCAAACACTATTTGGCTTACTACTAAAACAGCAATTAACGCCCTGCTTTGAGCTTTTGGAAATACTCTTCATACAGGATATTGGTATTCCCCACGTCGCTTTGCCATTCGCCTTTTTGCAGAACTTCTTCACTTGGATAAAGTGATGGGTCATTGGCAATCTCAGCAGGTAATAATTTTTTAGCGGCTAAATTTGGTGTTGGGTAACCAATAGATTCAGCCACTTGAGCCGCAATTTCTGGACGCAATAAGAAATTAATTAGCTTATGAGCCCCTTCCACATTTTTTGCATTGGCGGGAATCGCTAAGCTATCCATCCAAAAAATTCCGCCTTCTTTTGGCCATACCACTTCAATTGGTAAGCCTGCTTGCCGTGCAACGAACGCAGAGCCATTCCATAACATACCGACATCCACTTCACCTTCAATAAATGGTGTCGCTGGGTTATCAGAGTTAAAGGCTAAAATATTTGGACGTAGTTTTTGTAGCTCTTTATAAGCTTCTTCAATTTGTTTCGGGTCAGTAGTATTACCTGAATAGCCTAATTTGGTGAGCGCGACTTGGAAAACTTCCCGTGCATCATCCATCATCAGCAGGCTATTTTTATATTCAGGCTTCCAAAAATCTGCCCATGAGGTGATAGATTGTGGGTCAACCGCTTCACCGTTAATACCAATCCCCGTAGCTCCCCAAATATAAGGTACAGAATAATCATTATTCGGGTCAAATTCTTTATGAATTAAGTTTGGATCAAGATTTTTAAAATTGGTCAGTTTGCTTTGATCAATTTTTTGTAGCATCCCTTCTTTACTCATTTTGGCAATAAAATAAGTCGAAGGTACCACCAAGTCATAAGCCCCTTCTTTATAGGTCTTTAACTTGGTATACATACTTTCGTTTGATTCATAGGTGGAGTAAATCACCTTGATGCCAGTTTCTTTGGTGAATTGCTCTAATAAACCGGGGGGAACATATTCTGTCCAGTTATAGAAATACAGTACGTCTTTGTTATCGTCAGCGGCAGTTGCCGTGCCAATACTTGCAGCCATTAACCCTGCTGCCAGTAGATAGGACCATTTTTTCATTACTGAGTTTCCCTCAACAAAGTGTTTTTTATCCCTATATACATCAAGTAACCACTTGAGTTATTTAGGGCATATATCTTATAGGCTAAATGAAGCCCACCCTCTCGCCGCATGGCATCAAAAAGGCGCTGTTATAGAAAAACCAGCGCTACCAATCGTTTATGATCTCGCTTTTTTCGAGTATTTATCCCGCATCACCCATTGACTTAAACAAACAAGTAGCAAGGACATAATCAACAACACTGTCGCCAAAGCATTTACTTCTGGGGAAACCCCAACTTTTACCATTGAATATATTTTCAGTGGCAAAATTTCATAGCTTGGCCCCGTGACAAATGACGAAACCACCACATCGTCCATCGACAATGTAAAGCTCAGTAACCATCCTGCCACAACCGCGGGTAGCGCTAATGGCAAAATGATTTTTCTTAAAATAGTAAACTCACCCGCACCAAGGTCACGTGCCGCTTCTAGCATTTTTACATCAAAATCCTTTAACCTTGCATACACCGTCACCACCACAAAGGGTAAACAGAATGTAATATGGGAAAAAAGCAATGACCAAAAACCTAACGAGACCCCAAGGATCATAAATAGAACCAATAATGAAATCGCCATAACGATATCAGGGGACATCATTACCACAAATAACATACCACCGACGAAAGGTTTTCCTCTAAAACGATAGCGAAATAATGCGACAGCCGTTAGTGTACCAATAGCTGTTGCGAAGGTCGCAGACAAAACAGCCATGGTTAATGAATGCCCTGCGGCTTCTAATAAGCTATCGTTATTACTTAGTAGCTCATACCATTTGGTTGAAAACCCTTGCCACTGAATACCAAAACGCGATTCATTAAAGGAATTAACAATCAAAATGATGATTGGAATATAAAGATAAGCGTAGATGATGGCCATAAAGCCACCACGCAGAGTACGTCCGATCATTCTTCATATGCCTTTTTATTCAGAAGCTTAGCTGCTCGGTAATACACATACAGCAATAATCCCATCATCGCCGTGAGGAAAATGCTTGTTGCTGCCCCGAATGGCCAATCACGAATATTTAAGAACTGGCTCTTAATCACGTTACCAATCAGTAGATTTTTCGCACCACCCATTAAATCCGCCACATAGAACAGCCCCATTGCAGGTAATAAAACCAGCAAGCAACCTGCAATAATTCCTGGCATCGTTAAAGGAATGATGATTTTTACAAACCGTTGAAATTTATTCGCTCCGAGATCCTTTGCAGCTTCTATATATGACTTATCCAACTTTTCAATACTTGAATACAGTGGCATCACCATAAACGGCAACAATATATAGATAAGGCCTAATATTACGGCCTCAGGTGTATACATAATTTTCAATGGTTTATCGATAACACCAACCCACAGTAAAAAGTCATTTAAGTACCCTTTGGTACTAAGAAAAACTTTTAACCCGTAAATACGAATCAATGAATTGGTCCAAAATGGCACAATTAACAAAAATAGCATCAACGGTTGTATCCGTTTCGGTAACCTTGCCAATATAAAGGCAAATGGATAGCCGATAACCAAACAGAAAAAGGTTGCTATCACCGCCATATTGAGCGAGTGCAACATGACCTCTGCATACATCGGGTCAGACAAGCGAATGTAGTTATCCCATGTAAAAACTAAGTCAACTAAGTTGGTGTCACTGCGCGTCAAAAAGCTAGTGCCAATAATCATAATATTAGGCAAAAAGACGAACAGCAGCAGCCAGGCGACCACCCCGGTGATAATAACGTTCTGCAAAATTTTATGCTTACGAATGATCATCCAGAACTACCTCCCAACTTTCAACCCAAGTTACAGCAACTTTTTGGTTAAGGGAGTGGTCGACATCGGGGTCATCTTCATTGAAGAATTCGCTTACCATGACAATTTTGCCATCTTCCATTTCAACCACTGAATCTAACGTCATGCCTTTATAGTTACGCTCACGAACGTAGCCAATCAGCCCCGGATAGTTATCTGCATCATTCACCTCTTCAACACGTAAGTCTTCAGGACGTAATAACACACTAACGTGCTGCCCTTCTTTGACAGAGAGTTCGGTAAAAATATCGCATTCGTGGCCTTCAACATTGGCACGAATACGTTTATCATCAATGCGATACAATACTTTCGCATCAAAAATATTAATTTCACCAATAAATTGAGCAACAAACAGGTTTTTTGGTTCCTCATAGATTTCACGAGGTGTTCCGTCTTGCTCAATTTTCCCTTCACGCATCACAATGATTCGATCAGACATGGCTAAGGCTTCTTCTTGATCGTGAGTCACAAAAATAAACGTGATCCCCAGTTTTCGTTGAAGCGCTTTTAGCTCATTTTGCATTTGTTTGCGCAGTTTGTAATCAAGCGCAGACAATGATTCATCCAGTAATAGGACTTTCGGGCGATTCACTACCGCACGGGCTATCGCCACACGCTGTTGTTGACCACCAGACAGTTGGTTGGGTCTACGCTCAGCAAAATCTTCTAGCTGCACCATACGTAAGGCTTGATCGACACGTTTTTGGATTTCAGCCGCAGGCGTTTTTTGCATGCGTAGGCCAAATGCCACGTTGTCGAAGACTGTCATATGAGGAAATAAAGCGTAGCTTTGGAATACGGTATTTACAAAGCGGTTTTCCGCTGGAATATCCGTAATATCTTGACCATCAAGAATAATTTGACCATCATCGACATCTTCCAGCCCAGCAATAAGACGTAAAACCGTCGTTTTACCGCAACCAGAAGGCCCCAGAATGGTCAAAAACTCACCGTTCTGAATGGTTAAGTCAAGCTCAGAAATAATTTGTTTGCCATCAAAACCTTTACTTAAAGATTTTAATTCAATGAGTGGTGTCAGAGAAGTTGTCTCAGTCATTTATTATACACTCTATCCCTAGGAATAATGCAGATAGAACCGCCACCGTTAAAGACTGTATAAGCTTGTCGGAGGTTTACTCTGTCGACTTAAGTAACATGAGTAACTAATTTTCCCCAGCAAAGCCCAAAACCAGTAGCGCCATTTAAACTTCATAAGGCATGCATGATAAACACTGTTTTTGCAAATTGAAAGCCATTTTCACAACTTCGTTTGCCTTTCATTATGAATTATCAATAAATAAAACAGATTTTTTAGAAAAATAAGCGACATAGCGATCTATAGAATCAGTCTGTCTATATCTATAGATTTACATGAAAAATCGGAAGGCAAAACTTAAGTCAAATTCAATGAAATTCATAGAGTTAAAATGATTCATAATAAAAATAATAATAATTATGGAATTAATAGTTTTTATTAATTTTAAATTTTTAATTCATATATTGAATGATATAAGCTTTAATTCAAGTTTTTATGATGATTATATCTGCTAGATATATATCGTGATTACACATGAAAAAAGCTAATAACTGGCAACATCTATAACAAATAATTAAAGTCGTAGTTAATAATATTATTATGTGATTTAAATCTAATTTTTATTAATCCTTGTTTTTTATCTCAATAAATTTAACCAACATCATATTATCCTTTGCATCCCTTTGAATATAATAATCAAATTGATATAATTTCAAGCTAAACTGTAACTTTTAGTGACTTATTTTGTAATTTTTGTTTCATTATTACACCTATAAATTTTACTTTGTATCTTTCGAGTTAAACCAATTAAAGAATAAGCATAAACCTACGGGTGATTATTTTTGGAAATTCCACTGAAATTAATATGTGAGTGAGCAAAATGGCCAATAAAGCGTTTTTTTACCAAGAACCTTATCCATTATCTGAGGATAAAACCGAGTATTTCCAAGTCTCTGATAAATATGTTTCTGTAGAACAATTTGCAGGCAAGCAAATTTTAAAGATTGAACCTGAAGCATTAACCCTCCTTGCAGAACACGCAATTTATGAATCCCAGTTTTTTTTAAGGGCTGCGCACCAAAAACAAGTCGCTGCTATCTTACAAGACCCAGAAGCCAGCGAAAACGACAAATATGTGGCATTGCAATTACTTCGCAATGCTGAAATTTCTGCAAAAGGTATTTTGCCAAACTGCCAAGATACCGGCACCGTTGCGGTTGTTGGGAAAAAAGGCCAACAAGTTTGGACAGACTGTGATGACGAAGAGTACCTGTCACGAGGGATTTACAACGTCTTCCAACACGAAAACCTGCGTTTTTCGCAAAATGCACCGCTAGATATGTTTAATGAAGTCAATACAGGTACAAACCTGCCAGCACAGTTTGACATTTTTGCGACCACAGGTGATGAGTATCACTTCCTGTTTGTCAATAAAGGCGGCGGTTCTGCAAATAAATCAGCACTTTATCAAGAAACAAAAGCAACCTTAACACCAGCTAAGTTAAAAAATTTCTTAATTGAAAAAATGAGAAATTTAGGAACAACAGCTTGTCCACCTTATCATATTGCTTTCGTTATCGGTGGCACCTCTGCGGAAACAACACTGAAAACAGCCAAACTCGCCTCAGCGAAATACTACGACAATCTGCCAACCACGGGTAATGAATATGGCCGAGCTTTCCGTGATATTGAGCTAGAAAATGAGTTATTAGAAGCGTCACGTCATCTTGGCTTTGGCGCCCAATTTGGTGGTAAATATTTTGCTCACGATGTGCGTGTTATTCGTTTACCTCGTCATGGCGCCTCTTGCCCAATCGGTTTAGCCATTTCTTGCTCGGCTGACCGAAATATTAAGGCTAAAATCACCAAAAGCGGTTTATGGCTTGAAAAAATGGAGCATAACCCAGCCCAATACATTCCTGAATCTATGCGTCACCAAGCTGAAGGAAAAGTGGTGCATATCGACCTCAACCGTCCAATGAAAGATATTTTGGCTGAGCTAAGTAAACACCCTGTATCGACCCGTGTTTCCCTCAGTGGCCCACTGATCATCGCTCGAGATATTGCGCATACCAAGCTTAAAGAACGTTTAGATAACGGCGAAGAATTACCACAATACTTTAAAGACCACATGGTCTATTACGCAGGGCCAGCCAAAAAACCGGAAGATATGGTTTCTGGTTCTTTAGGCCCAACAACGGGTAACCGAATGGACCCCTACGTTGACCTGTTCCAATCCCACGGTGGTAGCATGATAATGTTGGCGAAAGGCAACCGAACTCAAGCGGTAACCGATGCATGTAAGAAACACGGCGGTTTCTACTTAGGTAGTATTGGTGGTTCAGCAGCAATACTGGCGCAAGAATATGTGAAAAGCTTAAATTGCCTTGAGTACCCAGAATTAGGCATGGAAGCAATTTGGAAAATGGAAGTTGAAGGGCTGCCAGCATTCATTCTCGTTGATGACAAGGGCAATAACTTCTTTGAACAAGTCCAAAATGAGACTTGCAGTAAATGCGTTAAGTAATATTTGCCACTCTAGCGCAATGGAATGCGCTAACTTTCGTTAGCCTGTATGATTATGTTACATAGTCATACAGTTACATAGTAAAAGAGCAGGCCAAAAACCCGCTCTTTTATTATCACTCACATCAATGCATAACTAACATCAATAATAGTTAATTCGAACAATGGTTGAGGCGTTAAATCCTCCCGTTTTCACCGTTCCCGCCTTTTTAATGGTTGCACTATAATCACGCGTTACTGATGTGCTTCCTTGTGGTAAACTGCCGAAAAATTGGAAGTAATTGAATTTTATCTGATTACTTTTATCATCCATAATTGTCAAATTGGTTCCATTTTTCAAATCAATCGCATATTCGCCATTTAATGGATCGGTTGTTTCAAAATTGATATTCATCGAGAAGTTATCAAGACAACCTCTTTTCACTGCTTGAACTTGAAAATCCTTTTTAAATTCTTTTCCTTGATTCAATTCTGTGATCATTAACTGGCCAAAATCAATTTGCTGTGATTCTGGGAAAACTTTAATATCCGCACCACATTTTAAGAAACGAATCCCTCGTAACCCAGATATCGAATAGCGTAAGTTTTTCGCTCCCGGTGTCGTATTGATCCCCCCGCTCCCATCAAATTGGAAAACCGTAAATTGGTTATCACCTTCATAATTCCCAGACGGCGGGACCGTACCTGTTACCTTAATATATAAAGTAAATGTGACAGTCACAGTAACGCTTTGCTTGCCACTAATTGGCGGTGTTCCTAAGCTGACTTTTTGTTTATCACGCTCAAGTTGTTCACCTTGATAGTTAGCACCAAGTAGCAACCCTGTCCCTAATTTTTGTGATGTCGGATTAAAATACATATGAACAACGTCAACCATATTACCGAGTACGTTATCGCAATAAACAGTGACTGTTAATGGGTCAGATTGCCAAATAACCGTTCCCGCAGGTGTATCTGAAGGAATCGCTAATTGCCCAACCGGTACCGCAGGTTTAATGACGACTCCAGTCCCAGCTTCAACACAATCTAAAGCAAATGTTTTTGGGCTAATAAAAACGAACAGAAATAAAATATAAAAACCATATTTTTGAATAAACGTGTGTATCATGATTTATACACCTTATATGTAAGTAATATTTAAGGTAATTTGCGTTTTAATATTACCCACTGTTAATTCATTTCTTGGCAGATAGCTCTCTAGCATGGAATAAATCGTAATTTGCTGGTTATCATCAAAATAGATGGGATAACTGCGGTATTCTCCATTAGGAACAATATTGCCATCTTTATCCATCAAACGAATGCCATAGCCATTTAGAATGGTTTTACCACCGAATAAATTGCGGTCTGTACTTTCAGTTGGCTCTGAAATAAACATGATCCGGACAACCGGATCTCTATCATCGCGATCACGTTTTGGGAAAACGCAGTCATCAAATTTCAATTTGATTTCGTGCTTAGGGCTTCTGTCCCCAATTTCATTAAAGTAATTCAGAGATATTGGCCCTAATTCAATATTTTGATCTATCGAGTAAAATGAAATCTTACAAGGTAATGCCACCACATTTCCCGTAAAATTAAGATCACCTCTCATCATGCTACTATCTGCATAAGCTTGGCTGGTGCATAGCGATAGCATAAAAAGACATATTGAAAAGTAGCAATTTCTCATATCTAAAATCCTATTGGCTCTCTTTTGACAACTGGCAGGTTGATGCAGCGCATTGGTAAGTCAACATTTTCATACCACCGTAATCATCCATATACCCGGTATATAACTGATTAAAACTGCTTGATGGCACGGGGACACTTTCTTTAGAAAACGGGGCTATCATGACACTTTCAAAACCAGGAAAGTTTTTCTGGTTGGTATTACTCAGGTAACCAAGAGTCACGTAATATTTAGTTGGATTTTCAATTAATAATTGCCCACCTGTATGTGTATATTTCAGCTCTTTAGCCCATACTTTGTCGCTATTATTTTCGATTTGAGGTGGACGATAAAACATTTTTAGACGACTTTGAATCGCAATCTGGACAACATTTTCCTTATCTGCAACAGGGGGAATTTCGCGCACATTTAAATAGAACAGCGATTCTCTATCTTGTGGAAGAGCGTCAATTCCCTCCGTTTTAATAATTTTTATCTGGTTTTTAGCATTCGGTTCGACACGTTGCATTGGAGGTAAAACGGTAAAAGGTTCAGAAATCTTATTCCCTTTTTCGTCTTCCATCCAAGATTGAGCTAAGTAGGGCATTGTTTTACTTTGGTTGTTAATAACCAAACTCATTGATTTATCTTTGCCTGGAAAAATAATCCGTGTACGGTCGATATTAATCGCAGCAGACGCAACTTGCATGCCGACAAAAACTAATGAAAATCCTAAAGCTACTACATACTTTTTACTCATACATCATTCCTTTATTGGCAAGGGATCAGGACTTTACCCTGATTTTTTTCGGCAATATTAGGTAAATTCAAACTACATTGGTTTGCGCCAGCGGCCCATTTCACTATGTAGCTTTCTTCTGGAACCACACCCGTTAAATAAGCAACGCCACTATCTGCAATAATTCCGACTTCTCTTCCTGTGCCTACTTCAATCACACTGGTACCAAGCGGTGGATAATTTCCATTATTCAAACGGATAATTGCTAGAATACGTTTTCCTTGGTTCGCTTTTATTCTCTGATAACCAATTGAGCCCTCAGTCAATGTTTTACCAATAATGTTGTCATTGACATCCACATCATCAGGTAATGTATTCATATCAATGTAAACATCTGAATTAGAAAAACTATTTAAACTTGTCGCAACACCAATACCAAATCGGTTCGTGACAGATTCTCCATTATCAATAGAAATTCCTGCGACATTATCACTATCAATCATTACCCGAGGTTCGTTGTTAGTCCCGTTACGGTGCATGGCCGCACCGTATTTTGTTGCAGTCATGGAGCCATACCAACTACCGCCGACAGCGCGATATGAATTCACATTTTCTGTCGCATTAACATTTAACACGCCATAAGGCGATGAATATTGATAACTACCACTGATATTTGGTTCTGCACGCCCAAGTTTGTGCTGGTCACCGCCCACACGCATACTCCAGTAGTTGTTATTCTCATTTGCACTGTAATAACCCACTGACTGGCCAAAGCTATGGTCACTATCTGCATATTGGGCGTCATAACTCACTGAAGCCCCGTTTTCGAGTGGCACGGAGAAAGACAGATAAATTTGGTTATCATCCGTCTCTTCATATTTAATTTTATTAAGAGATAATGTGCCGGAAATATTTTTAATTTGCCCAATACTGAATAACTTACTAAAGCTCATCCCAAAGTTTGTTGTCGATTCGCTATTCCAAAATTGACGATGAGAGGCATTAAAATAAACCGTTAAATCCAATGGGCTAATGTATTGATTAAAAGACGCGGTATAGACGTTTTTGTCACGCCTAAAATCAAGCACACCATTAGCTACATCAATGTATTGAGGCATTGTTAAGAATTCTTTTTCAGAAAACTTATAGCCTGCAAATGTCACCTGCGAATTGGTAGATTCAAAACGTTTAGAATAATTTAAACGGTAGCTGTTACCTGAATAAGAGCCAAAATTATCTAAATTTGCATGGGTACGAGTAATATCAAGGGAAATAGCACCAAACATATTCATGTTTTGCCCTATTCCCAAGTTCATCGCTTGATAATTGTTATTATCGACCGTGGCAATTAACCCGCCGAAAATTGATGTGTTACCAAATAAACCATAGGAGACTTCCCCGACAATAAATTTAGGGTCAATTTTCTGTGAGCGGCCAAATGGGTCAGATTGCCCCATGGTAAATTTATAAAGCAGCTGCCCCTGACGCGTTAAAAACGGCAACGATGCTGCTGTTACTTGATAAGTGGTTTTTGAACCGTCTTCTTCCTCAATGGTGACATCTAAAGTACCTTGTACTGCTTCAGTAATATCTTGAACATTAAATGGCCCGGGAGCGACTTTAACTTGCTTAATCACACGCCCATTCTGTGAAATAATCACCATCGCATTTGTTTTAGCGATACCCGTAACCTGAGGCGCATAACCACGTAGTGAAGGTGGAAGCATCCGATTATCACTAAAAATAGACGCCCCTATAAAGCGAAAACTATCAAATAAATCAGTCTTCAAATAAGACTCACCAAGTAAAACCTTTGTCCCCATTTGAGGTAAGGCACGAAAGGCATATAACTGAGTCCAATCAAACCGTTCATTCGTTTTACCTTGAGAACGATTATATTGATATTGATAGTCCGCACGGAAACGCCAAGCACCTAAGTTAACGCCAGCGGTACCGTTACTACTACCACTGAATGTTTCACTGTTATTTTTAGGCGCAGAATAATTAGCAAACAGGTTATAGTCGAGAAATGCTCCCATAATCCCATTTTCCCATTGGGAAGGTGGAACCCAATACGGATCATCGTATTCAAGCCAAGCTTGAGGAATAGAAAATAAGATATTTTGATTCGCTTTATCAAAGCGATAACTAATATCTAAATTTTTAGATAGTTCAACACACTGGCCATTATTATTTTGCAGAAGCTCTTCCTTTATCTTCTTTTTTAATGCAAAAATATTTACCATCTCTGGTGTAACACAGAGTGTTGAAGTATCTTTACTCTCTTCAATGAACTTAATTAAATACTGCCCTGATAGTTTTCTACCATTTAATGTAATATCCGTTAGATATTCGCCTGCAGGAATAAAGTCAGGGTTTGAAAATTGACTCAAATCAATATTATCTCTGTCCTTAGCATCAATAATATTCATATTAAATTCCACTGCATTTGATATTCCCGAAACGGAAAATGCCAACGCAATCGAAAATAATATTTTATTTATTTCAAACTGAGGCAATAGAGACATGATGTTCCCTGTCAAAAAATAAAAGCTAAGAAAGGAAAATAACAGGCAAATATATGCCTGTTATTTTAAATAAAAAATTACAGGTAGTTTAAAGCATAAGTTGCTTGAGAAATGATGCTACCAGTTTCAACTTTACTACCATTTGCTTCAACACGTGCACTGAATGCTAATTTATTTGGACCATCCGCTAATGGCAGCTCAACACTGGTGTCACCAACTTTCATTGTTGCACCATCAGCGTTGATTAAACGAACACCAACACCTTTAGAAGTACCAGTGTTTGCCAGTAATTCTTTAGCTGTAGTATCTGGAGTACCCGTGAAAGTTACTTTAACTTTGCTAACTGCAGGGAAGACAACTACATCGCTAGAATCTTTAACTTCACCTAAATCACAGTTTTCTAACTGGATATTGTATTGAACGCTTTGGCTATATTTGTTACCAGTTTCTAATACTTTATTTGCAACTTGGCCAAGGTCAACGTTAATTGTACCGTCACCTGGGATTGAGCAAGGTGCATTAATAACTTTACCAGTAAAATTGATGATACCACTTCCTTGATCTACAGGTGCTGCGTTTGCAATACCGAATGAAGAAGCGATAATTGTAGCTAATGCAATTTTAGTTAATTTCATTTATATTTTCCTATAAAAAGACGACATACGTACCAATCACCTAATAATCAATAAATTATTAAGTTGATATCTATTTGCTGAGAATTTAATGATAAAAAACATAAAGATTAGGTTTTTATTAAGAAAAATAAAAACGCTATATCTTTATTAGATTAGATGTTTTATTAATTTTAAAACATATTATTTATAATTATCTTATTAATTTCGATTTATAATTAGATTATTCTTAATATTTTAAATTAATTATTTTCTTTATTGATAAAAACATCATCGATAAAAAAACAAATCATTTCAGTTTCTAACGCATTAGCAAGCACGTGCAAATTTTCAATATTGATATTGCACTCACCTCTTTCATAGCGTGAAATTTGTTGCTGACTTACACCAACAAGATTCGCTAATTCAATACCAGAAAGCCCTAAGTGCTTTCTTCTTTTTCTAATCTCTCTACCTACTATCCGATTTACATTTATCATCAACAATAGCCCAAAATAACCTAAAATATTAAATGGCTAAATTATATTACAGATCAAAACCTTTAACATAATGAACAGCACTGCTTATATAACCAAATCAAAGTAGAACAAACCAATTAAAACACGAAATTTGAGTTAATTATAGTTTTCAATATATAAAAGTAAAACTGTTTATAACGATCAATCGAATAAATTAAAGCCATTGAAACCTATCAATATTTCATTATTTTAGTTTTAATTATCTTATAGGATAAAAAACACATTATTCTTATTAGTTACTATTTTAATGAAAATGATTAAATATAACATAACAAATTGATTTTAAAGAAAAATAATTTATTACCATTAACAGTTGTAATAAACAAAAATATGGCGAGGATTTAATTTATAATATAACTAAGACATTTATCATAAATTTATTATGGTATTCATTGATTACTAAGTATTTTTATATACTTATTTTTTATATATTAATTTATTTTTTACATTTTTAATGTTTGCTTCAAAAAAACAACTGCCAATGGTTTTTTTATTTTTATTATTTATTTTAATTAAATTAACAGAGGTTTTTGCTTACTCGCAATAAGAGTTTAGAATATAAAAAATGGTGATTTTTTTTTAATGGCCACGATCTACTCATAAGTAAAACAAATTATCCGTAATAAGAGTAATATCAATATTGATAACCTTCAATAACCCACATATTGAGTAAAAACCAACAGTCTACAACAAAAATAACTCTTAAATAACAATACGTTACATTTATTTCCAATTGTAACAAATCACAAAAGTATATTGCAAACTTATAGGATAAAAATGAAATATAACAAAAATAAAACATAATAATTATAGCTTCAGGCATAATAAAACGAGTAAAACAAGTGTTTTACCTCGCCTTTTCCCAAGAAAATAGTCAAAACGACAAGAAGGAGGCATATGAATATTGTATTTTGCTCATATAGCTTAGGTTAAATTTATGCTTTTAATTCGGAGAATAAGGACTACTTGCATACCTAATTCACTAAATAAGAGTATTTATTGAGGAATAATTAACCAATCACTCTTTAAATAAAGTAGATAATATAAGAATATCACGCTTAATGTGAGGTTTTATTTCGTATAATATAATGCAAATCTATCTTTTTACGTTAATTTGCGTATAAAAAAACTATTTTTAAGTGTTCTTAAAGATTTATTCAATAACTAACCGTTATTGAATAAGAAAATAACTCATTATTTTTTGTTTGAACAACATGGTTTGATCTCCTTAAACCAAGGAGATCAAAATGATGCCAACACAATCACAGCTTCGTGTTGCAACTGTACAGTTCCAACACCGCCCTAGCGACAAACCCTATAATTTAGAACGTATCCATGACTTTATTACTCAAGCTGCACAACAAAAAGTGAAAATACTGGTGTTACCTGAAATGTGTATCACTGGTTATTGGCACGTGCCGAAGCTACCTGATGACGCCGTTTATGCATTGAGTGAAACCTTGCACGATAGCCCATCATTAGCATTGATCCGCCAGCGTGCGATTGAATTAGACATGATTATTGGTGTTGGATTGATTGAAAAAGGGTTAGATGGCAAATGCTACAATACTTGGGTCGCTTGCATGCCAAATGGACAATACCATGCTCACCGTAAATTGCATGCGTTTGAGCACCCAACCATTCATAGTGGAGATAGTTACACGGTATTCGATACACCATGGGGGGTAAAAGTTGGTATTTTAATTTGTTGGGATAATAACTTAATTGAAAACCCACGCATAAACGCACTACTTGGCGCAGATATTATTCTTGCTCCCCACCAAACCGGTGGAACTCATTCGAGTAGCCCTTATGGAATGAAACCACTCAACCTTAGTCTCTGGGAAAATAGAAAACAGAACCCCCAAGCACTATTGGAGGCATGCCAAGGTGAAAATGGGCGAGGATGGCTAATGCGCTGGTTACCTTCAAGAGCTCACGATAATGGCGTTTTTTATCTGTTTAGTAATGGCGTTGGCCTAGATGATGATGAAATTCGCACAGGTAATGCAATGGTGATAGACCCCTATGGCCGAATTGTCAAAGAGAGTTTATTGGTTGAGGATGATGTGGTCATTGCAGATCTTGACCTTAGTTTGCTTCCTACCTCGAATGGGCGGCGTTGGCTTACAGGTAGAAGACCTGAATTATACCGCATTATGACTGAAACTCTGGGCTATGAAACCGATATTCGTAGTGTTCGCTTTGCGGAGCAGAATTCCCCTTATCATAAAGAAAAGCCATAATAGCTAAAGTCAATGACACGCCATAGCATTCATAATACAAATACTATGGCGTCTTCTACTATTAGGAACTGGCTAACCATCATGGATACTCGACTACTCCGCGCATTTATCATTCTTGCAGAAACAAAAAATTATCGCGAAGCTTCATCACGTTTATATATTAGCCAGCCAGCCTTAACGAAACAAATTCAATTACTTGAAAAACAATTAGAGATGACTCTGTTTGAACGTGGACGTCATGGCGCTGTATTGACTCCACACGGTAAAATACTATTTCCCTATGCACAGCAAGTGCTTGCTCACACTACTGAGCTTTTACGTCAATCCGCAATTCTTCGAGAACAACCTCCTGTAAAACTAACTGTCGGATTTGGCATATCAACATTTCACGAAGCGTCCTTATTTGTTGCACGGCTGCGTGAAAAACTCCCTGATATTCCAATTCAGCTGGATGACATGCCTTCTCACGAAATGGAGAAACAGCTACAAACTCATGAATTGCATATTGCTTTTACTCGCCAATTTGCATTTAAAAACACAGATAGCTTAGTGAGCAAAGCATTAAAATTTGAAGTACTTGCTTTAGCCGTCGCACAAAAATCGGCGTCTCGATTATCAGTTAAGGAATATCTAACTCATTTTCCTTTATTATTGTTACGCGCAGAACGTGGCTCAAAGCTTCATCAACAAATTCAGCGCTACCTAAAATATGAAAGCTTATTAATTACGCCTTCTCAGGAAGCAAATGATATTCAAACATTAATTGCACTCGTCGCCGCTGAGGTTGGTGTGAGCCTCTTACCCTATAGTGCAAAAAATATCAGCTCAAAAGACATACGTTTTATTCCGATTCAACATTGTGAACATGCCCAATGGCGGATTGATGTGGTATGGCAGGCTTCATTACCTAAATTATGGCAAAACACCATCCATGAATTAATTGATGAAGTTTATGGAGCATTCTCAAGAGAGAGTGAATCAGAATAACTCCGTAATTCCTATATATTAAACATTTGAACTCTGATATTTATTATCATTATCATCGTAAGATAGGCACATATTGATATGTCTGGTAACCAGTCAATAACTCCCCTTAAAATTATCGCTTCTGGTGTGGCACTTCCTGAGCATAAAATTCTCTCGTCCATGTTGGATGAAAAGTTAAATAAATCAAAAGGGTTTGTCGAAAAGCATTCAGGTATCGAATATCGCTTCCATGCAAGTCATACCGATTCACAAGCCCTTTTAGCCGCCCAGGCGATTCAAAATGCATTGCAGGCGAACCATATCCCACCAAACAGTATTGATATGTTGATTAATGCCTCTGCTATCCCAGTGCAAGCGCTACCGTGTTCAGCAGCGCATATCCTTGAGCAATCGAATTTAAACCAAGGAATTGCCTGCTTTGATGTCAATTCAAGTTGTATCAGCTTTATCACTGCGTTACAGATTGCAGCGGGGCTATTAGCCACCAGCGCTTATCAACGCATTGTGATTGTTTCTGCGGATATCGCCTCGCGCGGTATTGACTGGCGGGATAAAGAGTCATCACTGATTTTTGGGGACGGTGCTGCTTGTGTTGTCGTGGAAAAAGGAGATGGAAATAGCGGAATTATTTCTTATACCCACACCACACATACTGCAGGCATTGATTTTTGTGAAATTCGCGCAGGTGGTACAAGATGCAATCCGCGCTCGGGTATGACCGATGATGACTTCCTGTTCCACATGCAAGGGAAAAAATTGTTTCGCCTCGCGTCTTCTTTGATTGAAGATTTTATGCAACAGGTTTTCAGTGAATCGGGTTTACAGCTTAAGCAAATTGGTACCGTGATCCCACACCAAGCGAGTCACCTTTCTTTAGAGCATATGCGCCAACGTGTCGGGGTAACAACGGAACAATTAGTCGATATCTATAAACATCGAGGGAATCAGGTTGCGGCCTCCATCCCTTCTGCATTACATGAAGCCATTATTACAGGACGTTTCTATGAAAAACCCAGTGCCATGTTAATCGGTACTGCTGCTGGGTTAGCGCTGTGCGCCATGGTATTAGTGCCATGAAAATATTGGTAACAGGCGCAACAAGTGGCCTGGGACGCAATGCTAGTGAGTACTTACTTGAAAGAGGCATTGATGTGGTCGCTTGTGGGCGAAACCAACAAGCAGGAGAACAACTAAGTCAATTAGGTGCAACATTTATTGCTGTTGAATTAGCTGAACTCACCGTTGAAGAAGCGAAAATGCTCATGCCGGGTTGTGATGCTATTTGGCATTGCGCCGCCCTTTCTTCGCCTTGGGGAAAACGCCAAGATTTTGAAAAAACAAATGTTCACGCCACTCAAATATTGGCTATCGCAGCAGGGGAAGCAAAAATCTCACGCTTTATCCATATTTCCACCCCTGCCATTTATTTTAATTTCACCCACCAGCAAAATATTCATGAGTCCACGGTTAATAAACATTTCGCTAACCAATATGCCAGAACAAAGTATTTAGCCGAAACCATGATCGAGCAATGCGTTAGTCAATTTCCGGCAACTCGTTATACTATTTTGCGCCCTCGTGGCTTATTTGGTCCTCATGATCGTGTTTTGCTACCGCGTTTGCTCACCCAAATAAAATCACGCAAGGGAAAACTGGTGTTACCTAATGGGGGAAATAACCATTTTGACCTCACCTATGTGGGAAATGTGGTTCACAGCATGCAGCTGGCGACGTTCAAAGAAACACTCCCTAACGGAGCCATTTACAATATTACCAACCAACAGCCACAAGCACTAAAAAAGACATTAAATCAATTGTTTAATGAACTTAATTTAGAGTGCGAAATTCGTTCAGCCCCTTACCCTTTGCTGTATGCTATTGCCAGTCTATTAGAAGTCATTGGCCGTTTAACGGGAAAAGAGCCATTACTCACACGCTATAGCCTCGGTGCAGCCTATTTCACCATGACATTAGATAACCAAAAGGCACAGCAAGAGCTGGGCTACTATCCTTTATATAGTATGCAACAAGGTGTTCATTTGACCGCAAAATGGCTGAAAAAACAGGAGAACCCATGCTAACTATTCATCAATATGAAGTGGGTTATTGCACACATCCGGGCTGTGTCGCGTTAAAAGGCGCCAGTTTTAAATCTTGTAAATTTCCAGCAAGGGCATGGCTGATAGAGGATGAACACCAGCGTTGGCTGTTTGATACCGGGTATGCCACTCATTTTTATGATCATACGCGCCATGGCATTATGCGGCTATATCGAGCAGTCACTCCAGTGTATTTCGAAAGCAAAGATGCCCTTGTCAATCAATTGGCTAATGATGGCCTAAAACCTAATGATATCAATGGTGTGATTTTATCTCATTTCCATGGTGACCATATCGCGGGGCTACGTGACTTCCCTAATATCCCCATTATTTGTTCAGGAGATGGCTGGGCTAAAACACGCCCTTTGACTGGGTTTGCTGCATTGAAAAATGCCTTTGTCAGTGGACTATTACCAAATGACTTCGAACAACGCACTGTATTTTATGAAGGTTTCCCCAAGGTGGCGCTACCAAATGAATTGCAAATTTTAGGCGAAGGCTATGCAGTTAATCAGCAGAAGACGTTATTGATTGTGCCGCTCCCTGGGCATGCCGCAGGGCATATTGGTTTGTGTGTACTAACTGACTCAGGCTGGATATTGCTCGCAGGTGATGCTGCTTGGTCACCCACTAATTACCGCGAATTGCGTGGCCCCATGGCAATTGCCAATATTATTATGGATGATAAGCAGGCTTATTATGAAACACTGAATAAATTACATGAAATTGATAAGCGCAATGTGGTTATCCAACTGTGCCACGAAGGGGATTTATTGTGATCCTTTCGATGCTTTGGCATTACTGGCGAGCTCGTCATTTGACGTTTCGTAACCGTGGTGAACTGGAAGCTTATCAACAAAAACGTTTAGCGCATTTTAAACGCAAAGTATTAGCGAAAAGCCCCTATTTTCAGCGGTATATCAATCAGCCATTATCTAATTTCCCCATAATGAATAAACAAATCATGATGGATAATTTTGATGAGATGAATACCGCCGGGCTGTTAAGCCAAACACTTCTAGAATGTGCGCAAAAAAGTGAACAATCTCGGGATTTTGCCCCTAAAGTGGGGCGCTACAGTGTCGGGCTATCCTCTGGAACTTCGGGCCGTCGAGGCCTTTTCGTTGTCAGCCCAGAAGAACAAAATGTCTGGTCTGGCAGTATGTTAGCTAAAATGTTACCCCAAGGCCTGTTTAATGGTGAGCGTGTTGCTCTGTTTTTACGCGCCAATAATAACCTGTATGAAAGTGTCAATAACCGTTGGATTTCACTGCGGTTTTATGACCTTTTCGCGGATTTTGACCTGCAACTCAGCGCTCTTGAACAATATCAGCCTTCAATTATCGTTGCGCCAGCCCAAGTGTTATGTACGATTGCTGACGCCATCAACCAGCAGAAAATTCAATTAAATGTACAAAAAGTAATTTCCGTCGCTGAAGTACTAGAACCTCATGACAAACAAAAATTACAGGGTTGTTTTTCCCATGTAGGGGAAGTCTACCAAGCAACGGAAGGGTTTTTAGGCTGCACTTGTTCTCATGGTACTATGCATTTAAATGAAACTTTTGTGCATATTGAGCCTAATTGGCTTGATAATGACCGTTTTTCACCCATTATCACGGACTTTACGCGCAAAACACAGCCTATCATACGTTATCAACTCGATGATGTTTTAGTGGTAAAAAATACACCTTGCCCTTGTGGCTCTCCTGAAATGGCGATTGAACGTATTGAGGGTCGCTGTGATGATTTGCTTCAACTTCCGGGCTATAACGGCAAAATGGTGACTATTTTTGCAGATCCCTGTGTGCGGGTGATTGTGAATCACTTGCCTGTTACTGCTGACTTTCGCTTAACCCAGCAAGGCAACGCATTATATTTACAGGCTGAATGTTCTCTTACAGAGCTATCCCGCTGCCAGCAACAGCTAACACGCTATTTTACAAACCAACATGTTGATATTTCTCAATTAGATTGGCAATTATCCACTGCCACTATTACACAGACACTCTCCGTTAAAAAGCGACGTATAACCCGTAAGGAAGCGAAATGAATGGCAGAGAATTATTCACTCGCTTTATCTATTGCCTACTCGGTTGGGGAACCGTTGGCATTGTTTATCAATATACCGGGCAAGTGACTGGGCAAGCTCATGTTTTATCACCCAGTGAGCTGGATAATGCCGTCCCATTTTCACCCGATGCCATCTGGCTTTATCTCTCCTTTTTTCTGTTTATCCCACTTGGGTATTTTCTCAGCCCTCTAAAAAAAGCTTACTCACTCATGTATGCCATGCAGCTCTGTGCTCTGGTTTCTGGGGCGGTCTATTTGTGGTACCCCACGACTATGCTGTACCACGACTACGATTTATTGGCCTTATCTGGGCAGGCTTTGTCTGCTTTGATTAATATTGATAGCCCACAAAATTTATTACCTTCTCTACATGTCTCATTGACTCTCATCGTGCTCAATGCATTATGGTCAACACAACAAAAATTTCGCACGGTTTTAGCCGTTATTTGGGCGATTACTATTTGTGCCTCGGTATTGGTGCTAAAGCGCCATTTAGTTATTGATGTGGTTACTGGTGCACTCACCGCTTGTGGTGCATTACTGATTGTTCACACAGCGAAATTTGTCTTAAAGAGAAACACTGATGAATGAATTAACCTTTCCGATTGTTTTCATGTTAGCGGTCGTGGTCGCAGAAGGTTTAGTGATCGCCAAAACGCAAAAAGGAACCGTTAGCTGGCAAGAATTGGTGTTCAACCTGAACTCTGGCCATATTATGTTGTGGTTATTTAGAGGGTTAGAAATTTTTTGTTACGGCTTTGTCGTGACCCACTACTCATTCAACCTCGTTGAAAACTGGCCAACCGCACTGGTGTGGGTGTTTGCGATTTTTGCTTGGGACTTTGGTTTTTACTGGCTACACCGCTTGCACCATACCTACCGTGTTCTATGGGCCGTTCATGTGGTTCATCACCAAGGGGAGCACTATAACCTATCATTAGGAGTGCGTAATTCGTGGTATTCATCACTGACATCAATCCCATTCTTTATGCTACTGGCACTAATGGGGATTCCCTTAGAGGTGTTTATCACCGTTTCAATATTGCACTATACTATTCAATTCTTTAACCACAGTGCGCTGATCCCGCGTTTGGGTTGGTTGGAGAAATTTATGGTAACGCCACAGCACCATAGAGTTCACCATGTGAAAGAAGGGCATTATTCCAATCGTAATTTCGGGGGCAGTTTTATTTTTTGGGACAAACTGTTTGGCACATTTTCCAAGTTACCTGAAACTGAACACCATTTTGGTATCAAAGGCGCTCCCGCTTCTGAAAACCCGTTTATTGACAGTAACTTACCTTTTTGGCATATCATTAAACGTCGCAGCCAACCCAAAGCAAAACCCGCACCATTATTTCGCGTAAACCAAATCGCATTAGTAATGGGAACACTTCTCCTATTTAGCTTGGTTATTGGTTACGTCTATATTTATGGTTATGGTTATCAAGGTACAACCCAACAGCAAGTGGTTTTATTTATCTTATTATCCTTAGGTACTGTAGCGCTATCGGGTATTTCAGATGGACGTAAAATTGGCCTGATGAGCTGGTTTTTCATCGCTTGCTTGCTACTAATTTGTATTTTATTTATTTGGCAATGGACAACCCCGTTTTGGGTTATTTTTACCAGTGCACTATGGCTGCATAGTTTGTTAATGTTACTTGGTATAGGCCGAAAACCCATACAGGTGCGAGATGTTCCCTGAGCCGCTAAGGCCACTAGGCTACCAACACCGCCATGACCAAGCGTTCCAAAAAGCATTGAACATGGCCGCTAAACACTATTTACAACAGCGTGCTGATCATCGGTTCGCTGACTTACGTTTTTATTTAAAAAGTCTAGTTTTAATTTTGTGCTGCCTAGGCAGTTACGGCATAGCATTATGCGCTAACACGTCTTGGGCATTTTTTATTTTTTACCCTCTGTTTATCTGTTTCGCATTATTATTAGCCATTAATCTCGTTCACGATGCTTCCCATAATGCAATTTTCAAGCAGGCCAAAGCCAACTATTGGCTCAATTTTTGGGTCACTATTCCGTTGGGCTTAGATCCTGAATGCTGGCGCGTCAGGCATATTATTTTTCACCACGCTCACACCAATATTCGCCATTATGATTTAGATATCGAAGAAAATTTTGTCTTACGGCAAACGCCTTATCAGCGCTGGTACCCGTTTATGCGAGCTCAGCATCTGTATTGGCCATTAATTGCCGCAATGACTTTCCCTGCACTCATTTGGTTCTTTGATTGGATGGATAGATTTCATTTGACGCGCGTCGCCCCTCATATGCGCCATCAAGGCCGTCGTGGTATTGGAGCATTTTTATTGGCTAAGTTACTGCATTTGATTGTGGCGATAGTCATACCCGCTTTTGTTATCACTGATATCAGTTTAGCGACCTTGCTACTCACTTACTTATTTAGCCAAATGTTAGCCTCTCTTATATTTGTTGTATTGATACTTGGCACCCATTGGGCGAAAGCGACTTTTTATACGCCCCCCAAAGAAGGCAATATGCCGCATGGTTTTTATACTCACACTTTTTCAACCACTTATGATTGGCAAACTACACCTCGTTGGTTAACTTATTGGTTAGGTGGATTAAACTTACATCTTACACACCATTTATTTCCCAATTGGAACCACCGCCATTACCCTGCCCTTGCTAAAATCATTGAGCAAACTGCCAAGCAGTTTTCGATGGATTATCATTGTATTAGCGCGAAAGAATTGTTTATTTACCAACAGAAGTTTTTAAAAGAAATGGGAAAGGGTAAGCAAGCGGATGAGCACTGAGCCAAACACCCCAGTGCTTACTTCGCTATATTGATTATCTATCGATAATAATATTTTGATTTATGACGCTTTTTTCACTATTTCCAACCATCTGAGCAAATTTCTCTAATGGGTCAGTCCGAAAAGCATACAAACGTTTGAGGGCAAATGGGTTATCCCCTAATTTGACTTTTCCTTGAATGGTTGTCAGTGCTAAATGTAAGCCAGCTTTTCCCCCCGCGTCCATCGCTGCGGAGTTATATCCACCAAAAGGATAGGCTAAATAGCGTTGTTCCGGTTCGAAGCGACTCAAAATTTTCATCGACCGTTTAAAGTCCAACATAATGGTATGTTCTTTCCGGCTAAATAAAATTGGTGAGTTATGGTTATCTAAACGATGCAAAAAGTGAGTATGAGATTGGATGTTAAAAACGTCTCGGCTATCTTTAATTTCTTGCTTACTCATAAATTGTAAGCCATCCGCTGACCATTTTTGTGGCTGCGTTTTAATCCGGGAAGAAATAATAAACAGCGTTGCTTGCTGGCGGTTATGCCTTAAAATCGGTAATGCATAGCGATAAACTGACTTTAAACCGTCGTCAAATGTCAACACAACAGCCTTACCCGGTAGATTTGCAGATTTATTTAAATAATCTTCCACATCAGCAAGCGAAAGGGTTTGGTAGCCCGCTTGTTTTAAATAATTCATTTGTTCGCGAAATGCTTCCACCAATGTCGTGGTGGATGTTTCACGAAAATGCTTATTTTCATTGTCTTTGAGAATATGGTGATAAGTTAAAATCGGAATGCCTTTATCCAACGAAACATCATCTAAACGCACATAGCCTAGCCTATCCCCAATACGAATGGTTAACCATGCCGTTTTTTCACCTGTTTTATCCGTTTTAATCATTCGCGCTAACACAGGATAACGCAGGTTTTCCCATAAAGAGGCTATTTGCTTACGATTACTTTGAGTTGAGTTGTATACCGCTGTTTTTTGGTGTGTGACTAAATAATCATAAATGGGATTTTGTAAGTCATTTAGCCTATCTACTTCAGGTACATAGCGCGGCTTTTTGTTAGAAAATGATATCGTTTTCACAAATGCGTAGTCATTGCCAAACTGCATCGCACAATAATCCCCTGAGGGAGAATAAGCGTAAAACCCGTGTTCTGCGTTCAGTTCTGCGACAGCGCGCATTTCTCCAGCAATCATCGCAAAAATAATTTCAGGCTGTTTTGTTTGAATTAGCTTGGGAGGGATGTCTGCCAACTGCCAATCATCTGTATTATTGACGATTTCAGAAGCCATAGATTGAGGGAGATAGCTCGTAAATAAAATACACAGTAATAAAAGTAATCGTTTAGACATTTTTCATCCGCTATAACGCTGGGTTTCCGCAATTATTCTAAACCTACTCTAGATTGAACCCCATACCCCAATAAAAATTTTTATTGTCCCACTCTCATTATTATCACGAAAAATAATACTTAAAATGTATGGTTGTTATCTTAACCCCTTAAGTTGTTATACCAATTTAGATATTCCATCGTGATCTATCATACAAAATAAAGAGATCTAGCTCATATTTATCAGTAAAAGGCGCCATCAAGGCACAATCTGTAAATCATTTGACAGTTTAATCCATTTCCCACTGCTAGATTGGCATTCAACCACCTTACAACACCTGGGAACAACAATGAAAATAAAAGAAATTAGTACTTTTATCATGCACGTACCTGTCACTAATGACCTAATTGGTGACTCAACTCACAGTATTACCCATTGGGGAATGCCGGGTGTCATGATCAAAACAGAATGTGGGTTAGTCGGCTATGGCCACACCGGAACACACGCCGATATCACTACCGACCGGTTAATCACCACCATTATTGAAGATGTTTTCGGTCCAATGTTACTCGGTGAAGACCCAACAGAAGTACGTTATTTGCATCGAAAACTCACTCGCAGCTCAACCAATATTTGGGTTGGTCGCGGTGGTTTAATGCAAATGGCAATTTCTGCCATCGACATCGCCCTTTGGGATCTCAAAGCTAAAGCCGCAGATCAGCCGTTATGGCAACTGTTTGGCGGTTCAAAACACAATAAAGTTAACGCCTATAACACCGACTGCGGTTGGTTAGTGCGTAGCCAAGAAGACTTAGTCGATGATTGTAAAAAAATGATCTTCGAAGAAGGCTTCAAAGCAATAAAAATGAAGATTGGCAAACCAGACCCACGCGAAGATCTACAACGTATTGAAGCGGTTCGCCACGCAATTGGCGATGATATCGACTTAATGGTAGATGCGAATGGTAAGTGGGATATCAGTATAGCCAAGCAATATGGCCACCGTTTAAATGATTTTAATATTAAGTGGTTTGAAGAGCCGTTGTGGCATGATGATGTCGCCAGCCATAAACAACTTGCCGCTTATATGGACACACCTATCGCATTAGGTGAATTACTTTATCACAATGATTCGTTTAAGGAATTTGTCTTGGCAGGTGCCGTTGATTACTTACAACCTGACGCCACACGCTGTGGTGGTTTAACAGCAGTATGGGAAATTGCTGATTTAGGTATGGCCTTTAATTTACCGGTGACACCACACCATGGCGATATGATGCAGGCACAATTGCATCTGGTCATGGCGCATCCAGCCTGCTCTTTACTAGAATTCATTCCTTGGACGCTGGACTGCTTTGTTGACCCGGTCGAAGTTATTGATGGTGTTTATACCACACCAACCGCGCCTGGGGCAGGTACAACGTTAAAACCTGAAGCATTAGCTAAATTTAACGTGAAATAATGATCATTCCCTTTTTCAATATTTCATTTCTAACAACATGAAAAAGGGAAATTAATAACAAGAATTATTCATTTTAAATTACTTATTTACACTCTAAATAATTCATGATGCGGTCAACAACACTGCAACTTGAAGTATGGCGAGTATTTTAGCTCTATACTCTACTCTGCTGGTTATTCAGCGGCGGGCTAAACACATAATAAAAATGAATAGATAACATTACTATCTTACAAAAAACTGGGGTGAACCATGTCCACCAATACGGATCATTTATCATCGGCTACCAGCAAAGCAATACGAAAAATAATACCAATGGTGGTATTAATGTTCATATTGGCTTATTTAGACCGTTCTAATATTGGTTTCGCAAAACAAGAGTTTCAGTTAACGACTGGGTTAAGTGACGCTGCATACGCATTTGGCGCAGGGATCTTTTTTATCGGCTACGCACTGTTTGAAGTGCCAAGTAATATTCTACTGTACCGCATTGGTGCTCGAGTATGGCTATCGCGCATTATGGTCACATGGGGGCTAGTCTCTGCCGCCATGATGTTTGCCCATGATGAAACCACCTTTATTGTGCTGCGCTTCTTGCTTGGTGTCAGTGAAGCTGGCTTCTTTCCGGGGGTTATTTTGTATTTAACCTTCTGGTTCCCACAAAATATCCGGGCACGGGTGACAGGCTACTTCTTATTTGGTGCACCACTGGCATTTATCATTGGGGGCCCATTATCAGGCTCACTCCTGTCACTAGAAGGAACTTCATTTGCCTTCGGTTTATACGGCTGGCAGTTAATGTTTGTCGTAGAAGGCTTATTGGCATCTATTGTCGGGATTTGGGTATTCTTTTACCTTGATGACCGCCCAGAAAAAGCCAAATGGCTGACGGCTGAGGAAAAAAATGCACTTTCCGCTAAATTAGCTTTGGAAGAAGACGCCAAAGCAGGTCATAGCCCGAAAGGTGCCCTGAGAGCATTATTAGATATGCGTGTTCTCTACCTGTGTCTGATTTGGTTTACCGTTCAAGTCTGTGGTTACGGTATTTATTTCTTCTTACCAACCCAAATTGGTACATTATTAGGCAGTAAAGTCGGCATACTAGTAGGCTTTGTCACCGCCATACCACCACTGTGTGCAGCCATTGCAGTTTACTACGTTCCTCGTATTTCAGAACGTCTAAAAGAACGCCGTAAAGTTGCTGCCATTACCTTTATGTTAGGGGCTGCAGGGATCGCTGTTTCTGGTTTATTCGATAGCATTCCAGTTATTGCCATTATTGCGTTATGTGTCGCAGCAGCAGGCCACTTAGCTATGCAACCTCTGTATTGGAGCTTCCCATCTGCATACTTAGGCGGTACCGCTGCGGCATCAGGAATCGCCCTGATTAACTCTGTGGGTAACTTAGGTGGCTTTGTGGCACCAAACTTAAGAGTGTGGGCAGAAACCACCTTTGAGTCTGCCCGTGCAGGGCTCTATTTTATCGCTTTAGTCGCCTTTATCGGTGGTCTGTTGATTCTGACATTAAGAAGATTAGGTATTGAAAAACGATTTGAAGATTAATTAATGATCTTTTGAATCCCCTCCCGAGCCACAATAAATGGCTCGGGTTTTCTATTACTCTATTTCTTATTAGTGAGGTTTATTCGAATATTACGGCGGTTCATGATTGAACATAACCCTACCAAATGTCATGATAAAGTCAGCTAATCATGCAGGGAGCATTCAGATGAACATTGCGGTACAAAACAGTCAATTAGTTCTAACGCATGAAAGTATTCTTGAAATATTAAAAACAAATAGTTGGTTTAGTAACTTACCCGATTATTTAATTTCCATCTTAATGACATGCGCCACATTACGCTTCTATCCTGATGGTGAAATGGTTCACTATCAAGGTGACCCTGCACGTGGTTTATATGCGGTGATTCAAGGCTCAGTAAAAGTGAGTTCGATATCCTCAGATGGCCGTGAATGTGTATTTCGCTATCTTTCACCTGGCAATTGGTTTGGCGAAATTGCCATGCTAGATAAGTCAGCGCGCACCCATGACGCTAAAGCAATCAGCCCAACCATTTTACTGACGATATCACCGAAAGATTTAGCCATGATCTTGGAAAAGCACCCCGTTTTTTACCAATTTCTGAATATTTTGCTCTGCAAAGTGATTCGTAACGCCTTTACCATTATCAATGACAGCGCCTTATTGTCTGTTTCCGCCCGGCTGGCCAAGCGCTTATTGAGCTTAGCGGAAGGTTATGGTGAACCTCATGAAAAGGGGATTCAATTGAGCCTATACCTGACACAAGATGACTTGGCGACCATCATTAATACCACACGGCAAACTATCAATAAGCGTTTAGTTGCATGGGAAAAACTCGGTTGGATTGATGCAAAATACGGGAAAATTATTTTAGTTAATCTCCCCGCGCTGAAGCAGATCTCTGAGGATGATGAAGAATAACTAGCTGTTATCATCCATCGTTGGGCTATCTGCGAAGAAGTAGCGATCCATAGTGAATTCAAAGTCATCACTGGTCGCATTGAACAACATTTTTTTGGTATTTTCCAAATGTTGCCACATGGCTTGCCGCGCCCCTTTCGGGTCTCGACGCGCTAACGCCTGTAAAATTTGGTCGTGCTCATCACACCAGCTCTCAATCGAACGGTTATCAATGTGCTCATGAAGCTTGAGCCAGTAAGGATTACGTAAGCGTTGGCTCCACATTTGCTCAACAATTACCACCATCGCACTGTTATGGGTCGACGCGGCAATTTGCATGTGAAAGGCAAGATCCCATGTTGAGTCACGAAAACGATCCTCTTTACGGGCATGCTTTTGAATATCAACCAATTTTAAAATATCTTCTTTCGTGGCTTGGCTTGCGGCAAATTCGGCTATGTGGCTTTCAATCAGTTGCCTTGCTTGTAATAGCTCAAATGGCCCACAACGACTAAATTCTAATCCGGTTTCTGTATTGACTGAGTTATTAGACCGATTACTGATGACGTGTATGCCAGATCCTTTGCGTACATCCACATATCCTTCCACTTCTAACATAATGATAGCTTCGCGGATCACCGTACGGCTCACCTTCATTTCATCAGCAAGTAACCGTTCTGCAGGCAATTTAGTGCCAATTGGGTATTCATCATTTTCGATGCGTTCTTTGACCAGAGCCGCAACTTGTTGGTATAGGCGCGGTTCACTCTCTTGTGAGCTCATTATTTTCTCCTTTCATATAACAACCCGACTCATTGGCCACTAATGCCTCACAGTATAACGAAATTTTATGGTGATGGGTGAAATAGAAGTGCTCCCATAAATAAATCACAATAAATTGGTATAACATCTTTAAAAGTTATAAACCAGATCGTATAATGTTTGAAATTTAGACAACCCAAAAATCGACACTAAGTGGCCGATCGCACTGAATCCGATTTTCAACCCAGAGAATGCAATATGATAAAAGATATAATAAAAATACATCCGAATGACAATGTCGCCATTACCTTAATCGATAGACTCTCGGGTGATACTGTCAGCGTTGATGGCCAATCCGTGACATTAAAGCAGGACATCGGTCGCGGCCATAAAATTGCCCTAGATACGATTGAAGCGGGTGAAAATGTCATGAAGTATGGTGCGCCTATCGGCCACGCAACAACGAAAATAACCGTTGGCGAGCATATTCATACACATAATACAGCGACTAATTTAAGTGCCTTAAATGAATATGAATACCACCCTGAACACAACATAATTACCGCTACACGGCCGGATCCAGATGTGCAAATCTATCGTCGAGCAAACGGTGATGTCGCGATCCGCAATGAAATTTGGGTGATCCCAACCGTTGGCTGCGTGAATGCACTCGCTAGAAAAATGATCGAGCGCTTTAATAAACAACATCATGGTGCTTCTGATATTGATGGCGTTTATCTGTATAACCATACTTTAGGATGTTCCCAGCTCGGTGATGACCATTTAACAACGCGTACTATTTTACAAGATATGGTTAAGCACCCTAACGCAGGTGGTGTTCTAGTCATTGGCTTAGGCTGTGAAAACAATCAAGTAGCCGCCTTTAAAGAAACATTAGGTGACTATGATGATGAACGTGTAAAATTCATGGTATGCCAACAATTAGATGATGAAATTGAAGCCGGTGTCGAGCACCTTAATACGCTTTATCAATTCGTACAGCAGGACAAACGTGAAGCAGGCAAACTGAGTGAAGTGAAATTTGGCCTTGAATGTGGTGGATCTGATGGGCTTTCAGGCATCACCGCTAACCCACTGTTGGGCTGTTTTTCTGATTTTTTAGTCAGCCATAACGGAACCACGGTGTTAACGGAAGTCCCTGAAATGTTTGGCGCGGAACAAATTCTAATGAACCACTGCCATGATGAACCGACGTTTGAGAAAACGGTCAATATGATCAATGACTTCAAACAATATTTTATTGCCCATGACCAGCCAATTTATGAAAACCCATCTCCAGGGAATAAAGCAGGCGGTATTTCGACACTCGAAGAAAAATCCCTCGGCTGCACACAAAAAGCAGGCACTAGCCAAGTAATGGATGTTTTAAAATACGGAGAGCGCCTGACAACCCCAGGGTTCAACTTGTTAAGTGCACCGGGTAATGATGCCATTGCGACCAGTGCCTTAGGTGCAGCAGGCTGTCATATGGTGTTATTTACAACCGGTCGCGGTACACCATACGGTGGCTTTGTTCCCACCATGAAAATTGCGACTAATAATGAGTTAGCCGCCAAAAAACCCCATTGGATTGACTTCAATGCGGGCGCCCTATTAACAGGAAAATCTATGGATCAGTTATTAGATGACTTCATTCAGCTTGTTGTGAAAACCGTTAATGGTGAGCACACCAAAAATGAAATCAATGACTTTCGTGAATTAGCAATTTTCAAAATGGGCGTCACACTTTAAAAACAAACTATTCCCTATTGCTTAGGCCATCGTTAAGCAATAGGGATATAACTAACTACTTATATTTATTAATTTTCCCTACAGACCTGACTTTCTATCCTGAGCCATAAATTCATTTATCGTGACATGAACCCAATAAAGAAAAGTCACCATTTCCCTATTTTTAGGATATGGTAGGATCCGTTTCTTGATGGCAAATTTTAATTTATTAGCAGGATAAATAATGATAGACCTAAAACTTAGAGAGGCCAGAGACAGCCTTTCCACCAAAGAAAAACAAGTCGCTGAGTACATTATTGCTAATAAGAAAAACATGCAAAGTATTAGCATTCAATCCCTTGCCCAAGAAAATAAGGTCAGTACCACCACTATTTTGCGCCTGTGTCATAAGTTAGGCTACCAAGGTTTTAGTGACCTAAAAATTGATTTAATTTCATCGATTAATCACAAATCTTACGGCACCCTATTACAAGAAGATATTGATATTAATGACTCGATGGAAACCGTTAATCACAAAGTAGGACTGATTGAAAAATCATCCATAGAAGAAACTTGTGCTTTGGTTAATTTAAATGCCTTTAAGCAAGCAAATGAGTTAATTAGCAAGAGTAAAAAAATTGTAATTTATGGTGCTGGTAGTAGTGGATTAGTTGCAAAAGAATTTGAATATCAATTAATTAAAATAAAAAAAGATGTTAATTGTCACCTTGATTACAGCATTCAATTTAGTATCGTGAATACGTTAGATCAGAACGATCTTGTCATTGTCATATCTCATTCCGGTGAAAACCACGAATGTATCAAGCTACTCACTCTTGCCAGAGAATTGAAAGTTCCGACCATTGCTATCACAAAAATGGGACAAAGTTCAGTATCAACCTTAGCTGAGACTATCTTGCATACAATATCGACTGAAAATATTTCAAGGATCATCCCCATTCGCTCAAAAATATCCCAACTCACTGTAATTAATATGTTGATTACTAACTTATTTATCAAACAGTATGATGAAAGAATTCAAAAACAAATTAACACTCGTGCGGAACGCTTTACTCGTCTAAATAGCAATAACTGATCAGCTTTCTCCTTCTTAATATCGACTATGTGGCTCTGAGTAGCCACTTCGATCTTGCTCACAAAAATGACCCTTTCTAGGGAGTTCCCTCTTTTCATTCCTATTTTTTGTGATATTGTTACTTTAAAATAAATATATAAAAGTAATTTTATTACTAAAATAAAAAAGATAAATACAAGGGGAAAAAATGAGCTCTCAAATACCTATCATACTGGCTAGCCATGGGCCTTTTGCACAAGGATTACTGGAATGTGCTGAAATGCTGATCGGCTCGCAAGAAGATATCAGCGTGATTTCGATTCAAAGAGAAAGCAATATTAATGAGGTAAAAAAACATTTATTTGAAACATATCAGCATGTTAATAAAGGCAATGGCGTTTTAATTTTGGTCGATTTATTAGGCGGTTCTCCTTGCAATTTAGCCAGTGAGCTCGTTATTACTCAAAATGATGTCGTGCTGTACTGCGGAATTAACGTTCCGACTTTTCTCGAAATACTCAGCAACCGAGACCTTCCTTTACATGAACTTCATCAAGTCATTAATGATGTATTCCCTGATAGTTGCATTAATGTCGGTGAACAACTTAAACCATTAGCACAAAACGATAGCGAACTTTAGGAGAATCCCATGCCAATTAATGTTGCCCGAATTGATGACAGACTTATCCACGGCCAAGTTATTACTACTTGGGTTAAAAATTTTGATATTGAGCAGGTGATTATCGTCAACGACAAAGTTGCCAATGACACCGTTCAACAATCCGTTCTTACTATGGCGGCGCCACCAGATCTAAAAGTCGTCGTTTTTGGTGTCGATAAATTCATTGAAGTCTTAAAAAAAGCAGAAATTAAACGCCGCACTATGTTGCTGTTTACTAACAGTATTGATGTGAATAGGCTCGTCGAAAGTGGCTTAAAATTGGAAAAACTGAATGTCGGCGGAATGCGTATGCAAGAAGGCCGTCGTAATTTATCTCGTGCGGTTGCTGTGACACCGGATGAAGAACAAGCCTTTAGGTCGCTCATCAACAATAACATTACTGTTGAAATTCAAATGGTTCCTAAAGATCCCATTGTTGAATTAAAAACATTACTCAATTAATTCATCTAATCATACTTATTTTCACTCAATAAGTGAGGAGCCTATTATTATGTTGGTAGAGGCCATTTTAATTGCGATTTGGGCAGGTATTTGCTCATTGGATGATGTCGGTCCGCAAATGCTAAGACGCCCATTACTCACCGGTACTGTGGCCGGTATTATCATGGGCGATATGGTTCAAGGGTTAGCCATTAGCGCCACATTAGAATTAATGTGGATGGGAATTGGTAATGTTGGTGCTTATTCTGCACCCGATATTATCGCCGGTTCAATTATTGGAGTTGCGCTCGGTATTGCTTCCAATGGCGGAATTGCAGCGGGTATCGCCCTTGCCGTACCAGTCTCTATTCTATGTCAGCAATTACTGATTATCTGGCGTTCTTTTGCTAGTTTTTTAAATGTCTGGGCCAGTAAATCCATTCTTGATGGCAACTACAGTGGCCTAACAAAAGTGCATTATTTCTCGACGCCACTGTGGTTTTTTATTCGTGCCATTCCCTGCTTTATTGCGGTTTATTTTGGTAGTGACTTAGTCAATAGCATATTAAATGCCGTACCTGAAAGTATTCTTACCGGTATGGGTGTCGCATCTAAACTAATCCCTGCTGTCGGTATCTGTATTCTGTTACTCATGTTACTTAAAGGCAGAATGTGGTTTTTCTTTCTGCTCGGTTTTATGCTCACAACCTATTTAAAACTACCAATTATCCCAATTACTTTTATCGCTCTGGCATTTGCTGTGCTTTATGACATGGCATTTGCCAACAGCTTGCGCCAAACACCAGAAGAAAAAACAGCACCAACTTCCCATAAAAATGAAGAAGAGGAGTATGACCTATGAGTGAAATAACCACCTCTGAAAATAAAAAACTCACGAAAAAAGAGCTTAATAGTATGTTTTGGCGAATTCAAACCATGTCATTCTCATACAACTACGAAAAACTGCAAACAATTGGTTTTGCTCATTGTATGGTACCCGTTCTCGATAAACTTTATGAAAAAGCAGATCAAGAAACACGTATTAAAGCCATGCAACGCCACTTCGAGTTTTTTAATACACAAATTAACGCAGGTGCATTAATTCTCGGTGTCACCGCAGCATTAGAAGAAAAAACAACAGAAGAAGAAAAAGAGGCAGTCATTTCTGTAAAAGCTGGTTTGATGGGGCCATTTGCAGGTCTTGGTGATAGCTTATTAAAATTTACATGGCTGCCCATTTGCGGCAGCATCGGAGCCGCATTTGCGCTGCAAGGTAATATTATCGGCCCTATATTAATGTTTATTCTGTTTAATATCGTCAATATCGGTACCAAATATTTCTTTATTCATTATGGCTATAACAAAGGCGTTGATTTAATCGAGCAATCGAAAAAATCAAATATTATTCAGCGAATTACTAATATAGCGAACGTTGTCGGGGTCATGGTCCTAGGTTCCTTGATAGCGACGACCGTCAAGCTTTCCACTCCGCTAACCATCGCCGTCGGTGAACAATCTATCAAAGTACAAGAGATGTTTGATAAGGTAATACCTAACTTACTCACCCTTCTCTTTGCACTCGGTATTTTCTTCCTTGTTCGTAAATTTCAAGGAAAACATACCGTTGCACTCATTGTTGCCATTATGGTTTTAGGTGTTGTTTGTTCCGTGTTCGGAATTTTAGGATGATAAAGGGAAATATATGGAAATCGAAGTCAACAGAGTGAATGAATCAACACTCGAAATAAAGTTTAGTGAAATTCCATCCTCTCCTCTGGCATTATATTGGACGGATAAACCTGATACTCAGGTTTATCCTGAGAATTTCATTACAGATAAATTAGAGAATACCATTACAGTTCAAGACCCATTAAATGCTAAACAACGCATCTATTTTATTTTACAAAATGCCAATGGACGTAAATTATTCGCTGAAAGAACATTACCTATTGAGGGATTAAATAACTTCCGTGATTTTGGGGGTTATACCACAACAGACGGAAAACAGGTGAAATGGGGAATGTTATACCGTTCCAACCATCTATTTAATTTGAATGAACAAGCGGTAAATTATATTTCCCATCTAGGGATTAACAGCATTATCGATTATCGTACTCAAAATGAAATTAATAAATCGCCCAATTGCCATGTTGGTGAAAAGAAAACCTACCATCTTGATGCAACGGCTCAAACTGCTGAATTAGCAGCACAATTTGCCGCATCACCAGATAATGAAGATAAAGCGTTAATCGAAAGTGTTATCCAGCATATTCCGAAAGAGATGATTAACGGCGATGGGTTACAAATATTAGAACAATATCGCCAATTTGTAGTGAGTGATAAGTCAAAATCCGCCTTTAAGCAAATGATAGAAGTCTTATTAGATAGTCATAATGCCCCAAATATTCAGCATTGCCGCGGCGGAAAAGATCGAACCGGTTATGGCGCATTACTGGTACTTTCCATGTTAGGTGTTCCGAAAGAAACCATTGTGCAGGACTATATGCTCACCCATTTTAACCGGCTTGAACGTAACGAAATTAAAATGGCAGGATATCGGAAAATAACTCAAGACAAAAATGTACTGGATTATTTACTTTCACTGATTGATACTCAAGAATCATTTATTATAGAGGTATTTAATACGATGGAAGAAATATCCGGCTCTGTAGAAAACTATATTAAAAATGAACTTAAATTCACAAATAATGATATTAAGCAACTTAGAGAAATATACTTAGTTTAAATAAATTCACTTGTTATATAAACAACCACAGGCTTAATAAAATAAACCTGAGTGATGGCTGTATTTAATAAATAGTAAAATAGCCACATAGCCTATTTATTGTGGCTATTTTATTGACGAAAAAATCCGTTATTGGTTATAAAATCAATAATTACTTTTATTCGCCAGTTTTATTCAATAAATTTTTAACTGCTTTATTTTTGCCCGTAATACGCATTTTTACCGTGTTTACGTAAATAATGTTTATCTAATAATACTTGTTGCATTGAACCTATTTGTGAACTTAATTGACGGGTAAATAAATTCATATAGGCAATTTCTTCTAATACCACGGCATTATGCACTGCATTATCGGGGCTTGTTCCCCAAGCAAATGGGCCATGGCTATTCACTAATACCGCTGGAATATCTTTTGCTGACAGCCCTTTTTCCTTGAAGGTTTCGATGATCACATGGCCTGTTTCTCTTTCATATTCCCCTTCAATTTCACTTTCTGTCATTTTACGGGTACAAGGGATTTCACCATAGAAATAATCAGCGTGGGTTGTCCCTAAGGCACTCAATGGCTGCCCTGCTTGAGCCCAAATAGTGGCATGACGGGAGTGAGTATGAACAATACCGCCAATTTCAGGGAATGCTTGGTACAGCGCCAAATGCGTGTCAGTATCTGAAGAAGGGCGATATTTCCCTTCTACCACCTCTCCACTTTCCAACGAGACCACCACCATGTCCTCTGCTTTCATGGTTTCATAGTCAACGCCAGAAGGTTTTATCACCATTAACCCAGCTTCACGGTCAATACCACTCACATTACCCCAAGTAAAAGTTACTAGGTTATGTTTGGGTAAGGCGAGATTCGCTTCAAAAACCTGTTGTTTCAATTGTTCTAACATAACAACTCCCTAGTTTGCTAAAATATGCTTTAATATCAACAACAAAAATTTATTATGGTGATGTTTTTTGTGTGTTGATAACCTATATCTACCTATTAAGGTAAACAGATTTAGGCCATTTAAAAAGCACCTCACTTTACAAATTCGCAACAAAACAGCCTAACTCAGGCATAATCGGTTACATTCAGTCAAATAAAGTCACCACCAAGATGTGGTTAATTGACCGAGTTAGCCCAATATTTTTTGTTTATTGTGAGAAAAACAAAAAGACACCGCCAATATGGTGATATGAGTCTAATTATTATGTAATAAAATTATTATAAATTCATAAAATGAAGATCAAAGTCACTTTAATCGGCTTTGTTTTTTTCAAAAAGAGATTACTTGAATCCAATCACGACAAAAAAAAAGCAACACGGGCAGAATGAATACCGTGGAAATAATAGGAGCTAAATATGTTACAAGCCGAACGCCATAAATTAATATGTTCTCATGTTTCGCAGAATGGTTCGGCGTTGGTACGTGATTTAGCTCAATTATGTCTCGTGTCTCAAGAAACTATTCGTCGCGATTTAACGACTCTTGAGAGAGAAAATAGGATCATCCGTAGCTTTGGAGGCGCGGTGGCCATCGACCAAGAAGAAATGCCGATGGTGAATGTTATGCCATCTTCGGTCAAACTCAGTCAAATGGTTGATGGCGCAGAGTCTTTTCGTAAAAGAACTGAAGAGCATCCTGATGCCAAAATGAAAATTTCGAAGGCTGCACTAAAATTAATTCAGCCTGGTGACTGTATTATGCTAGATAACAGCAGTACTTGCTGGTTTCTAGCACGGCAAATACCCGATATCGACATCACTGTGGTGACAAACTCGGTCAAAATTATCCAAGCATTGGCCTGCCGTGACCGAGTTCGTGTTATTGGTATTGGTGGGGAATATTCAGAACGTCATGATGATTTTCATGGCCCAATTGCAGAAAGTATTATTCGTAGCTTTCAGATAAAAACCTTATTTCTTTCATGCCAAGGATTCAATATCGAAAATGGTATTCGCGATGGCAGTGAAATAAACTCAAAATTAAAAAATATTATGTTACAGGTTTCTGAAAATAAAGTTTTGCTCGCGGATAATAGTAAATTAGGAAAGTATGCATTTAGTCAGGTTTGTACATTTGATGATATTGACGTATTAATTACAAACAAACTAAATGATAATAATTTTCAAAAACAATTCTCTAATCTTAAAATTATCGAGTGTGACAAATAATTTATAAAAATAAAAATTATATAGCTGTAATGTAAGTAAAAATAATAAGTTCCATTTTATTTTCTGTATTAAATAAGTGCAGGGATATTATTTACTCATAATTCCTAGCACTTAATTATAGGCATATCTAAATATGAGAAATTCATTATTTCTAAAAATGAAAATTCTTGATTTAGTATCCATCTACACTAAGGAATACAACTATGAACATGAAGAAGCTAGTTTTACCTTGTTTAATGAGCGTTGCACTATTTTCAAATGTCGCGATGGCTGAATCACAAAAAGCACAAAAGCCCTTTACCATGGGTGTCGTCGTGAAAGTCGGTGGTATTCCTTGGTTTAATGTTATGGAACAAGGTATTACTGAAGAAGGCAAAAAACTGGGAGTAAACGCCTTCCAAGTTGGCCCAACAACCGCTGACCCTGCAGAACAAGTTCGTGCTATCGAAGATTTAATCGCCAAAAAAGTAGATGTCATTGGCGTTGTCCCTAACGACGCTAAAGTTCTTGAACCTGTATTAAAGCGAGCTCAAGACGCTGGAATTAAAGTCATTACCCACGAATCACCAAACCAAAAAAATGCAGATTGGGACTTTGAATTACTTGATACCCAAAGTATGGGGGCTAACCATATGAGAGATATGGCGGCATGCATGGGCGAAGAAGGTAAATATGCCATGTTTGTGGGAAGCCTGACAGTACCATTAGTGAACGAATGGGCCGACGCGGCAATTGCTTACCAAAAAGCAAATTACCCGAAAATGCAAATGGTCGATGACCGCTTTGGTGTTGCCGAATCCGTTGATGACTCAATGCGCACAGCCAATGATTTATTATCTAAACACAAAGACTTAAAAGGCATCATGTCATTTGGTTCACAAGGCCCTATCGGTGCAGGCCGTGCCATTGATAAACGCCGCAAAAATGATGAAACCTGTGTATTCGGGACATTTACGCCAGGCCAAGGCATCAAATTACTGGAAAAAGGTGCAATTGATGGCGGCTATATTTCCAATCCAAAAGTCGCAGGACAAGTATTTGTACAGGTTGCGACTGCCATGATGAATGGTGAAGAAATTAAAGATGGCGTGTCTATTGGTGATATGGGTGAAATCAAAGTCAGTGGTAACACCATTTTGAGTGATAACCCCGTTAATTTGAATATTGAAAATACTAAAAAATTAGTCGAAGTCGGTCTGTAATTTCACCCTGTTAAAATAACATTCACAACAAAAATACAATATTTATCAATATATTAAATTTTATGTTCTTTGAGTTCGAGTTGCCTGTACTAACACAGCAGCTCGAACTCATCACGAACAAGCCAACACCAATTTATTTGCAGTAGGAATTGTACTTATGACAAGCACCTCAAAAGCTGACAAATCCGATCCACTCATTACCTTGCGAGACCTTTCCAAAAGCTTCGGTGGTCACCGTGCATTACGCAATATCGATTTGACGCTCAACAAAGGTGAAGTGCACTGTTTAGCAGGCACCAATGGGTGTGGGAAAAGCACATTAATTAAAACCATCAGTGGTGTCTATGCCCCTGATGACGGTAGCAAAATTGAAATTGATGGAAAAAGCTATCATCGGCTGACGCCAGATAAAGCCCGTGAATTAGGTGTACAAGTTATCTACCAAGATTTGTCGTTATTTCCAAATTTAACCGTTGCCGAAAATATCGCTTTTGAGCTGAATCTCAAAGGCTATTTTGGCTGGTTTCGCAAAAAACAACTGCGCGAAAAAGCGTTAGAAATCCTCAATGAGTTGGCTTTCACCATTGACCCTGACACACCGGTACAATTCTTACCCATTGCTCAACGCCAACAAGTTGCTATCTGCCGAGCCTTAGTCGCCGATGCACGTCTGGTGATTATGGATGAACCAACGGCTTCATTGACCCGTACAGAAGTCAACCAACTACTCTCAACAGTTAATTACCTAAAAGATAAGGGAATTACCGTTGTTTTTGTGAGTCATCGACTAGAAGAAGTCAAAGAGATCTCTGACCGCATCACCGTGATCCGTGATGGTCAAAAAATTGGGACATGGCCTGCTGAAGGCTTAACTACACGCAAAATTACTGAATTAATGACTGGCTTAGACATTGTCCATGAACGTAAGCCACCAAATAACGCGGAAGACCGACGCACGGTACTCGAGATAAAAAACCTCAGTCGAGCTGGGCAATATCGTGATATCAACTTAAATTTAAAACGCGGCGAAGTATTAGGTTTATGTGGTTTGCTTGGTTCAGGCCGCACCGAATTAGCGCTATCGTTGTTTGGCATTACCCATCCAGACAGCGGCGAATTATTCATCGAAGGCAAGCCTGTTAAGTTAAAAAATAACACCGACGCTATTAAGCGTGGTATTGGTTATGTATCTGAAGACCGCCTGACTTTAGGCGCTATCTTACAGCAATCCATCGCAGACAATATGGTGATTTCGATTCTTGATCGACTCAAAACACCATGGCATTTAATCGATGAAAAACAGTGCCAAGACATCGTACAAGAGTGGATAGCCGACTTAGATATTAAAGTCACCGACCCAAATAACGCCCTTTCAACACTTTCAGGCGGTAACCAGCAAAAAGTGGTACTTGCCAAATGGATTTTAACACGCCCTAAAGTACTGATTTTAGATTCCCCAACCGTTGGCGTCGATATCGGTGCAAAAGACAGTATTTACAAACTCATTCACCGTTTGTCAGGTGTCGGTATCTCTATTTTATTAATTACCGATGAAGCCTCCGAAGCTTATTACAATTGCGACAGAATTTTACATATGAAACAAGGCTCTATCGTCAAAGAAATTGTGACAGATTCCATCAATGAGCAACAATTGGAGGAAATCATCAATGGCTAATTGGCAAAAATTACGACCACAATCTGTCGAAGGCTGGCTGACTTGGGTCATTCTTATCATGGTGGTGTTCTTCACATTGATGAGCCCGCAATTTCTGACTATTCAAAATTTACTCGACCTCAGTGAAAGCTATGCGGTGACGGGTATTTTCGCCTTGGGCTTATTTGTGGTTCTTGTCACTGGGGGCATTGATATTTCGTTTGCTGCTGTGGCTTCCGTAGTGCAATACGTGATTGCGACTTGGTTATTACAAGGTTTTATTGCAAGCCCTGCGGTCAGTATCACATTAGCGATTATCATCGGTATCGCCTTTGGATTAATCAATGCCATTTTGATTTATTCGCTGAATGTTGTGTCGATCATTATCACCATTAGTATGCAATCACTGCTGTTTGGGATGCTGATGTGGTTAACCAATGGGCACAGTATTTATGACTTGCCTGATTGGTGGGTTGACCCTGTGACTATCTTGCCTTTTGAAGTGGATGGCGAATATTACCAAGTTGGCTTGCCGTTAATTGTGATGCTTGGCATTGCCTTCTTAACGTGGATTTTGATGAATAAAACCCACATCGGCCGTCAGTTATACGCTGTAGGCGGAAGTCAAGAATCTGCATCTCGTATTGGTATCCGTGTTTCAGTGATTTACTTGTTTGCCTATGGCTACCTTGGTGCAATGGCGGCGATTGGCGGCATGTTGCAAACCTACCGAATGAGCGAAGTGGTACCGAGTGCCCTTGTGGGCGGAGAGCTGGATGTGCTTGCTGCAGCTGTATTAGGTGGCGCCAGTTTATCCGGTGGACGAGGCTCTGTGATAGGTACACTAATGGGCGTTTTCCTGATTGGTATCTTGAAAAACGGCCTAAACCTGATTGGTGTTTCAAACTACTTCGTCAATATCGTCATTGGGCTGGTTATTCTCATTGCGATTTGTATTACTCACTACAAAAAACGTAAAGAGACGGACGTAGGTTTTGTTTAACAGGAATATCACCATGAAAAAAAATGCTTTTTTTAAAATTGATGGCTCTGTTATCGGACTGCTTTCAATCTTTGTTCTGGCTATCGCCGCATTTAGTATTGCCATGCCAGGTCACTTTTTTACCCAAAACACGTTTTTAAGTATCACTTTTCAGTTACCTGAATTGGGCTTACTTACCTTTGCCATGTTTGTACCTATGTTAAGTGGCGGCTTAAACCTTGCAATTATTAGTACCGCTAACTTAACCGGCCTGTTTATGGCTTGGGTGTTTATCAATTACCTTCCGGTGGATGCAGGAACGGGTACACAGCTGATGTGGTTAGTCTTCGCATTAATTGGCGCAACCGTAATTGCGGTCATTATTGGTAGCTTAACGGGACTGATGATCTCCCACATCGGGGCACACCCTATTCTAGTCACTCTCGGCACCATGACGATTATCAGCGGTATTGGTGTTTACCTCACCAAAGGAGCGGCACTGAGTGGCATGCCGCCCATTGTTCGTGCCATTGGTTCCGATACCGTGCTTGGGGTGCCAATCGCGATGATTATTTTCATCGTTACCGCAATTCTCTTAGCGCTTTTTCTAGGCTGTACTCGGCTAGGTAAAAATATCTATATGAGTGGCAGTAATATCAATGCAACGTGGTTCAGCGGTATTCGTACCGACCGTGTCATGATTGCGATATACACCATTTCTAGTCTGTTATGTGTGTTAGCTGGGCTAATCATGATGGCTCGCTTTAACTCTGCACGTATGGGCTACGGAGATTCCTATTTACTGCTCACCATTCTTGCCATCGTATTAGGTGGAACTAACCCATTTGGGGGGGTTGGTAAGGTTAGCCGAGTGTTCTGTGCCTTATTGGTTTTACAGGTCATTGCGACAGGTTTAAGCCTGCTAGGCGTGAGCCTGCACTTTAACCTCGCTGTTTGGGGGATCACGCTCATCTTGGCATTAGCATTCAAGTTCTTCAAAGAAAAATGGAGTGCTAAACGTGCGATGAACCGCAACCAACGCCTTAATAAAGCATCGACACAAAGTTAATTTTTCAAGGGGAAAACCATGCGCAAGCATCCAATTGGTATTTATGAAAAAGCATTACCGAAAAACAGCAGTTGGTTAGAAAAATTAGTTATCGCAAAATCTGCGGGTTACGATTTTGTAGAAATGTCAGTAGATGAAACTGACGAACGCCTAGCTCGGTTAGACTGGAGCACCGCAGAACGCCTGGAAGCTGTTAGCGCCATTCAAGAAACAGGCATTCGCATTCCAAGTATGTGTTTATCCGGCCATCGCCGCTTTCCTTTCGGTAGCCATGATGAAGCCACCCGTATGATGGCCTATACCTTAATGGAAAAAGCCATTAAGCTCGCTCAAGACTTAGGTATTCGTACTATACAGCTTGCGGGTTATGACGTTTACTATGAAGAGCAAGATGCCGAAACGATTGCTAATTTCGAAAAAGGCATGCAATGGGTCAGTGAAATTGCAGCCGCTTCTCAAGTGATGTGTGCAGTGGAAATCATGGATACGCCTTTTATGAATTCCATTAGCAAATGGCAAACGCTTTCCGATAAGATTCGCTCACCTTGGTTCAGTGTGTATCCTGATGTCGGTAACTTAACCGCGTGGGGTAATGATGTCGAAAAAGAATTCACCCAAGGAATTGAACACGTAGCAGCGATTCACTTAAAAGATACGTATGCAGTGACCGAAACCTGCAAAGGCCAATTTCGTGATGTGCCTTTCGGCGAAGGCTGCGTAGATTTTGTTAATTTATTCAAATTATTAAAACGTTTAAATTACCGCGGTTCCTTCCTGATTGAAATGTGGACAGAAAAAGCCGATGAGCCGCTGATTGAAATTATCAAAGCCCGTCATTGGATGGAAGACAAAATGCAACAAGCAGGCTGGTACAACGCCTAAAGGAGCCGATAATGAATGCATTTTTTATGGGTGTTGACCTTGGTGGTACCGTCATTAAAGCGGGTATCTACACCGCAGAAGGCCAAGAAATTACCGTTGCTGAACATTCTTTTCCCACTGAGAGTCCACAAGCAGGTTTTAGTGAACGTAATATGGAGATGCTGTGGGAAGCGACTTGCAGCGTGATCCGCCAAGCGATTCAAAATAGCCAACTCAGTCCCGCCCAAATTTCCGGTGTCAGCTTTTCTTCTCACGGCAAAGGGCTGTATTTACTCAATAGCCAAGGAAAACCGGTTAGAAATGGGATTGTGTCATCTGATTCACGCGCTCAATCTATTGTTGATGAATGGCACCAAGACGGCACTGCGGATAAAGCTTATCCATTGAGTTTACAGCAATTATGGGCTTCTCATCCTGTGGCCCTACTACGCTGGTTAAAACAATACGAGCCTGATAATTATCGTGATACTCAGCATGTTTTGATGGTCCACGATTACATCCGCTACCGTCTAACCGACCAAATTGCCTGCGAAGAAACCAATATTTCTGGTAGCCAATTATTTAACCAAACCCTGTCGAGCTATGATCCTAAATTATGCCAACTATTTGGTATTGATGAAGCAAATGACAAGCTGGCCCCAGTAATTAACTCAGCGCAATTAGCAGGAACGGTAACCCACAAAGCTGCTGTAGAATCTGGGCTTGTGGAAGGAACCCCTGTATTTGGTGGCTTCTTTGATGTCGTGGGTGCAGCGTTGGCGTCAGGGGTGAGTCAAAAAGATAAACTCAGCGCCGTAGCCGGAACTTGGACCATTTCAACACGTGTCTTCGATGAAATCGTGCCTTCAGATTACCCATACGTATGGAGTAAATACTGTATTCCAGGTACCTATTTTGTCCACGAAGGCAGCCCGACTTCCGCCAGTAACCTCGCGTGGTTCACTCGTCACTTCTTCAATCAACGTTTGCAAGATTATGATGTACTAAATCACTGTGTGGCTGAAGGGGCAACGCGGCCAAACGATATTCTATTTTTCCCTTGGCTGTACGGTTCTAACTACCACAGTAATTTGCACGGTGGTCTACTCGGATTAAGTTCACACCATACGGATGCCGATATTGTTTATGCTATCTATCAAGGGATTGTATTTTCACATTTATTGCACCAAGACCGTATCGTTGGACTTGATAATACAACTGAATCTATTCGCTTCACGGGTGGCCCAACACAGTCACCATTGTGGATGCAAATGTTCTGTGATGCCAGTAACTTGCCGTTAGATGTCGTCAACGTACAGCAATCAGGTTGCCAAGCCGCAGCACTTTGTGCCGCTGTCGGAACAGGTTACTACTCAGGTTTTGATGTCGCCATTGCAGCAAGTACCCCTAAAATCACCACTTACCAACCAAACGCCGTTGGGTATCAACAGTTACGTGATAAATTTGCCCGTTTTAAAGCGGTTGCCGATGCATTGAGTCAATAACCTATTGAATAAAGATAATAAAGGCAGAACAGATAATTCGGTTCTGCCTTATTTTTTGACAAATTAATTGTCAGCGACGACTTGGGTATTAACTGTGGCTGGTGATAATACGGTATCCTGCGGCAAGCTATCGTACTTCACAAACTCATCCCGTGGGAAAACAAAGACATCAATATCTTTTTCAGGTGTGATAGTCTCCGCTACGATACTTTTCGCTGGGGATGTTAGGTTAGTTTCTACGCCTAACCACGACGCGAAATAATCAAATAAATTCCACTCACTTAACGTTTCATCGCGAAATTCACGTTTAGTATCATCCGAATTGATGACCACTAATGGAACTTGATATGCCCCTTTCACGAGTTGACCATGACGTAAGTATAGATTTCCTTCTTTGATATACCCTTTATACTCTGCTTCCAGTGCTTTTACGTGCTGTTTATTAGCTTTGACTAGCCCTTGCCCATGGTCAGAAAAATATAAAATGGAGAATGGGTTATCCCCATTTTTATTATTTTCTTGCAAGATACTATAAATATCGCTAATAAAATCATCACTCAGTTTAATCGCTGAAACATAACAGTTCGCTATACTTCCCCAGCCCGTATCAAATTGCTCAGGGTTAATGTTGTAATTATTTTTAACGAGTTCACAAGCTCCTTTCGGCCAACCATCATGGTGAGGCCCCCACATATGAACAAAAATGACTTTTTCTTTCTCTGACGGGTTATTTAACGCGGCTTTAAAGGCAGGTAACATTTTAAAATCATTGGTGAGTTTATTCACACTGTCATCAACGACAACCTTTTCTTGCACGAAAAGGTTGTCAAAACCAGGCTTGCTGTCTCTAACCGGTAAAAAATAATTCACCTTTAGAAAATAATTTGTAAAGCCAATTTCATCATCACCAAAGCTGCCATTATTACCGATGTAATAGGTTTCATAACCCGCTTTGTTGGCTAAATCAACAACCGAATTATTATTGTAATACGGCTTTTCATGGTGCTGTGTGATCGTATTTAAATCATTTTTCGCTAATGCACGCGTTAAAGTCGGTACCGTATTGGATGCTGCACTAATAAAATTATTGAAAAAACGTCCATTTACCGATGAAAGAAATGGTGTATTTTCTAATGGATAACCATAAGTATTCATATAATTTTTATTGGTACTTTCACCAATAATGACGACTTTTATCTTATATTTATCATCATTTTTTTTAGTAATTTGAATATCACTAGCCGTATTCACCCCATAGCAAAGATCTGCATTGCTTTTTGCTGCTTGGATTAACTCTGGTGTACAGGCTTTTTTATAGACTCCCGCACTTTCATTAGTATTTGCTTGAGCCCATGTAACGCTAGCTAACAGAAGCGCACTACAAAGTGCGGTTAATTTCATTACTTTCATATTCAGAACCTCATCTTCGTAACTTATTATTTTTTATGAGTTGCTGTGGTGTAGTCAGGGTAGAGTTTGTGAAATTAATGCAGCCATCGCACTAAAATTTCACACCTTGATTAATATATTGAAATATTATTTCATTAAAAGGCGAAGAAGACGAAATTGAGATACCGATAACAATAATTAATTATGAAGAATCACGCATTTATTAGGTACATTTTCATATTGCCTGTATATAAAAAAATAATAATCAATTAGTTATGGAATATAAATGTATTGATCAGAAAGAATAATAGGCGTTACACCCATTACATCTAGAGTTGTGATAAAGATCGGCAATTAAACATTTGTCGCTATTTGATTAGTGATATAGCTCTGATTTTGCTCTTTTGTCACTAGAAAGCATTATGGAACCGGTTCCATAATGAGTTATTCGCAATGACAAATAGGCTAATGCCCTATTCAGAGAGAGGAAAGTCATGAGCAAACACATTATTGTTGTCACCGCCGCTTATGGGGCACAAACCGTAAAACAATTAGGTGGCCAACAGGCTGTATTCGATATTATTCAAAACAGCCATGCGGATGGCGCAGAGATTCGCCAAGAACTCTTACTACCAAGCGATAATCTTTCGGATATTGCCAAAGGGTTACAATCAAGGCAGCTCACCGCCGTTTATTCCGTGCCTGACACGCTATTTCAGCAACGTAGCCCTATCGCTATCACTAAACTACAAGGCTATTTTGAAGATGCCAAACAACTTAATGCTCGCTTTTTAAAACTATCACTCGGTGAATTACCAGAAAATTATGATTTATCGGAAGTCATTAATCTTCTCAATCAATACAACACGCAGTTAGTGATCGAGAATGACCAAACCGAAGTCGGTGGCCATATTGCGCCTCTTGAATGTTTTTTTGCTGATGTAAAACACCAAAATATGCCTATAAAAATGGCGTTTGATATGGCGAACTGGTACTGGCATCGGGAAGATCCGTTAAAAGCTGCACATATTTTTGCTTCCCAAGTCGCTTACATTCACGTTAAAGCCTGCCAATTGCGTGGCAATAAACGCGTTGCTGTAGCACTTGATGACAGCGATGGCAAATGGAAAGAAGTACTCAACCTTCTACCAGATGACGCTCCTTGTGGTATCGAGTTTCCGCTCGAAGGGCATGATTTACGCGCAGTCACTGAATACTATGTTTCTCTATTAAAGAACTTCTCTGTTAAAAGCTCTCTCAGTGAAAGGGGAAATTAATTTAATGAAAAATCAATTAGATGTAGTTACTCTTGGCGAAGCCATGATGATGTTCGTCGCCACGCAAACAGGGAAATTGCATGAGGTCGAAAACTTTGTTCGCCGTGCTGCAGGAGCAGAGCTCAACGTTGCTGTTGGCCTTTCACGCCTTGGGTTAAGAACAGGATGGATAAGCCGCTTAGGTAATGACTCTTTCGGGCGTTTTATCCAAGCCACATTAGATAATGAACATGTGGATACTCAATGTGTTACGGTAGACTCTCATTACCCAACAGGCTTTCAACTTAAATCTAAAGCTGAAAATGGAGCCGATCCCATCGTGGAGTATTTCCGTCAAGGCTCTGCGGCAAGCCATTTAGATTTAACCGATTTTAATGAAAATTATTTCTTATCCGCACGCCATTTGCATTTAAGTGGTGTGGCAGCCGCGCTTTCACCCACCAGCTACCAACTGTCACTGTATGCCGCGAAATGGATGCGAAATGCAGGTAAAACACTATCATTTGACCCCAACTTGCGCCCTTCTCTATGGAAGAGTGAAACAGAAATGGTGAAACAGCTCAACCAACTCGCGTTTCAAGCTAATTGGGTTTTACCTGGCTTAAAAGAAGGCAAAATTCTGACAGGCTTCGACCAACCCGAGTCTATTGCTGATTTTTATCTCGCTCACGGTGTTGAAGCCGTTGTGATTAAAACCGGAGAACACGGCGCATATTATAAAACAGCGGATAACCAGCAGGGCATATCTCCTGCCGTTCATGTTAAACACGTCATTGATACCGTTGGAGCTGGCGATGGCTTTGCCGTTGGCGTCATTAGCGCCTTACTTGAAGGCTTAACATTACCACAAGCTGTTGCAAGAGGTAATTTTGTTGGAGCAAGAGCCATTCAAGTTATAGGTGATAGTGAAGGTTTACCAACCCAAGCGCAACTGCAGCATGAAATGGCATTACTCTACGTAGCCACCACTAAAGCGGTATGTTAAAAGGAAATCGATTATGACAATGAATACTCCAGCAATGTCACGTTGGTGGCGCATCATGCCAATCGTGTTTATCACCTATAGCCTTGCCTATTTGGATAGAGCAAACTACAGCTTTGCCGCCGCCGCAGGTATCAATGCCGACTTAGGTATTACCAAAGGGATGTCGTCGCTACTCGGCTCATTATTTTTCCTTGGCTATTTCTTTTTCCAAATACCTGGCGCTATTTACGCGGAAAAGCGCAGTGTCCGCAAACTGATTTTTGCCTGTATTTTTCTCTGGGGAATTTTTGCTAGCCTAACAGGGATGGTCAGCAATATTCCGATGTTGGTAATTATTCGCTTTAGCCTTGGAGTCGTTGAGGCCGCAGTCATGCCTGCGATGCTTATCTATATCAGTAACTGGTTTACTCAGTCAGAACGGTCACGCGCCAACACCTTTTTAATTTTAGGCAACCCAGTTACAGTGCTGTGGATGTCTGTGCTATCCGGTTACCTCATTCAGGCATTCGGTTGGCGGGAAATGTTTATCATTGAAGGGGTTCCTGCGATTTTGTGGGCTTTTTTCTGGTGGAGAACTGCACGTGATAAACCCAACCAAGTGAGCTGGCTCAGCCAGACTGAAAAAGAGACATTAGATAAAATTCTTAGTGACGAACAAAAAAATATCAAGCCTGTTCGCAATTACCGCGAAGCCTTTAAGTCTCGTAATGTAATTTTACTATGTGCTCAATATTTCTGTTGGAGCATTGGGGTGTATGGTTTTGTACTGTGGTTGCCATCTATTATTCGTGGGGCATCCAACCTTGGAATGGTAGAAACAGGCTGGCTTTCTGCCGTGCCTTACCTTGCTGCAACCTTAGCCATGATCCTCGTGTCATGGGCATCTGACCGTATGCATAACCGCAAACTATTCGTTTGGCCAATGCTTTTGCTTGGGGCGGTTTGTTTCCTCGGCTCATACCTGCTCGGTAGCACGAATTTCTGGTTCTCTTATACCTTATTGGTGATTGCAGGCGCTGCAATGTACGCTCCGTATGGGCCCTTCTTCGCTATCATTCCTGAAATGTTGCCAAAGAACGTTGCAGGTGGTGCAATGGCATTAATCAATAGTATGGGCGCATTAGGTTCATTCTTTGGTTCATGGTTTGTTGGCTATTTAAATGGGGCGACCGGTAGCCCAAGTGCTTCGTATATGTTTATGGGACTCGCACTATTAGCCTCGGTCTTCTTTACCTTAATTGTCAAACCAAGCCAAGAACAAAATAGTGATGCGGTCATCACGAAACATGCTTAAAAGGGATACTATGAAACAGAACATTATTTTATATAAATCCATTCCCGCGGATCAACTTGAGCGGCTACAACAGCACTTTAATGTCACTGCATTTGACAGCATTACACCTGAGAATCTCGCTAACTTTAAACAAGCGTTATCCAGCGCTGACGGCATTATCGGGGCCAGTTATCCTATCACCGCAGATGACATTGCCAATGCACCAAATTTGAAAGCGGCATCGACCATTTCCGTTGGTATCGACCAATTTGATATTGATGCAATGAATACCAGAAAGATCGCCTTGATGCATACGCCTAATGTATTAACCGAAACAACTGCGGATACCATTTTTACGTTAGTGCTTTGCAGTGCACGCCGCATTATCGAAATGGCTGAAATGGTAAAAAATGGCCAATGGACAAAAAGCATTGGTGAAGATGCATACGGCAGTAATGTGAATGGTAAAACTATCGGCATTTTAGGTATGGGACGTATTGGCTATGCCGTTGCCAAACGCGCTCATTTAGGCTTCGGAATGCCGGTTCTCTATTACAATAACCATACCCATCCTGATGCAGAAAACCAACTTAACGCACGCCGTTGTGACCTCGATACGTTGCTGGCAGAATCTGATTTTGTCTGTGTCGTGCTGCCATTATCAGCATCAACCGAAAAGTTGATCGGTAAAAATGAGTTGGCAAAAATGAAACCCAGTGCATTTTTGATCAACGGTTCAAGAGGCCGGATCGTTGATGAAGCCGCGCTGATCGACGCATTAGAAAGAGGCACAATTCAAGGAGCAGGTTTAGATGTGTTTGAAGTTGAACCCCTTCCCTGCAACTCTAAACTACTCACGCTACCTAATGTGGTCGCACTGCCGCATATCGGTTCTGCGACCCATGAGACCCGCTATGCGATGGTAGAATGTGCCGTCGATAACTTGATTGCAGCCTTAAATGGCGATCTGAGCAAGAACTGTGTAAATCCTGAAATTAGGAAATAGCAGAAATACTATCGAGCCCTAATCATATAAATTAGGGCTTTTAAATAAAGAGTTAGTGGCTATGGGCACTGCCCTGACGAGCAAAATTCGTTCGCTCACACTCTGTCAGAAACTGGATAGAATTAAGCTTACTGGTTGACGGCGCTAAATAATATAATCCGATGGTTTTTTGGCTGGGTGAGTAAATCTCCAACATGCCATTGACATCAGAATAAAAATCACCTTTGTTGATCACAACATTAAAATCTTTTATTTTCTCAACACGTTGCTGCTCTGTGCTTTTCACTAGCGGATAACTCATATACTCATAGCCAACAAAATCAACAACATTAATTTGATTATTATTGAAAAAGATTTGAACTTTACTGGCACCGGTGGGGAAGAAAAACTTACCATTACGCTCTATCGTGATGTGATTATAACTTTGGTCAACTTGGCAGGTATATTCTTTAACCTGACTTCTGGTGCTACACCCCGCTAAAACAAAGCTAGCTAGCAATAATATCCCTATCTTTTTCATATGTTCCCTACACTCTCAAAATGGTTATAACGTAATCTACATGCCAATATACCTGCAATACACCTTAAGCTAAATTGAAAAATGGTAACCAAATCTTAAGAGCCGAACAATTTAGCTTTCAAAAGCTACAATGTCGTCGATTTACGGATCAGCAATTCCCCATTAAATAAGTATTGCATTGGAGGTTTATCCGGGTTTTCCAGTTTTTCTAATAAGCACTCCACCGCCTTGTGCCCCATTTCCGCTGTCGGTTGAGACACCGAGGTCACCCCTTGCCCAGCTAATGCAGCCCATTCGAGGTTATCGAAACTTAAAAAGCCAATATCTGTCCCCCAGCGTAACCCTTGTTTATTCATGACATACGCCAGCTGCAAGGTCAGTACGCCATTGGCGGCGACAATCACTTTACGCATACCACGATGTGCAGTACAAAAATCAGCAACGATGGCTTCTAATTTTGCCGGATCAGGCAAGGTGACTTCATGAAATTCGCTTTGAATATGTTGATGATTCTGCGATAACGCTTGGAATGTCTGTAAGCGCTCTTGGCGTGCACTGTTATACACAATAGGCTCAGTAACGAAACAAATCGCTTCGAACCCTTGTTCAACCAGATGATTAAAGGCCATTTGTGCGGATGCGGGGTTATCTAATCCAACCATATCGCTGGGAAAATTGTCGATTTTTCTATCTAATAAGACAAAAGGCAGGGTGGTTTCTTTCAGTACGTCAATAAATTGTTCGTTAACACCCGCTGAATTTATGATAAGCCCATCCACGCGGTAACCTTTTAACAGTTGAATAAATTGGCATTCACGTTCAATGCTGTTATCCGCATTGCAAACGACGGTCATAAAACCTTGTTTGATTGACTCGGCTTCCACCCCTTTTAGCACTTCAACAGAGAATGGATTACCGATATCGGCAATAATCAAGCCGATCAAGCCTGTCCGCCCATGTTTCAAGCTACGCGCCATTTGGTTTGGCCGATAATTTAATTCACGAATAGCGCTTTCAATACGTTGACGCAAATTATCTGAAAGCAAATGAAATTCACCATTCAAATAACGTGAGATACTGGTTTTCCCTGCCTGAGCTTTGGCAGCGACATCTTTGATCGTGGCAACTTTTTGCGTTTTCGGGGCCATAGCTTTCGGTTTTTCCATTCTCTAAAAACATCACCAAGTGGTTATCTTACTCGAATAAGTGTCATTTTACTTGCGGTATTGCGTTAACTTGCTGTTTTAGCCATTGAATAAATATATCTGCCTTTGGGTTTCGTTTTTCATTCAACATGGCAAAATAATAGCGTTGTTGGCACTTCAGCGAAATATCGCCAAATGGCATCACCAGTTCTTGTCGCTTCAGCCGTTTTTCAACCAATTGTTTACGCCCCATTGCCACACCGGCATGGTTCATTGCGGCAACAATCGCTAAATCGGAACGATCAAAACACAGGTTGCGACGATGTGGAAACAGTGCCAACTGGTAATGCTCACTCCACGCTTTCCATTCATCATAATCGGAGTTGCTACTCCATGCCTGACGGTCATGTAATAAAGTGCAATTTTTTAGTTGATGAATATTATTAAGTAAATCATATTGCTGCGCGTATTGCGGGCTACAAACAGGCACAATAGATTCAGTCATCAAATCCTCACAATACAGATTAGATCTTGTCATATCATCATAATAAATAGCAATATCAATACCATACCCACGAAAATTAACATCATCGTTTCCCGTTAAGAGATTCAACTGAATTGAGGGGTATTGATTAGCAAAATCTGCAATTTTGGGGATTAACCAGCACTGAGCGATAGATGGCCGTGAATACACCGTCAGTTCACCCGAGATTTCTTGGTTTTTGATATCAATGATTTCTTGGTTAATATCATCCAAATTTTTACGTAGAGCCCAGTAAATTCGTTCCCCGTCAGAGGTTAGCTCAATACGCCGATGAAAACGCTCAAATAATTTAAACCCCAATTCCCCTTCTAACATGTTAATTCGGTGACTAACTGCACTTGGTGTTAACGAAAGTTCCTGCGCCGCTAAGGCAAAAGAAAGATGCCGTGCTGCTGCTTCAAAGGTATGCAAGCGCGATAGTTGATAACTTGATAGCCGTTTATTCCATTGAATAAATCCAGATTGCTCAAATTGATTGAAATTTGCCGACACAATGCCCCCAATAAAAACCATGATGCCTAATAATCCCTACAATACCCATTTTAAGATGAATTTAGGTGTCCCAAAGACTCTAAAATCCAATTTACATGACTAATATCACAGCCTTGGGTTAATTTAGTTCATCTAAACTGCATGTTTCATCGTTTGTCACCTCTGAATATTTATTATCCAATAGAAGAACAACAACAAGATGATCAGAGGTAGGATATGGACTCTACAATGTGGATGATTGGTACTTTAGTTATCAGTATTTTACTAATCATCGTTTCAATTATTAAATTTAAGTTTCACCCTTTTTTAGCACTTTTACTCGCCAGCTTCTTTGTCGGTATCTCCATGCAAATGAACCCATTAGAGATGGTCAGCGCCATCGAAAATGGCATTGGGGGTACACTTGGGTTTTTAGCCGCTATTATCGGTTTGGGGACTATACTCGGTAAAATGATGGAAATCTCCGGTGCAGCAGAGCGCATTGGGGTGACATTACAAAAGAGCCGTTGGTTAACGCCTGACGTTACCATGGTGCTGATTGGCTTAATCTGCGGTATTACGCTGTTTGTTGAGGTGGGCGTTGTCCTGCTAATCCCATTAGCTTTTTCTATTGCGAAAAAAACCAATACCTCGTTATTAAAACTGGCTATCCCATTATGTACCGCACTGATGGCGGTACACTGTATTGTACCACCACACCCTGCGGCTCTCTTTGTCACAAATGAATTAGGTGCTGACATTGGTACAGTGATTGTGGCAGGGCTCGCAGTAGGCTTAGTCGCGTCATTAGTGGGTGGGCCGCTGTTCCTTAAGTTCTTAGGTGACCGCTTACCGTTTAAAACGGTGCCAGAAGCCTTCTCTGACCTCGAAGTACGAGAAGAGAAAGATTTACCGTCTCTCGGTGCCACACTGTTTACCGTTTTACTGCCAATTATCCTCATGTTGATCAAAACAGCCGCTGATTTAAACATGAGCAAAGATAACCAGTTATTTACCTTTTTACAGTTTATTGGTAACCCAATAACCGCTATGTTTATTGCCGCTTTTGTCGCTTATTACATGTTAGGGATCCGACGTAATATGGGAATGAGCGTATTACTCAGCAAAACCGAAGAGAGTTTTAGCTCAATCGCTAATATTTTATTGATTATCGGTGCGGGAGGGGCATTTAACGGTATCTTAAAAGGCAGTGGGCTGAGTGACTCCTTAGCGATGGTGCTATCGGGTATTGATATGCACCCAATCTTACTGGCCTGGCTAGTGGCAATCATCCTGCATGCCGCAGTCGGTTCTGCCACTGTTGCGATGATGGGCGCAACTGCGATTGTGGCTCCGCTAATGCCAATGTACCCGCACATTAGCCCAGAAATCATGACATTAGCCATTGGTTCAGGCGCAATTGGTTGCACTATCGTCACTGACTCGCTGTTCTGGTTAGTCAAACAGTACTGTAATGCCACTTTAGCCGAAACATTCCGTTTTTACAGTGTCGCCACGTTGATTGCGTCTTTCGTCGCGCTGGCAGGGACTTTTGCACTTTCATTTGTGATTTAAAAGAGAGTAATTATGACTCAGATAAATGTTGATAAGTTAATTGCTGACTACCCTTTAGTTCAGGACTTAATCGATTTAAAGCAAATTGCGTGGTTCAACCCAAATGTCACGACGACACAAGCGGGTTTGCCTTATGTCGGGCTAACCATTGAAGATGTGCAAGATGCAGAAGCGCGCTTAAATCGCTTTGCGCCTTATTTGATGAAAGCGTTTCCAGAAACTCAAGCAACACAAGGAATTATCGAATCTGAAGTTATCGATATTCCAAACATGCAAGCCGCGCTGGAAAAACGTTATCAAACGCCAATCGCGGGAAAAATGTTACTGAAAAAAGATAGTCACCTGCCAATTTCGGGGTCAATTAAAGCCCGAGGGGGGATCTATGAAGTACTCACTCATGCGGAAAAACTTGCCTTAGCCGCCGGTATTTTATCGACAGATGATAATTACGAAATTTTATTCTCTGAACAATTTCGCCAATTCTTTAGCCAATACCGTATTGCAGTCGGTTCAACCGGTAACCTTGGTATGTCCATCGGCATTATGAGCGCTAAACTCGGCTTTAGCGTCAGCGTGCATATGTCCGCTGATGCCAGACAGTGGAAAAAAGACAAATTGCGTTCACATGGTGTGAATGTGGTGGAATATGAGCAAGATTACAGCATCGCAGTTGAGCAAGGCCGTAAAGAAGCCGAAAAAGATCCTAACTGCTTTTTTATTGATGATGAAAACTCAACCACCCTGTTTCTCGGCTATGCTGTCGCAGGCCTTCGTCTAAAAAGACAATTTTTAGAGCAAGGGATTACTGTGGATAACGACCACCCGCTATTTGTCTATTTACCTTGTGGTGTCGGCGGTGGCCCCGGTGGTGTCGCTTTCGGGTTAAAACTGGCCTTTGGTGATGCCGTCCATTGCTTATTTGCCGAACCAACGCACTCGCCTTGTATGCTGCTAGGAGTGCATACTGGCCTACATGATGGTGTGTCAGTCCAAGAAATTGGTATTGATAATATTACCGCCGCAGACGGGCTGGCAGTTGGCCGTGCATCCGGTTTTGTGGGGCGTGCAATGGAGCGGCTTATTGATGGTTATCACACCATTGACGATAGCGAAATGTATAACCTGTTAGGTTTACTCAACCAGACTGAGTCGATTAAATTAGAACCGTCAGCCTTGGCAGGTATGACTGGCTGCGTACATGTCACGCAAAACAAGGGTTATTTGCAATCTAAATCCCTCACGCCGACGAAACTGGCCAACGCAACACATCTTGTATGGGCAACGGGTGGCGGTATGGTGCCTGTGGATGAGATGCAAAAATATTTATCACAAGCCAACCTAAGTTAACAATTAATGTATTCAACGCCCTCTTCGCGTTCAATGAGAAGAGGGCTTTTTAGCATCAACCACACCTTATTAGCTTTGTAATGATTGCCCCGGTAATGGCACTAAATCACTTTCAATATAACGTCTCACTAAGGTCGCGAGCGCCACTAACGAGTCCAAATGAGTCCTTTCCCAGCCGTGGGAGCTGTCTAGTGCGAAACACGCTAAAGCCGCACGAATATCCCATCCGGCATCAATGGCCGCAGCACTATCCGAACGATAATGTTTAAACGTATCGCGGACGTGAGGAATATCATACTGCTGGCATAATTGCAGCAAATGTCGTGTAATTGCCAAATCAAATGGCCCGGTTCTGTCACGAAAGGCTAAAGTCAATGCGTCATCTCGTGTGGTTTGGTCTGGGGCAGAAACTGAGTTATCAATCGCTAACAATTCTTGAACTTGCGAACCAAAACCGTGTGTACCGCCAATTCCGACCTCTTCTGAAATTGTGAACATCATTTGGCAAGGCACCTCAGGCACAACGCCATCATCCACCAGTGATTTTAATGCGGCTAACATCACCGCACATCCAGCCTTATCATCCAAATGACGCGATACAATAAAGCCGTTATCAATAAATTCGGGTTGTGCATCAACCGCAACAATATCACCGACATTTAAGCCATGGGATTGTAAATCAGCGAAGTTATAACAGGGAGCATCAAGGCGAATTTCTAAATTATCCCAATCCGCAATTTGAGTATCAACTTCAGTATTAAAGCGATGCCCAGACGCTTTTAATGGCAAAATAGTGCCGCGATATTGGTGATTGTCACTAAATACCGTCACCCTTGCACCTTCCGCAAAGCGTGCTGCCCATGTGCCTGTATTACGCAGTGCCAAGCGCCCATTTGGTTTGAGTTGTGTCACCATCGCCCCAAGCGTATCAAGGTGTGCGGCTAATGCACGTTTAGGTTCTTCAGAGCCAAGCGTAATATATAGCACTCCACGGCGTGTATATTTCGGCGTGAATCCCAACTCAGTCAACCATTGATGTGTCCGCGCAACGGCTTGTTCAGTCATCCCAACCGGGCTAGGCGTACATAATAATGTTTTTAATACAGAGGTCAGATATGCTTTATCTATCATTACGTTACCTATCTTCACTTAAAAAACGTTCTTGCAATGTGGCTTGTAGCGCTAACATAGCTTTTTCTGCGTAGGCCATGTGAGCTTCCATCACCGATTGAACCTTCTCGGCGTCTTTACGGCGTAAAGCCTCGATTAATTGATATTGGTATTCAATACCTTGGCGCCTGTCGACGGGCTCAGGTTTTAAATAAATGTCCTTACAAACCGCTAAATCTTTGAGTAAACGCTGTAAAAAGTGGCAAATAAACACTAATAAAACGTTATCGGAATAGCTGGCAACCACCGCATGAAAATCCAGTTCTGCCATCCGTTGCTGCCAGCGTTCGTTTTCATCTGCGGGTTCATGGTCATAAATGGCGATGGTATCGTATAGCTTCTGGATACCGTCATTATCGATGTTGTCAATCGCACTAACCGCAACCACCGGTTCTAGTAATTTACGTAACGTATAAATATCTTTGATTGATATATCCCGCGTAAACAAATAGTTCGATAACAAACTCATTGCTCGCGATTCAGTCATGGAATCAATAAACGCACCACCACCCGGCCCGGTTTTCGTTTTAATTAACCCTTGAACTTCCAGTGATTTCAGTGCTTCTCGCACAGTACTTTTGCTGGCGTTGTAATGTTCAATAAGTTCTTTTTCTTGTGGCAAACGGTCACCGGGTATGAGGTTATCGGCCATGATAGTTTCTTTTATTGCATTGACGATTTCATCAGTCCGCTTAATACGTACTGGTTCTATCGTTGTCGGCTTATTGGTGCTCATATTAGGTTCTCAACTGGTTTAAATAAGTTTCTAAGCGACTGAATCAACACGAATACGAGGGGCACTAGCCAATAAATTTCGCGTATATTCATGCTCCGGTGCGGCAAATAAGCTGCGGGTATCTCGACATTCTAGCAAATCCCCTAAATAGAGTACGGCGACTCGATCTGCTATTGATTCCACTACCGCTAAATCGTGACTAATAAATAAATAGGATAACGAAAACTGTTGTTTAAGTTGTTCTAGTAACAACAAAACTTGCGCTTGTACCGAAACATCCAACGCACTAACCGGCTCATCTAGTACTAATATTCGTGCATCTGCGGCTAAAGCTCTCGCAATGGCTAACCGCTGTGCTTGCCCTCCCGAAAATTCATGAGGATAACAAGCTAAAGCATCGATTGGCATATTGACGGCCTCAAGTAATTCCGCCAGCCGAGCCGCTCTTTGTGATGAGTTCATGTGTTTTAAATATTTCAACGGAACAGACAAAGTTTCTCCAATGGTTTTTCGCGGGTTCAAAGATGCGACAGGGTCTTGAAAAACATACTGAATGGCTTGCCCAAAAGCTCGCGCACCTTGCTGCTGCCACTCTGCACGAGTTTGTCCTAAGACAGTAATATCTCCTGAGGTCTCGCGGTCCAAGCCAACTAAAATACGCGCTAAAGTACTTTTTCCTGAGCCACTCTCCCCAACCACCGCCAGAGTTTCACCTTCATAAAGTGATAAAGAAATATTTTTTAATGCATGAACTTGGCGCCCTCGAGGGTGAAATAGGCTTCTTGGCTGCCCGAAGGTTTTCACTAACTGATTAACCTCAATCACTTTTTTCATTAAACCTCCTGTGCCGATGTCAAATCATTACTATCGGGCTGATGACCATAGAGTTGTTGGACTTGTTTTAAAAACCCACGTCCTTCCCCTAACTTAGGTACACTGGCGATCAGACGTTGTGTATAAGGATGCTGAGGCTGCCGTAATACCGTTTGCGTATCACCGGTTTCGACTATCTCACCTTGCTGCATCACCGCAACACGGTCGCAAATTTGGTTAATCACCGCGAAATCATGGGTAATAAATAAGAGTGCAACACCGCGATCACGGCGTAGCTGGTCAAGTAATTCTAGAATTCGCGCTTGTACTGTGACATCTAATGCGGTGGTCGGCTCATCAGCAATAATCAACACGGGGTCATTAGCCAGAGCCATTGCGATCCCTACCCGCTGGCGCTGTCCGCCCGAAAGCTCATGGGGATAGGCATCGAAACGTTCTCGCGCATCTGGGATCCCGACGCTGTCCAACAATTCAATGGCTTTGTTTTTCGCCTCATAGAGTGACAAAGATTGGTGAGCGGTGATGGCCTCACGTAATTGCACACCGATGGTAAACTGGGGATGGAGCGTCGTCAGTGGGTCTTGGAAAATATATGAAACCTTCGCACCGCGACGGCGCTGCATAACAGATAGCGGCAATGACAGCATTTCTTCGTGTTCCACATAAATTCCCCCCGCCGTAATCAATGCCGGAGGTGATGCGAGCAACCCCATCACAGATAAAGCGGTGACACTCTTACCCGAGCCGCTTTCCCCAATTAACCCTAGACACTCCCCCGCCCCAACAGTAAAACTGATCCCTTTTACAGTTGAACGTAATTGATTTCCTTGGCAAAAAGCAACCGACAAATCTTTGACTTCTAATACCGCTTGTTCACCTCCCGTTTTCGCAGGAATATTAACTCTATCGGTTTGTGTCATTGGTTGTGATCGCTGTAAGGCTCCCGATTTTAACCGGGGATCAAGAATGTCACGCACGCCATCCCCTAGCAGGTTAAAACTAATCACAATAAGAAAGATCATAATACCGGGTACCAATGCCACATGAGGAGCGACAAACATCTGTGCGCGCCCTTGCCCTAGCATTGAACCTAAGTCTGCATTAGGTGGCTGAGTACCTAACCCTAAAAATGACAAACCTGCCGTCTCTAAAATCATCCAACCGATGGTCGTTGACATAGTAACCACAATGATTGGCAAGACATTCGGTAACACTTCCGTTAATAGGACTTGTAAATGGTTTTTACCTGACAACCTAGCTGCTTGAATAAAATCCCTATCGCGTAAACCCACTGTTAACCCACGAATATTCCTAGCAAAAAAGGGAATATTCACTAATGCGATCGCATATAACGCATTGAGTAACCCTGGCCCAAGTACCGCGACAATGGCTAATGCCAATAGAATGTATGGAAATGCCATTAGCATATCAATACAACGCATCAATAATGTATCGGTGCGATGGCCGACATACCCAGCCACTAAACCAATCAGGGTTCCGAATATTGCAGCGATTAGTGTTGCTGAAATACCGACCAATAGAGACACTCGCGTTCCCCACAGTAATCGAGATAAAATATCTCGCCCTAAATGGTCAGTACCTAATAAATGACCAGACGAAAAAGCGGGAAGTAGCCGATTAACTAAATCAGTTTCATCAGGATTAGCAAGGGGGAGCCAAGGCGCTAAGAATGCCAAGAGCATAATGATAGATAAAGTAAATAGCCCCAAAGTTGCTAGGCGGTTCGCTAGCAGTAACGAGCCGACCGATTGGCGATGACGATGCTGAATAACAGGGGTCACAGATTGGCTCATGATTTCAACCTCGGGTCTAATATGGCTTGCGCAACATCCGCAAGTAAATTGATAAAGACATAGGACGCCGCGGCAATCAATACGCCCCCTTGGACTAAAAACAAATCACGAGTTGCCACAGCCTTCACCAACATGGCGCCTAGCCCCGGCCATTGAAAAACGGTTTCAATATATACCGCCCCACCAAAAACAAAGCCCGCTTGGATACCAATGACGGGAATGACGGAAACTAATGCCATACGAAATGCATGGCGGAAAATCACTTTGCGCTCACTTAAGCCTTTTGCCCTTGCGGTGCGAATAAAATCAAGTCGCAGTACTTCTAACATTGCTGTGCGCGTCAAACGTGCTATCACCCCTGTCGCAACCAATGAAAGCGTCACAGCAGGTAAAACAAGGTGATGCAATAAATCGCTCAGGCCACCGCCTTGCCAAATATCGTACATTCCAGATGCCGGAAACCATTGTAATTGAACAGAAAAAAGCATAATCATCAATAAACCAATCCAAAAAGATGGCATTGAGATACCCAATAAAACGGCGAGTGTAATAAATCGGTCACTCCAACTAAATTGACGAATGGCAGAAAGAACCCCGGCCAATAGCCCTAAAATTGAGCTGAGTAACAGCGCACTTCCGCCCAAAATTAATGTGGCAGAAAATCGCTCTAAAACCTCATCAACAACAGGTCGGTTAAGGACAAATGAGCGGCCAAAATCTCCCGAAATCAAATTATTCATCCAAATAAAATATTGCTGATATAACGGCTTATCCAACCCAAGCTCTGTTTTTACTCTAGCCACATTTTCAGGAGTCGCCCAAGGGCCAAGCAGTGCTTGAGCTGGCTCTCCAGGGATCATTGCCATGATAAAAAAGACAATTAACGTCAAACCAATCAGTATGGGTATGGTCGCTAAAATGCGTTTCAAACAGTATAACCACATAGTTTTTCCCCATAAAATCAAATAATTAATTGAATAGCTAACTCACATTAATTAATCAATCTTTACGAACGTCTTTAAGTAATAAGTTAAAATTAGGCTGCAATTTGAAATGCTTAACATGCTCATTAGCGACCGCATTTTGCTTCCAGTTCGCCACAAACAACCAAGGTGCATCTTGATGAACAATTTTTTGAACTTGTCGATATAACTGAGCGCGCTCCTCAAGGTTATTTGTGACCCGCGCTTTATCTAACAATTCATCCAGTTGCTTGTTACTGTAATAACCGGAGTTAAATCCGCCTTTATCCGGCCAAGAAGCGCTATGCAAGGTTAAAAAAGGTAAGGTATCTGGGTCATTCGTCATCCACGCCATTTCGGCCATATGCGCTTGTTTGAGGCCTGCATTGACCTTGGATAAGTAGGTATTCCACTCAAAGGTTTGAATTTCGACAGCTAAACCAACCGCTTTTAGGTCAGCTTGAATAGCAGTAGCCATAGGAATCGGGTCTAACATTCCTGAGCCCCCTTCGGTGACATAAAAAATAATTTTTTGCCCTTGTGCCCCCGCTTCTGCTATCAATTGGCGAGCTTTTTCAGGGTCATAAGGGTAAGCGTTGGTTTCTTCATCAAATGCCCAATCGAAAGCTGATGGAATCGGACCTTGTGCGACGCCTGCGGAGTCCTGAAGAATATATTTCACGATATTTTCTTTATTTACCGCGTAGTTAACTGCTTGCCTTACACGCACATCATCAAACGGTGGCTGAGACGCATTAAGCATGGCATACCAAACATGAGGTCCTACAGCTTCATAAACATGGAAGCGGTTGTCATTAACAAATAACGGGACATTATCAGCAGGGACTTCAACCATGGCATCAATCCCCCCTGATAACATTTCGGCTACCCGGGTATTGGCGTCAGTAATAGGCCGAAAAACAACATGTTGTAAGCTGGGTCTACCATCCCAATAGTCTTCATTAGCGGATATGACAACCCTTTGGTTTGCCGTCCATTCATCAAATTTAAAGGGGCCTGTTCCGCTGGGATGGCGACTAAAGTCTTTGTCATATTGCTTTACTGCTGCGGGTGAAACAATCAGCCCTGCGGGTGTGGCTAAGTTTGATAAAAACGGGGCAAACGGTTCTTTTAAGGTAAAAACCACAGTCTTGTCATTCGGGGTTGTAATCTTGTCTATCGCAGAGAAAAAAAACGATAATGGGAATGGCCCAGTATGGTAATACGGGTGCTGGTTATCCAACATTCGTTCAAACGTGAATTTGACTGCATCCGCGTTGAAGGGGCTGCCATCATGGAACTTTATATTCTCACGCAAGTGGAAAGTGTATGTGAGGCCATCATCACTAATAGACCATGATTGGGCTAAAGCAGGTTCAAGCGTTAATGTGCCATCAGCATTACGAACTAACCCTTCGTACAAGTTAACCAAAATTCGGGAATCATTCGCAGCGGTTGCAACTTGCGGGTCTAATGACTGCGGCTCTGCAACTTGTCCTAATAACAAAACATTCGGGTGGTTCACCGCCAATGTCGGTAGCGAAATAAAGCATAAAAGCCAAAAACTGGCTATCCACCTACATAAACGCATATTCATTCGCTCCTCCCCGAGTACTGACATTGCCATATGATTGTGAAGTGTGATTTGTGTCAATTTTGTTAATAATTTTATCTTTTTCTTTATTTATGATGATAAATTATATTTCAAGCAAGAATTTATAATGATAAATTTGATCAAGGTCTAATTTATGAGGTGCAAAATGACATTTTCAATTGTGGCGCGCTGCCCATTGACAGGAAAAATAGGTGCAGCGACGGCAACAGGTGGTCCTGCGGTTGGAGCATTAGTCTTACACGGTAAAAGCCAAACGGGAGCCATCGCCACTCAAGCAATGACAAACCCAATTGCAGGCTTAACCGGTATTGAATATTTGCAGCAAAGCCATAATGCAAATAACAGCTTAGACTACCTTGTAACGCAAGATATTGAGCGGAAGCAACGACAGCTGATTATTATTGATAATCATGGAGGTACAGCTGATTGGACCGGCCAAAATTGCTTACCTTGGTGCGGAAGTTTATCGGAGCCTAACTTAGCCATTGCTGGAAATATGTTAGTTGGAGAGCAAGTCCTGAATGCCATTTATCAGAGCTACCATAACAACTCACATCAAGCTCTGGCTGATCGATTACTCATCGCCATGCAAGCAGGTGCAGATAAAGGTGGTGACTACAGAGGGATCCGTTCCGCTGCATTAAAAGTATGGAATAACCGACAATATCCAGATATTGATATTCGCAGTGACTGGTCAGAAGCACCGCTATCAGCGCTTTCCATCATTCTTCAACAGGTTCGTTCCGAAGATTATGCTGATTTTTTTGCACAAATTCCTACAGGAAATGAATATATCACTCGTAATTGATGCTATTTAGGTGTGTATCGACTAATAATGTAAAATAATTTAATGATATACACCCTGAAACAAAATGGTTAATAAATCATTTTATTATTAACTCAATGAATAATTATGTATTTTTTTATTATTCTTAATTCTTTCATTCATCCAAAAAAACTATTTTATAATATATTCTTAATAATTGATTTCTATCTTGCAGCATCTTAATCATTTGCTGCACAGTAGTGGAAACCAAAGTCTCTAATTATTTAGCTATAATACTCAAAGTAATCAAAGTGACTGGTTTTTCGTAATCTACAAATGCACTTTGTTAATTTATCAAGATTATTAACCTTAATAACAATTAGGTTATTACCCTCACTCAGTTACTACGCTAAAAAATAGATGAAAACAAAATAATCATAATTATCAATAAATTAAAAAACACCACCTAGATGTATAAAATACATACAAATAAGTGAGTATTTTTAAATCAATATGAATTATATTGCTCTGACTCTACGTATAATTAATAATCAAACGAACAAAAAATAACTCATTTATTTCATTTAAAACATATTTTTTATATTCCCCCCCCCTTTAGCATTTAAGGGATATTCAGCACTTTCTTCTGTGATGAAATATTCATCCCTTATTTTGGTTTCACTCTTTATAACACTATTTAAGCGAAATATTTATATTTACACCCGTACACTTTTCATGACAGTTAGTTATAAAAAATAATAAATCACAAATTAGAAAAACAGCATAATCTCCGACAAACCCTTTACAACACTGACAATATCAATTTACTTTCGCGAATCATTCACCCAACTTTATTAACAAATGCTACCCATACTTAATAATTATGAAATATATGATAAGATCATAATCTCAATTTGAAATTATTTACTATATAAAAAACAAGATTGTTATTGAGGTTATAGATGAAAATCTCGAGAAGAAAGCTATTATTAGGGGTTGGTGCTGCTGGTGTTTTAGCAGGGGGTGCTGCGGTTGTTCCTATGATCAATCGTGAAGGTCGTTTTGAATCGACTAAATCACGTGTACCAGCTGTTGCTGGCACAGAAGGCAAATTACCAGAGTCTGCAGATGCAGTCATCATCGGTGCCGGCCTTCAAGGGATCATGACTGCAATTAACCTTGCTGAAAAAGGTCTTAATGTTGTTATCTGTGAAAAAGGTGTTGTCGGTGGTGAGCAATCAGGCCGTGCATATAGCCAAATTATCAGTTATAAGACTTCCCCAGCTATTTTCCCTTTACACCATTACGGAAAAATTCAATGGCTTGGCATGAACGAAAAAATCGGTGCTGATACCAGCTACCGTGTTCAAGGCCGTGTTGAAGTACCTTCAAGCGAAGAAGATTTAGAAATTTCAAGAGCCTGGATTAAATCTGCATCTGAAAACCCAGGTTTCGATACACCTTTACGTACCCGTATGATTGAAGGAACTGAACTGGCGAATCGTCTGGTTGATGCACAAACTCCATGGAAAATCGGTGGATTTGAAGAAGACTCAGGTAGCCTTGACCCTGAAGTTGTCACACCAACCATGGCAAACTACGCAAAATCAATCGGTATTCGCATCTACACCAATTGCGCAGTACGTGGTATTGAAACGGCGGGCGGCAAAATTTCTGATGTTGTCACAGAAAAAGGTGCAATCAAAACTTCTCGTGTTGTTCTGACGGGCGGTATTTGGTCGCGTCTGTTCATGGGTAACTTAGGCATTGATGTTCCAACACTGAACGTTTACCTATCACAACAGCGTATTACTGGCGTACCAGGCGCACCAAAAGGTAACGTCCACTTACCTAACGGTATTCACTTCCGTGAACAAGCTGATGGTACCTACGCCGTTGCGCCACGTATCTTTACTAGCTCTATCGTAAAAGACAGCTTCCTGTTAGGACCAAGATTCCTACACGTATTAGGCGGCGGGGAATTACCATTAGAGTTCTCTCTTGGTAAAGATTTATTCAACTCCTTCATGATGGCAACGTCTTGGAACTTAGACGAGAAAACACCTTTTGAAGAGTTCCGTACCGCAACTAATACACCAAACAACGAACACTTAGATGGCGTTCTGGAAAGACTGAGAAAAGAATTCCCAGTATTTAAAGAGTCTAAAGTGGTTGAACGTTGGGGTGGTACCGTTGCACCAACGGATGATGAAATTCCAATTATTTCAACAATCGAGCAGTATCCAGGACTAGTCATCAACACCGCCACAGGCTGGGGTATGACGGAAAGCCCTGCATCTGGTCGATTAACGGCAGAATTGTTAATGGGCGAAACACCATTTATTGATCCTACGCCGTATAAACTTTCCCGTTTTAGCTAAAAAACAGGAAAAAAAGCGATTTTTACTGTGGATCTATTAGCGAATAGTTTAAAGTTACATGAAAGTTTAATTTTTGATAAAACTAATAGATCCTATTTACTTTGATAATGTTAAGGAGTTTACATGCGCTATAAAACTTTATTGCTTTCTCTGCCTTTGATTTTAGGTGTAGCAAGTGCGAATGCAGCCGATGATGTTAAACGCGTTCCAGTGAAAGGATTCCCTATCTCTGAATCAGTAGAAATCAACGCGGGCAACCTCATTTTCCTAAGCGGAAAAGTTCCTTCTAAAATCTCTGCTGACGCAAAAGAAGGCGTTTTAGAGTCTTATGGTAATACCGAAGCACAAACAATCAACGTATTAAAACAAATCCAAGCTAACCTCGAAGGTATGGGCTTGACGATGAATGACGTTGTTAAAATGCAAGTATTCTTAGTTGGTGGTGAAGAAACTCAAGGTACTATGGACTTCGCTGGCTTTATGGCTGGTTACAACAAGTTCTATGAGTCTGAGAAAATTACTAATCTGCCAGCTCGTTCTACCTTCCAAGTCGCTAAACTGGCTAACCCAGCTTGGAGAGTAGAAATCGAAGTGACAGCGGTACGCCCTGCTGCAAAAAAATAAGTTCTTCTAACGAAGAATAATCAATAATGGGGCATAATCATTATGCCCCATTATATTTCCCCCTAATAACCCTATTCCATTCTTTTTTTGATACATTACTTCACGCTACCGCTATTATTTATCCCCCTATCCTCTGTGCGGTCACAAATTATCACTCCTTTTCTGTGCAACCGTTTCACACCTACTTATAATTTCAAAGAACGGATCAGGGCTGAAAAATATGACATCGCGGGTAAACAAAAATGACTCACAATACTGTCAGTCGAATGAATTTAGACCATCTTAAAACTTTTCATTACGTGGCTAAAAGTGGTAGCTTTACTCAAGCAGCACATATTTTATTTTTGAGCCAACCAGCTGTTAGCCAACAAATCCAAGGTTTAGAAAATTCTCTACGGGTTGCTTTATTTGATCGTTCCCGAAAAAAAATCACCTTAACCAGTGAAGGAAAAGTACTCTATAGCTATACCAAAAGGTTATTTTCATTATTTGATGAGATAGAGCATGTCTTTCAAGATTTAAATTTATTACAAACTGGAACGCTAACAATTGCAGCAACTGCTGTTATGGGCAGTTATTATTTGCCAGATATCCTAAAACAATTTAATACTCGCTATCCGCTGATTCATATAAAAATAAAAATTGGCAATTCACAGCAAGTGATGGATTGGGTAGCAGAACAAGAGGCAGAAATTGGTTTAGCAGGCCGAGTCCCTATTGTACCGAATGTAAACCAAGTATTCTTACACCGGGAGCCTTATATCGCCGTTGTCGGTCCCAATTCTCCACTTCTACAACTTCAGCGTCCATTAACAATAGAAGAGTTCACAAACGCTTCTCTCGTGATGAGGGAAAAGGGAACACGCACTCGTGCTAAAATTGAAGATTGGCTAAAAGCACATATTGCACTCCATGATTCCCCTCCCCCTATTATTACTGTCACTAATTTAGAGGCGACAAAAAGATTAGTCGCAAGTGGTTTTGGGATTACCGCGTTGCCTTATTTAAGTGTTATCGATGATATTAGTGTTGGAAAATTGATCCAGCTACAAATTAATGCCTTTGATGTTGATGCAGATTATTATTTAACTTATCAAACTAATCGTTCGCTTTCCGCAGCTGCTTTTCAATTTATTATGCTATTACGCGAAATATCTGACGAAATATCATTAAATAGTGATATAGCGCAACTTATTCATACCGAAAATATCTAAATCGCATCAATTATACAACAGATAAGCAACTATAATATTTACTTATATTACGCATACAACTTGCTGATTTTTGGTTCCTCTATGAATGTGCAAAGATGGTTTTAAATAAAATGCATGGTTAATAATAAAAATTAACCACTTTGTTCTTCTCAGGAGTAATCATAATGGCTAAAGAAATTGAACGTAAATTTTTAGTATCGGGTGATTCATGGAGAGAATTAGCCAATGGTGTTCGTTACACCCAAGGTTATTTAAATAGCCAGAAAGAACGTACCGTTAGAATAAGAACTATCGATGATAAAGCCTTCTTAACAATTAAAGGAATTACCGTCGGTATTACTCGAACTGAATATGAATATGAAATTCCCCATGCTGATTGTGTTACTATGCTGACGCAATTAGCAGAACAACCCATTATCGACAAGAAACGTTATAAAATCCCCTTCGATGGCTTAATTTGGGAGGTAGATGAATTTTTTGGTGTTAACGAAGGGTTAATTGTTGCTGAAGTCGAACTTAGCGATGAAAACCAATCCTTTAAAAAACCCGAATGGGTAGGCGACGAAATATCTTCAGACCCCAAATATTTTAATTCTAATCTTGTTGCTAATCCTTATACCACATGGAAAAAATAAGGGGAATTTTATGAATACATTAACTAAAAATATTGCGATATCAGAAGAAGATGCAAGTAAAATAGTACCTAGAGCAGAATTTAGAATATTTGGACATGACCTTATTAACGAAATAGAAACTAAAATTTGGGATGTCAAAGCAACCTTATACGCTGCGCGAAAAATGCCAATAGAAACCTATTTTTTATCTGAAAAAACGAATGATGCCAATGTAAAAGTACGTGATGGATTATTAGATATTAAAGTTAAAGTTGGTGAAACAAAAGAGGGCTATGAAATATTCCAACCGAGAGGCAAATTCCAATTTCCAGTAAAAAAAGAAGAATTAAATATTATTTTATCTCACCTTGAAGTTGATATTCCTCTCGATAAAGACAGCTATGAAATTGAGGAATTCAAAGCTATTGTGCGCCAACACCCTTGTCTCAATGCAGTCACCGTTGAAAAAATACGCTATGGCTTTATGGTCGATGGCATTATTTGTGAGTTTGCACGCGTTTGGTTCAATGGGGCACTAATGGAAACCGCTTGTTGTGAAAGTGAAGATTACGAAAAAATGCAAGCCGTCGTTAATGCCTTAGGTATCAACAAATTACCTAATACAAATTATTTGAAAGCCGCCAAGCGTGTTGTTGGCATGTAACTCTTTTATGTAATGCATATCGTTGTTCATCTATATGGGTCGAGTCAAATAACACCGACCCTTGAATGATAATAATAAAAGGAGATATGTATGTCAGCAAATAGTAAGCCAAGCTTTGACCCACTTGATATGCGTAATTATTCATTAGAAAAATTCCGTGATATCAAAGCTGGCGCACTAATGCAAAATCTCAAACTCATTGGTGTACCTTTAGCTATTCTCTCATTTCTATTTTTCGAATTACAATGGTGTGGGACAATCGATGTATTTGAAGCACAAACAAAAGTTCCGGCAGCTCATTGCTATAGTGCAATGGGGATTTTTGTTGCTTCACTGATTTTATGGCTCACTGAAGCTATTCCAAATTATCTCACGTCATTAATTGTCGTTGTTGTCGTTATCATTACTGGTGTGATGAAAATGCGCCCTGCCTTCGCGATGCTGGGTGAACCCGTCATGATTCTAAATATTGCCAGCTTTATCCTAGCGAGCGCATTAGTTACGACAGGTTTGGCAAAACGTATTTCACTCATGCTAGTACTCAAAACTAAAAATCATTTAACCATGTTATTCCTATGCTTTGTGGCATTAAACTTGATTTTTGGTGCATTTATTAGTGCAACCTCGGCAAAAACGGCACTACTGCTGCCATTATTTATGGTGATTTCGGCTATCTACGGTGCCACTGGTGGTGCTCAGCGTAACAATGTTGGCCGTAATATGGTGCTCCTTAACTTACTGGCGAATAATGTCTCCGCTAGCGCATTCTTAACAGGTTCTGCGGCCAATTTATTAGCGGCAGCAATGCTAGAAAAAGCAGGTGCATTAGTCACTTATCAAGATTGGTTTATTGCACTATTCCCATTGGCTGTCATTCAATGTTTAGTCGCATGGTGGACTGGGACTCGGTTTATTTTTAGGATTACAGATGAAGAAAAAACACCGAAACTCGAAGGTGGCATGGACCGCTTACGCTCGGAATATAATGCATTAGGTAAAGTCAAAATCAGTGAAATTAAAGCAGGGGTCGTATTTATTCTTGTTTTACTATTATGGTCCACGGGTAAATGGACAGGCTTACGAGCTGAAGTTGTCGCATTAGCAGGTGCTTGTATTGTCCTGATGCCCTCTTTTTCACGGCTGCCAGCAATGGGTGTCATGAAATGGAATGATGCTGATATTCCATGGCACATGTTAATGTTTAGTTTTGGTGCTTACGTATTAGGCGGTATGATGGACCAGACGGATATTGTCGGCCTTTATGTCCACAAAGCCTTTGACCATTGGAACATAGACCCTCAAGGTGCTGGAAAACTGCTTGTTTTCGCTGTATTAAGCGCAGTATTTGCACTCACCACATTGATTAGTGAAAGTAAAACAGCACGTACAATTATTTTATTCCCTATTATTATTGCCATTGCTCAACGATATAACTGGGATTTAGTTGGCTTCTGTTTACCAATGGCGTTTATGATTAATCAGGTTTATGTTCTCTATTTTAACTCTAAGCCTGCTAATATCAGTTATTTGACTGACCAATATTCAACCGGTGACTCATTTAAATATGGTATGATTCAACTCATTCTTATCTGGATACTACTAATACTATGGACACATTACATTATGCCACTCATGGGATTTAATAGTTATCTTTGGTAAAGATAGAATATTGGCCAAAAGAACAGTGTGAAGGAAAATATGATTAAAGAATCTCTCAAGATCCATGGAAAAAAACAGTTTGAAATCAAACAAAAAGTGTTGTTTCCACGTAAGTCTAAAGAGATCCGTTACCAAGTAGAGACCTTTTTCTTTTTGCCTTCATCATTACAGATTAACCCAGACCTCTACACAGCATCAAACCTCCAGCGCAGCCTCAAAAACTATATTCGGCTGCGCCCACCGACCGTAAAATTATCATCACTGACTGATGAAAACGGGGCATTAGATGAACTAAAACAGTGGTTACAACAATGTACGCCACAAAACTTACCTTCATTAGACGAGTATGAAAATAGGCTAAAGCGCTATGCTTTAACCTTCAAAAGAACCGTTCGTTTGAATGTTAAAATGGTAAGCCAAAATCCCCAACGGCAAACGCCTGAATACTTAGCTGAGTTCATGGCAAACATCGCAAAATGTCTCTGTACTTATCGGGAATTAGCAACACAGTCAACCAAAATTGAAGAAGCAATCCATTCCAATGCATTTTCTTATTGTGACGAATTCATGACGTATTACACCATGAATTATTTACGTGATTTATTAGCCGATAAGCAAATGCCATTGCGCGAAGAAATACGTCATTTCTGGTATCAAGAAATGCGTTACCTAAAGAAACAATACCCTGATTGTTTTCCTAGTGATGAGACGGATGCTGAATTAGTCACATATCGCCGTAATTTATTGAAAAAATATATCAATCGCTATCTCTATTTAGAAATTCGCCACAAGCGGGGACTTCCCCTGTTATTACACTCTATTTATGGTATTGCTGCTGCAATTTCAATGCTTTTCGCAACTGTTATCGCCTTTTTCTGGCAAGGAAAATATGGTGCTTTAAGTGCCAACTTATTTTTGGCTATGGTCATCGGCTATATCTTCAAAGATAGGCTGAAAGAAGTAGGTCGAGAGCAGCTGTATCGCTTATTTCAAAAATGGATCCCTGACCGGCAATTACGTATTTACCGCGAAGGAGTGAAAGCACCAGTCGGTATTTGTAAAGAGTCTTTTCGTTTTATTAATGAAAATATGCTTTCCCCAGATATCCGTGAAATGCGGCAAAAATCGCATTGGGTCAATTTAGTTAACGTCCAGCGAATGGAAGATATTCTGTATTACCGCAAAGATGTATTGCTACATAACCGCCAATCCGTGTTTGAAAAAAACCAATCATCAATCGCAGATATTACGCGTTTTAATATTTCGGATTTCCTAAAATATATTGATATTAGCTATGAAGAACTCACTGTGAATGATGATGAGCCTGCGATTATTGGTGAAAAGGTGTATCACATTTACCTTTGCCGTCGCGTCACAATTAACAAAAAAACTTATAATGAGCTAGCTCGTTTAGTGGTGAATGCCGATGGAATTAAACGCTTAGAAGTGTTGCAGTCACTAGATTTACTGACAACCGATGAAGATATTGAAATTTCACCATAAATATTTTGTTTTTTTATTTTCTTCTCAAGAAAAATATTCTAATTCACGATAATTTTCTAAATCATTCGAACTGTAGCAAGGCGGCAAGAGAAGATATCTCGGGGAGCATACAAAGGTATGTGACCCGAGTAGCTGAACGTAGCCAACACCGCTACAGCTCGAAGGATGACGAAAATTTAATTTTCTAAACCATTCGAACGGCAGCAAGGCGGCAAGAGAAGATATCTCGGGGAGCATACAAAGGTATGTGACCCGAGTAGCTGAACGTAGCCAACACCGCTACAGCTCGAAGGATGACGAAAATTGGGAACATACAAAAGTATGTGACCCAGAGTAGCTAAACGAAGCCAACACAACTACAGTGCGAAAGATGACGCAAATTTAGTAGTAGAGAGCAATATACTGATCATCCACCCGCTTAATATCCACTGGCGTATCAAAAATATCCTCAATAATTTCAGATTTCATGATCTCTTCTGGTTTGCCATGATAAGACAGACGCCCGTTTCTCAGTGCAACAATGTAATCTGAATAAACAGAAGCGAAGTTTATATCGTGGATCACTAGGATAATGGTTTTCCCTAGTTCATCAGCCGCTTTACGTAATAACTTCATCATAATCACCGCATGCTTCATATCGAGATTATTGAGTGGTTCATCCAGTAAAACATATTCTGTATCTTGGCATAAAACCATTGCAACATAAGCTCGTTGGCGCTGGCCACCCGATAACTCATCTAAATAGCGGTGGCGCAAATCTGACAAATTGAGAAAAGAGAGTGATTCATCAATTTTCTTTTTATCATCAATAGTTAAACGGCCTTTCGTGTACGGATAACGTCCAAAACCAACCAGCTCCTCGACGGTTAATCGACTCGCAAATTGGTTCTCTTGGCGCAAAACCGATAAGCATTTTGCTAATTTATCACTGGGTGTTGTTGAAACATCAAGCTCATTCACTTTGACATAACCGCCATCATCGGGCTGTAACAAACGCCCAATAATCGACAGCAGTGTTGATTTACCTGCACCATTAGGCCCGATGATTGAGGTAATACCGCTATTTTTAATTGTTGTTGTCACGTTATCTAAGACTTTAGTATCTTGATAACTTTTCGATATCTGACTAATTTCAATCATACTAAAACCTTCTTAACACCATATAAATAAAGAAAATTCCGCCGACAAACTCGATAACGACTGATAATGTTCCCGCCATATTTAAACCGTACTCAAGAATCAACTGGCCGCCAATCAGCGCAATGACACCAAGTAGAAAGGAAACGGGGAGCAAATAGCGGTGTTGGCTACTGCCAGCCACTAAATAAGCTAAGTTCGCGACCATCAAGCCTAAGAATGTTAAAGGGCCAACCAGTGCCGTAGAAACAGCAACCAAGATTGAAATAAGTAACAAAATAACCGTGACTTGCTGGCGATAATTAATCCCTAAGTTCACCGCATTGGCTTGCCCTAACGCGATAACATCAAAACAATAGCGCATGCGCCACAACAAAACCCCTACCACCGCTGTAATCAGCAGTGTGAATACAATCAGCTCAGGCGTCCCCTTCGTAAAGGTGGCAAACATCCGGCTTTGTAAAATGGAAAATTCATTGGGGTCCATTAAACGCTGTAGTAATGTCGCTACACTGCGAAATAATGTGCCAAGAATGATACCTACCATCAATACTAGGTTGATATTCATTTTAACTGACACAAATAACCAGCGATAAAGCAGAACAGAGAACAACACAAGTAATGTGGACTCTAATAAAAATTTACCAATATTCAATAACCAAGAGGATGGAAAGCTATCGGTATAGAAGACAAAAATGGTTTGTAATAATATAAATAATGCTTCTAACCCCATGATAGATGGGGTCAGTATCTTATTATTAGCAATAGTTTGAAAGAGAACTGTTGAAACCCCAGCAGCGAAAGCCACCACGATCATCGTGAGAACAATATAGCCTCGATGCGGCAAAATATAGGCAAGGTTACTGCCCAAATTGACCGTCATATAAAGAATAATGGATAACAATGACAAAGCCAGTAGTATCCATATTCTTTGCAACGGCGTTACCCTTTTCTTCGGTAACGCTATTGATGTATTAACTTTTTGCATAACGTTGTTGCTTCAACAATAAATATAAAAAAATCACCGCGCCAACAACACCTAAAATCACACTTGCAGGGATTTCAAATGGATAGCGAATTAAACGCCCAATAATGTCACACAGTAAAACTAAACCACCACCAGCAATACAAATCCAAGGGATGGTTTTACGTATGTTATCCCCCATCACTAAGCTCACGAGGTTTGGAATAATTAAGCCTAGGAAAGGTAACGCCCCGACCACCACGACCACTACGCCGCTAATTAAAGCGATAATCGATAAACCGATGGTCATTACTTTGCGATAATTTAGGCCAACATTAATTGAAAATTCACGCCCCATACCGGCAACCGTAAAGCTATCGGCAATCCAGCAAGCAATTAACGTTAATATTCCTACTAACCACAATAGTTCATATCGGCCTTGAATGATGCTAGAAAAGTCACCGCTCATCCATGCACCAAGTGATTGTAATAAGTCGAAATAATAAGCAGTAAAAATGGTCAATGCGCTAATCACTGCACCCAACATAATCCCTACCAATGGGACTATCAGGGCGGATTTTAAAATGACACGACGCAATAGCACCATAAACAACATGGTGCCAAGAAGCGCAAAACCGCTAGCGACCACCATCTTAGTCATAATACTTGCTGCAGGGAAAAGCACCATAACGACCAATAAACCTAAACTGGCTGACTGGGTTGTCCCTGCAAGAGAAGGTTCAACAAAGCGGTTTTGTGTTAATAATTGCATGATTAGCCCAGCAACGCTCATGGCGCTACCTGCTAAAATCAAAGAGACGGTTCGGGGAATTCGGCTAATAAAAAAGATGTCTTGCATCTCTGGGTCGGTGAAAAGCGAAACGGGTGACACGTCACCCGCTCCAATAAACAAGCTTAATACCGCTAAAACCAATAACGCGATAATTCCACAAAAAAGATAAAGCGTTTTCATCGGTTATTTTGCTTGGCTCTTCTCTAATGCTGTATTGATATCGTCCATTAACTTAGAGTAAGTTTGAATACCACCTGCAATATATACGGCAGTTGGGTCAAGGTATGTAATTTGGCCTTTTTCCCACGCTGCGGTTTTTCTCACTAATGCGTTATCTAATACTTCTGCTGCTGGCTGTGCATCTGTTTTACCAATCGCGCTATCACGGTCGATAACAAATAACCAATCTGGGTTTAATTTCACCAGTAACTCTGCATTAACGATGTTACCGTGGCGACCCGTGTTTTCTTCAAATACATAAGCAGGTTCAAAACCTAATACATCAAAGATAAAGCCGAAACGAGAACCCGGACCGTATGCGGAAATTTTACCGCCACTGACTAAGATCACCATCGCTTTACCCGCGGTAGGTGCTTTAGTTTTGATACCTTCAATTTTAGTATTGAAGTCAGCAATCAATTTTTTGGCTTGTTCTTCTTTACCAAACAATGCACCAAGTTCATTAGTACGCTCAGTTAAGCTACCAATAAAGTTTTTGTTATCAATGTCTAATGAGATAGTTGGAGCAACGCCACTGAGTTTGTCATAGGCATCACGGGCACGGCTTCCACCTAAAATCAGGTCAGGTTTAGCATTACTTAATGTTTCATAAGCGGGTTCAAATAATGTTCCGCCATTGACGTATTCAGAACCACTATATTTCGTTAAGAATTCAGGGAAGCGAACGTTGGTTTGTGGAACACCCGCAACTGGGGCTCCGAGTGCATCCATGATGTCCAATGTTTCCATGTTCATCACAATGACTTTTTGAGGATGACGAGGAATTTCAGTTTTGCCTTGGGCATGTTCTATCGTGATAGTTTGTTTTTCTGCAACTTGTGTTGTTTCTGTCGTGTCTTTCGCGTTATCACAACCGGCTAATACTAACGCAGATAACAAAGCAATACCCGAAACTAATGATTTTGCAAACATCTAATTTCCTCCGTCCATCGATAAAAGTACTGATGATTAAATTTTGTGATTCACAATTTGGCGTATCTTACACGCAAACAAGCGCAAATGATATTAGTTTGCATTTGCATTCACTAAAAAGTTGTCTTAACGCACAAAAACATCAATTCAATGAATTGACCACGTAGGTTTTAATGTTTAAACAAAGAGGATAGATATAGAAAATCAGGAAAATAGAGTAAAACGTGATTTGATTGCACTTCATTGGGTAAAATAAATAGGTTGAGCCTGCGACTGTATTTGTTTGCTTAACTATTTTTATGACAGCAGACGATATAAATCCGTAATCTCAACCTATATACCATTAATTCCCATTTAAATGCGCATGATTACATGTCATCTAATTGCCCATTTTCATTGAGCTGAGAACTAATATCTTCCAGAAACCAATCAATTGGCGTTTTCATCAAAAATGCAAGTTTAAATAAATGAAACAAATCAATCTTGATTTTACCTCTTTCATAGCGTGAGATTTGCTGTTGACTAACACCTAACAATTGAGCTAACTGAAACCCTGTATATCCCAGTTCTCTACGTTTTTCTAAGATCCTCTGACCTACCATATAATGGATTTTTTCGCTGCCATTTTCTGAATACATATTATCACCATTTATTAAGGCACAGTTAAAATAAGGGCTGCGGCACCTTCAAACTGACCAGCTTGAACTCGGCCATTGGTACCTAATACGGCTTTTAGGGATACCGAGTTTGTTCCACCTGCAGGCACATGGATTTTGTAACCATTTTCCCCTGGAGTATCATTCCCACCTAAATACAAATTCGCATATAAGCTATTATCTGCTCGTAAATTTACACGTCCATTTGTCACGTTCACACCAGTGGCAATCACCAAAACATCCATCGCTAAGTTACATGTCACACTAACGTTCACTTGTTTTGATTGGCCAGCGAGATCAGCTTCGCTAATTGGGCCAAAGTTAATATCCGGGATGTTATTGTTGATCTTACAAGCTCCTATTGGTGGCGGAGCTATACCACATTGAGAACCAGGAAGTAGACCTCCTCTGCTTGTAACACCAGTGCGATCTTGGTAAAACAGCCCCACACACTCTTGATTATTCTGTAACCTAACTCCGGTATGAACAGCCCACTGTGTTGCTGGAGCTGTCGCTCTTGCCAAAACCCCGGGGATATTCTGAACATCTATCATATATCGATACTTAGAAATTTCGGCCAAATTGACTGTTGCAGCCCCCGGTGTTCCATCAGCGGTATGCTTATGACTTATGGTGAGATAGCATGTCGACCACCCATAACAAGGATTAGGCGTACTCGGCGATTCAGGATCCCAACGAGCAATCACATATTTATAATCTGCATCTCCGTTATTTGGATTATTACCGGGTCTTGATTCAGTGATATAGGAAAAAATATAAGCTGATGCAGAAGGCGAAAACATGACTGCACCAATTAATAGCGATAAAAATACTTTCATATTAGTTCACAGCCTTATTATTCATAATCTAATTTAAATGTTGCTACAGCACTGTAAGGCCCTACTTTTATTGTCTTATCAGCAATAGCATCCGGTTCACCTTTTAAATAGGCATAGAACCGCAATTGGTTAGCGCCATCTTGTAGCGTTAGCTTCGAGCCTTTCTGTTCAATAGCCAGTGGTGTTTTATCTGAATTTTGCAGCCCCACCGCGAAACCCGATGCAACACTACTTGTTGATAATGCTAAAAAACCAGGAAGTGCAAGATTAGGTGTCCCTGAAAAAGTCACTTCCACAAATTTGCCTATTGTCGTGTCACAGTCAGACAACTTAATCACAAACTCTTTAGGCGGAGTTTCACCATAGGCATAAAAGTTTTTCTCCGGTGTATCAAAAAAATCCATCGGAATGTTTTCATCACCCGGTAAAATAGTGCAAGGCTCCTCCACTAAATTACCGATAACTCTTAAATTATCAGGCACAGCAAAAGCAGCATTAAAGTTAATAAGTAAGGCGCCTGCTACTGCACATTGGATTACTTTGTTCATTATTGGTACTCCGCTAGCAATGTGCCTGTTGCAGTAAAGCCCCCTTCAGGCAACGTCACTCCCAATCGCTTGACAGGAACAACCTCTAAAACAGGCGGTTGCCCATAAGTAATTTTCAATGGTTTATTGATTTCAAAACCTAAACCATTTTGGGTAATACGCATGCCAAGATCTCGAATATTGGTTTCCAGTGCCGACTTATCAAAATCTGTTGCTGTCCCTTTGATAGTTAGCATTAAGTCCCAACCTTTTAAATTGTCTTCACACTTCAAAGCGTAATTAATAGGTTTCGTAAATCTGATACCATCAATCTTATGTAAACCAATATCTTTGTATTCAATAACGTGGACTTTATCTTCAAAAACAGTGCAAGGCGGTGGAATTAGCAAGGTTCCAGTAAACTCCACATCATTTGCCATCACGGCACTGCTAGGTATAACTAACAAACTCATTATCAGAGGAAGTCTTTTCATTATTCTTTGCATTATTTTTCCCTCACTGATAATCAAGTTTGATAGTGACGCCTGCATGAAAAACCCCACCCTTTGTCAGAGTTGTGGATAAATCACGAACAGGTATGGCTTCAAATTGAGGCGCATTTGGGTACACAAACTTGACCTCTTGGTTCAATCGAAGCTTGCTTCCGTTATAACGAAAAGCAATCCCTAAACCCGGAAGATCTGTTTCAATTGCCCCACTATCAAAAGATGCAGGAATACCAATCAACGTCATTTTCATTTGTGATGTTGGCCTTTTTTCACAATTAATATTGTAATTTATGGGCTTCGAATAGGCGTTACCGTCAATTCGGGTACTCATGATCTCATCAAAATTAACTTTGATTATATTTCCACCATTAATTTTGCAAGGCGGTGGAGCCAAAACAACCCCTTTAATCGGTACAGTTATCATACCGGGTGTAACTGTTGCCCGTGTATTTCCCGATGGGCTAATACGTGAATCAGGTAATCCTGCATAAGAAACCGATGTAAAAAATAGTCCAGCGAGACAAGATGCCAGCAGGTACCGCTGCTTGTTTAAATCACTCATAATCCACCTTAAAGTCCATTACGGCGCTGAAACTTCCTTCAGTCAATTTTTCAGGGGTTCTCACTGGCGTTACAAAGTATTGAAGAGTACCCTGCGGTGCATCGAGAAATTGAGGACGACCTCGGCTTCCTAGCCTGATGTCTTCTCGTTGTGCATCTGTCACTTCTAACGCCAAGCCAGAGACGCCTTTTACACTTAACATTTCTGGAAAATGTTGATCCGATACGGCAACAAAAGAGACAGTTATCACCGGTTGCATTGCATCCCAAAGCGATCTTCCCGTTCTTGTGTCTTTCATTCGGCTTTCCGTGCGAATGCAATGTCTAAATTCTAATTCGAATGAAACTGGCTCAGCTCTATCACCAGGTTTACGCAGTGAATAAGAAGGAATCTCCCCTAGAGACACTTCTTGGCGCATTGAATTAGTCACATCCATCGTACAAGGTGCTTCGGTCATCATGCCATTGACTGTCAATGTTCCATGTAATCCATCAATATCCCAACTGTCTGCTCCAAAGGTGAACACTGGAACTAAACCGAATAAGATAGTGCTGAACAGGAGAGTCCTTTTCATACGTTATTCCCCGTTATCTATCCGTCGAAGATTCAACTTTGCAAGTTGTACCAGCGCAACCAAACGTCAGTTTAGGCCTTCCACCATAATCGTTGATATAAGTTAGAACGGGTTTTGCCCCCATCGCACTTGCACTACCTTTAAGCATTCCATTACTTTTTGGTGAGATCATGACAGGCTCAAACTGTTTCACCGTGTCTCCGCCCACTTTTGTACTTGCGTCTACAATGGTGACGAAATAAGGTGTTGGATTCGTGACTTCGTAGGCATCACCTTTACGTGTTAGCGTAATTTTCTCTTGCCATGGATTCTCCAAATCCGTGCGTGTGGCATATAACGCTTTTGGTCGATAAAACAATTTAATTCGCGTCTGTAATGCAATTTGTAATACGTTCGCTTCTTTACTACGTGGTGGAATTTCACGTAAATTAAAGTAATAAACACTCTCTCTGTCCTGAGGCAATGTCGCGATATCAGGAAGAGCTTGAATTTTAACTTGGCTACCTTCACCCGCTTCTACACGTTGAACCGGGGGTAAAACTGTGAGTGGGCTTTCAATTTTGTTACCATTTGCATCTTCAATCCACCCCTGTGCAAGGTATGGTAACTCTGTGTTTTCATTCTTAATATTCAAGCTAATGGTCTTTTCAGCCCCATTATAAATGACGCGTGTTCTATCGAGGGCAATCGCGGCCAAAGCCTGCCCACATAGCACCGCGGATAACGTGATTGTTGTAGTAAATAATGCAATTTTCTTAATGTTCATATGTACCAACTAGTTATAAAATCAAGCAATTTGGGTTACTCGGTATAATCTACGCTGTAAGCAATATCCGGTGGTTTCAATAACCAACGCTGACTGGGTGCTACGCCCTGTTTAATCGGTGCAGGCTTGTAAACTGGTGCTGGCTGCCCAACAGGAACGGCTTTTGCTGGCATATACCCAGGTTCAACACTGGGGCTGCTTGTACACGGTAATAACAGTGAGTTAAATTCAGCCGTTGTAATATTTTCTGGAACCTGAATTTTGCACTGCGTGCTTCCATCCCAATGCACATCTAAAACTTCATTTGGATTGACACCAGAGATATACACAGAGCCATTATCAGTCACGATACCGAGCTCTCTATTTTTTTCATTTCTCACTGTGGCGCCAAATGGCGGATAACTTCCATCGGCCAATGCCAATCTCACCATAGTTTTAATACCCGATAACACTTCAAACTCACGATAAGCAACCGCCCCTTCGGTCAGCGTAATTGGCTGAGATGTCCGAATAGCTTCCACATTGTCAGGCAATTGAGTCACATCAATATGTGTATTAGTACGGTAATAATCACTGATATCAGCAACTACCGCTTTACCAAAAATATTGGTTTCCGTGGTCGGCCCGAAACCTTGAATAGGCACATTTTTCACACCTTCAGTACCCACCATCACACGGCTACCACCTGGGGTATTAATACGGTGCAGTGCAGCACCATGCCCTGTGACTGTTGCACCACCTTGTAGAGAAAAGGCGGCTGAAGAAGTATCACCATTGATATAGCTGGTACTTGCAGTTACTGTTGCTAAATCAGCGTAACGCGTATAGAAGCCATCAATAGTTCCACGACCTCGGCTACTCACCCCAGTACCAACACGATAGTTGGTCTTATCATCAACGGAGTCGAAATAGCTGACAGTGTGTGAGTTACCATCTCTCGTTATCATATTGTTGTAGCTAATTGATGCTCTATCTGCCCATGGCAAAGAGAGGTTCATGTATAGCCCATCGTCATTATTTCTATTATCAAATTTGTTGCGGAATGCCGTTAAACTTAAATTGATATTTTTAAAACGACCGATATTGAAATATTTCGCAATAGAAACGTTATAACGTTTTGCCGCTGGCTTATTCCAATAGGTTTCGTGGTTATAGTTCAGATACGCGGTTAGGTCTGCATTCGTGAAATACTTATTAAATGTAATCGTATATAGCTCTTTACTATTATCGAACTCCACACCTCTATAACGACGATCGAGGTATTGGTTCATACTCATAAAGTCACGTTCAGAGAATCGGTATCCAGCAAAGGTTACTTGGCTATCATATTCTTCAAAACGTTTTGAATAACTTAAGCGATACGATGCACCCGTATAGATTTTGTTATCTGTTTTCAGTTTTGCTCGTGACTCGGTGATATCGAATGAAATTGCACCGAAGGCAAGTAAATCTCGACCAACACCCAGTGATAACGCGTTATAATCACCCGCTGCTATACCACCACCAAATAATGACCAACCGTTAGAAACCCCCCAACTAAACTCCCCCGTAACAAACCCTTGCCCTTCGGTTTCATGTTCCATATTATTCGGTCGACCACCCGCTATCTTAAATAGCACTGAGCCTGGACGTGTTAAATAAGGAATAGAGGCGGTATTCATTTGAAACTCTTGTACAGAGCCATCTTGCTCTTCTACTCGTACATCTAACTTACCGCTAACCGCATCACTTAAATCTTGAATACGGAAAGGTCCCGGAGCGACTTGCGTTTCATAAATAACGCGCCCTTGCTGAGTTACAATCACTTTTGCGTTGGTTCTTGCAACACCTGTTACCTCAGGTGCATAACCACGTAGATTTGGTGGTAGCATTCTCTCATCTGAGATCAGGCTCACCCCCATATAACGGAATGAGTCAAACAAACCTGAGCGTAAAAATTGCTCACCCATCGTTAGCTTTGCATTTAACTCTTTGATTGCTCGATAAGCATAATACTGGCTCCAATCCCATTTACGATCAGTTGACTGCCCATTAGTCCGATTATAACTAGCTTGCCAATCAGCCCTAAAACGCCACGCGCCGAGGTTAAAACCTGTTGTACCATTACCAGTAACCGACTGGGTATTGGCTGAATCCGCAGGCCTTGTCACGTTAGCATTCAAGTTATAGTCAAAAATTAGAGCGGGCACCCCTTCATCCCAACGAGATGGTGGATCCCAGTTATCAGAAGTAAACTCGATATAAGCCTGAGGTACCGTAATTGTGATAGTTTCTTTAGCTAAAGAGCCATTTATTGTCATTCCTGGAATCGTTTCTGGAATTAAACATTGGCCATTGTTAGAAAACTCAACCTTCTGTTTCCATTCATCGCGCAAAGCGATATGGTCGACAACATCTGGCGTTAAACAAGGCTCTGTCATACTTGGATCATTAGGATCCGCGATATATTCAATATCAAAAGTGTCAGCTAAGTCGCGACTATTTAAATTAATTTTAAATGGATACTTCCCTGGCATGACATAGCCTGCTCGAGAGAACTCATTTAAGGAAATATTGCTTTTATCCTGAAGGTCTAAAACATCCGTATTAAACTCAATATTATCATTATTCGCATTAGCTAAATTTATATGAGCAATAGCTATAAACACCATGGTAGCAACAGGCGTTAAAAAATAACTTACTGAGTTATTAAATACTTTATTTTTACTTTTTAATCGCAGAGCCATAATAGTCCCTTAGTAATAACTCAGTAATAATCCATTTTAAAACGGATAGTTGTCTGATAATTTCCTGGTTTTAAGCGTTTATTATTAGGTACTACCTGCACCTTATAGTGCAGAGTTGTCTCCCCTGCTCTGATGGGTAAATCCGGCATTGCCTTACCAGGTATTGCAACATTTCCAGCTGTGTCAGAAATTTTTACTGACAATCCGTTTGCATGCCCGAAAACATCGAAGCTGCGGCCATCTGTCGGGCCATCAAATGTAATATTGAAAGTTTGCCAATTAGGAGTTCCAGGAGTTACCGGTGTTAGAACACAATTGATAAGGCGTATAGAGAAATTACTTGCAGGGCTTTCTCTATCGTTAATTATCTGGCTAACCGGTACAGTTGTTATGTTAACTGATTGATCTCGGCTATCTGCATCAATTGCACAAGGGCTCTCAATAATTGAACCGCCCATAGTAACAGTTCCTTTGAACTGACTTTGTGCCCGAGAATTTTGATTTTGCGCACTCGCTATCGGGGCAAATATCATTCCTGAAAGCACCATGACAATGATGCCAAAGTGATTCATAGCGACTCCATTTCAACTTAATAACCAATTTCAATGCATTAAAATTAGTGCCCATACATCCTTGTATGGGCGGTACCAATTACTGGTAGCTCAGAGCAAATGTTGCAATTGCATCAAATTCACCCGGTACAGCTGGTTTATTTGTTGCATCAGCATCACCTTGCAAATACGCTTGGAAACGCAGTGTGTTTGCACCAGTGAACAGAGCTTGAGATGGAGATTTAGCACCTAAAGCAATTTTAGTGCCGTTGAAATCAGTGATCACGATACCTGCATTTTTCGCAGTACCAGCGATAGCCAAACCATCAGTTACAGAAGCACTTGGCGTACCAGTAAATGTAGTTTGAACAGTTTTCAGAGTCGTGATATCACACTGCTCTAATTGGATGTTGAAATCGCGAGCAATACTTTTACCGCCACCGTTTAATGCAGATGTTGCGATAGCACCCATTGGTACTTCAAATGCTTGAGAACCTGGTGGAATTGAGCAAGGAGCATCAATGATTGAACCTTTAAAAGTGACTTGGCCGCCACCTTGGTTTGCAGAAGCAGAACCAGCAACCACTGCCAGACCTAAACCTAATACTAAAGCAAGTTTATTTAATTTCATTTTATACATTTCCATTAGATAAAAAGACAACACAAATTAAAATAACAAGTTATTATTAATCTGATTATTTTAATTTTTTTCTTAAAATATATTCGGTTAGTAAACATTAAGGATTGACACTAATAACCATTCCTATTTATCAAACTCCATTAATAAATAAGACAATTAAACAATGCATCAATGCGTTGCCATTATTATATCTCATTTTAATTATGTCAAATCCACCAATTAATTAACAACCTTCACTGTAAGTTAGTGATATATATATAATATCCACAACATACTCTATTTTGAATACACCATTACAGGATAAACAAGTGATGCATACCTAATTAAATTGATTTTTTCTTAATAAAAAACCACAAAATAAACCCATTCAATATTAATAAAGTTTTTTATACTCATAAAACGGGTTCTTATTAGTGAAAAAAAATGGTTCGGAAAATAACGCTAATATTAAAACAAGCCTAAATTATTAAAACGAAATTTTTATCGGTGGATAATTAATCAGAAATATCCCAAAAAAAAGAATTAAATAATTTCATAATATTTCTTAATTCATTAATTGTTACATTTATCTTGAAAATTAAAAAATAAAAATAATGACAGAAATATCAAATAGATAACCAACAATTAACATACATAAAAATATAGAAATCAGCGAAAAAAGAACAATATCATAAAACATTTTTTTAAATTAAAATAAAAATAGAAACAATTAAGTGAAAATTTAAAAAAAGGTATGCTCGAGAAAAACCTTGGCATTACAAAATATTTCAAAAGGTAATTAAAGGTAATTTTTAATTAATTTATAAATACAAAAATCTTATCTTAAGACCTAAAAAATTCAAAAAAAATATTTTCAATAACAATTGAATTATTTCATAATGAAATTAACCCATTTAATTAAGATAAGTTAGATAAAATAATTCATTAGAAAACTCACAATGAGTAAGTATGATATCTTAAATTGTTATCGATAATTACATCACTGACATAATAGTGAAATTAAATATAGAGACCCTACATTTAAGTAAAAACACTAATCAAGTAAAACATAATTCATCTTTATTTTTAACATTATCGACATACTTATTTTCGCATTTGTAGGTAGCTAAAAACTTAATGTACTATTCAAGAACAAAGGAACTAAAATATGATGAAAGTAGATATTATTGAGTCAAATATAAAATAGATTGATCTCAATCAGATTAAGAACAATCTATGCTAGCTTAGTTTGATGTCAATACGTCTTTATTTTCTTGATAGGGTATTCATTGAGATGGTACATGTGAGTAGGCAAGAAGCCATATCATGCTCTAAGCATCGGTGGGTAGGCAGATAGTCTCTAACTAGTCAAAATATAAGATAAGAAGTAGAAATTTTACTGCCACTTCGTGGCGTCAGAGTTTGAGGCGATTGCCAACAAGGTTAACATATTCTTCTCTTACTCCATGAGAGATGATCATCAATAGTGTTATTGGATTAATTTTTCAGCTGTAGAGCAACATACAATAGAACCTTACTTTCAATCGTTAGTAGATCTAATTTTGTTATCTCAGATATCCTTTTTAAACGATAATCTAATGTATTTCTATGAATAAATAATTCTTTAGCTGTTTCACGAGATAATAAATTATTTTTAAACCAGACTGTTAATGTTTTAATCAATACACCATTAGAATCTTCATGTAATAATGTATTCAATGGTTTTAATAGTTCTTCTGAAGACCATTTAAAATTTAACCCGTATAATAATACCGGTAGCATGATATCTTGGTAACAATAAATTTTTAACTGGGGTTTTTTAGCTTTCCCTACTTGCATGGTAATTTTAGCTGTCTCATATGATTTTTTAATTGATTCCTCTGCAGGATCTAAAAAGAAATTACCTAATGATATTTTCACTTGTAATTTAAATAATTTAAGAATATCCGATTCTAATTTTAAAATTTTCTTTTTTGCAGTGTCAATATCCCAGCGATTGAACTTATTTAATGCAGGAGTTAAGCAGACAATTTCCGTCAAAGATTGAATAGCGACTAAGTTATCAGGATTATTATACTCTATTAATTTTTTAATTTCTTGTAATTCACTAAATGCACTATTTACACCTAATTGTCCGCTATCTACTTCAATAATAATAGCGACTCGTGGAATAGAAAAATTAATATTAAGCTTTTTAGACCATTCAGTTATGTTATCAGGAATGGTTCCATTTTCAATATACGCTAGAATAATTTCTTCTTTAAAACGATCGTTTAAATTCAAATGGTTATAAATCTCTGCCTGCTCTAACATCATTACTGCCGTCATGGAAACCAGCTCCCCAAATTGTTTAATTTGGGTTGGCTCCCCGGTTAATCCTATTACACCAATAATTTTACTATTCAAATAAAGAGGTAAATTAACACCTGGTTTAACCCCATGTAAATGATTCGCAGTGGCGTCATCAATAACAACTGTTCGCTTTTGCTTTATTGCGAGTAATGCACCTTCATGGAATTCACCCAATCTATTACTATCTCCACTTCCTATAATACATCCAGTTTCATCCATAACATTAATATTACAATCAATAATTTTCATGGTTCTATCAACAATTTCTTGCGCTAATTTGGAGGTAAGACAATAATCATACATATTTCAACCTCTTTTACTGGTGCTGTAAAATAGAAACAAACTTTCCAATCATAAATTTTAATAATGTTTATTTTTAATTTAATTAACTCCAGTATTCAATATTCCTTGAAAAAATCAAGAAAAACAAATTTCATTTAAAATACAGCAAACAAAGCTAAATTTTAAAACTATTATTTCAATTTTTATTATCTATTTTAATATTCAGCGTATTCGCAATATTTTTAGTACAATTAAATAAATTACTTTCAGCATTATTTAAAGCTTCTTTTAGTGAACTAATTTTATGCAAAATACTAAACGCTGAATCAATACCATATTGTTGTAAATGACTGAGATCATCACCAAGGCTTCCAACAATGGCAATAACGGGTATTTTATGTTTTCTCGCTAACTGAGCGACGCCAAAAGGCACTTTGCCATTTAAACTTTGGCTATCTAACCGCCCTTCACCTGTAATAACTAAATTTGCTCCTACCATGTGTGATTCAAGGTTCAAGGTTTGTGCAATAATATCGAAGCCAGGCTTGAGTTCCGCTTTGAGAAAAGCAAGTAAGGCTGCTCCCATTCCTCCTGCAGCACCGGCTCCTGCAATATAATGAACTTCAACATGCAAATCTCGCTTAATAATATCTGCAAAATGTTCTAAATTTTTGTCTAACATTTCAACATGTTCATTTGTCGCACCCTTTTGGGGGCCAAATATCACAGATGCGCCATTTCTCCCTATTAATGGGTTCGAAACATCACAAGCAATACTAAATTGGCACGCTTTTATCCTCGGGTCCATTGTGCTGACATCAATACTCGTTAAATCGGCAAGTGCTTGCCCTCCTAATTTGATTTGTTGCCCATGAGAATCTAATAATTTGGCCCCAAGTGCTTGCAACATTCCTGCTCCGCCATCATTGGTTGCACTTCCACCTATACCAATAATAATCTGCTTTACCCCAGTATCTAGGCAGGCCTTTATCAACTCTCCTGTGCCATATGATGTCGTTAGTAATGGATTTCTTAATTCAATAGGGACTAGCTCTAGCCCACTTGCCGCAGCCATTTCAATAAATGCTTGCTGTTTATTTTGAGATAAACCATAGAATGCCTGAACACTCGTACCTAAAGGACCAATAACATCAAGATGATAGATTTCCCCATTGGTAGCCTCAACCATCGTGACAACTGTACCCTCACCACCATCCGCAATAGGGCACTTAACATAAGTTGCATGCGGAAAAACCTCTTTGAACCCGTTTTCAATAACCGTTGCGACTTTCAATGCAGATAAACTCTCTTTAAATGAGTCAGGTGCAATGACTATTTTCATAAAAATAATCCTTTAGAAATTTTTATTATCAATAAGTTAAAAATTCAGGTGGGTACTCGCCCACCTGATACGACTTTTTATTATTTCGGTTCATCGAGTAAGAGGATCATAATTAAGCCAATCACCGCACAGATACCAAAGTAAGAGAAAACAGCATCAAACTTACCGGTCATATCTAACAATAACCCTGCCATCATAGGTGAAACGAAGCCACCTAAGTTTCCTCCACTATTTACAACAGATATCGCAATTGGATAGTTATTATTATCAGCGACTCCCATTGGATAAGCAGTAAATGCAGGCCAGCCAATATTCAAGAACAAACCAACCGAGAAAAGGGCAAGTGCAACTGCGCTCGTGCTTTCGGGTACATTCAACATCACTAACATCATCGCAATCGTCGCTACTGCGGTAAAAAGCATGGTGGGTTTGCGACGACGACCAAAAACTTTATCAGAGATCCAGCCACCAAAAATCGAGCCGATAAACCCACCAACAAATGGCATTGATGCAACAAAGCCCATTTTCATAAATGAAAAGCCTTTTTCATTTACCAGATAAGAAGGTATCCAGGTTAATATTCCATATAAAATACTGACCATCATGAAATAAGAAATAGTATTACACCAAATATTTTTAGATTTAAATATTTGGGAAGCTGAACTTAATGGAGTGACTGATTTAACACGAATAAATTTATCTAGCGTATTAAATTTAGGACTCAGAACAATATTGCCTTCTATTTTCTTTTCTGCAATTTCTGAATTATCGGCACGAATATAATCTAATTCACTTTGCGAAACAAAACGACTTTCCTCTGGTTTTGTTCTAACAAATAAATACCAAATAATTGCAAGAAAAATACCGGGAATAGCGAACAGAATAAAGACCCAACGCCATCCATAAGTTAATGCAATCCAAACAACTAATGGTGGAACAATAATCGGAGCAAACATCGTTGAAGCAATATAAACGCCAGTGGCGGTTGCTTTTTCTTTTGCTGGAAACCAGTTATTAATTGTCGACGTTAGCCCGACAGGAGTTGGTGCTTCGGCCATACCTAGGCCAAGACGCAACCACTTAATTGCAAAGGCAGATTGGGCTAAGCCAATAAACCAAGTCATGGCAGAAAAACCGAGAATGGATAATGACACCATACCTCTTATCCCACGTTTCGCCATCCAAAAGCCTGCGGGTATTTGACATAAAGCATAACCGAGGAAAAACATACTCGCGAGAGAGCCCGCTTCTAAATTAGTTAATTTAAACTCATCAGTAATAAAAGGTAGAACCGCACCAATATTACTTCTGTCTGCATAATTTACAGCATAGACGATAAAAATCAGGGCTAATACCACCCAACGATAATTCGTCTTTGGCCTAATCGGATTTGAATTTATCATTATTTTCGCTCCAGAGCAGTTTATTATTTAATACACGTTTTATTACCTGCTTTTTTAAAAATGAAACGATCCCTGCTAATTCATTAAAATTAACATTTAGGAACGTTATTTAATTTAAACTTACTTCAATTAATTTTATTTACTCGACAAGCTATGCATTGTTTCTTTTAATAAAGGATACAGTCCATTGTAAATATTAAACTGCTTGTTATAAGTATCTTGTGTTTTTTTATCTTGATTTGGTGTGAATGTGATATCTTCTGTTTTTATAATCGGTAAATCAGGGTCATTAATGCCACAGAAAAAACCGGCTCCTGTCGCACCAACCATTGCCGCGCCAAAAGCCGCTGCATCTGCTGTTTGGGCAATATTATATTCAACCTGAAGAATATCCGCTTTAATTTGAGTCCATAACGTATTACGTGATCCTCCCCCTACGCTGAGTAATTCATCTAATATCACCCCCCATTTTTCATGGGCAATATTCAAAATCTGTTTTAAACCATATGCTGTACCTTCAAATGCCGCCCTGACCATATCATCGCGAGTATGATTTAGCCGTAAGCCTATCCATGCCCCCGATGCATTAACATCCCAAATAGGGCTACGTTCTCCAGCTAAATAAGGCAGATAAATTAAGCCATTAGCACCAGGTACTGATGATTTTGAAAATATCTCCAACTGTTCATGGTCATTAACTTCCGGCCAAACCGCCTGGTTTAGCCAACTGAATGTCCCCCCAGTTGTCGACATCGCTCCATGGGCCAACCATTGATTGGGAACGATGTGATATCGGTTCATAAAACGAGGATCAAAGTTCGGCTCTTCTAAGCAAAACGTAATGACTCCTGATGTTCCTGTTGATTCAAAAGCTGTTTCAGGGTCAAGTAACCCAACGGCAAATGCAGCAGCAGCAGTATCTGCCGACCCTAAAATAATTGGCGTATTTTCTTTCAACCCCGTTTCTTGAGCGGCTTCTTTACTCACCTTACCAACCACAGAAGTGCACTGGTAAATTGGCGGTAAAATATCGTGATTAAACTTCCAATACCTTAATAGTTCTTTTGACCACTTAGGTGCTTTAGACAAAACGACTGCGCCAGAATACGCGGCTTGGGTCGGGTCAATGGCGGCTTTTTGACTTCCTAACTTTAAAGATAAAAAGCTATTAAGTAGAACGACCTTATGAACTTTTTGCATTAATTCCGGCTGTTGTTCTTGTAGCCATCCTAACGTTCCCACCCAACATGCAGACGGACTTGGACTATTACAAGAAAGTGCCCGAACATGCGTTATATTTTCCCCGAGTGTTTGCTGTATGAAACCTTCGGAACGCCCATCAAGATAAGTAATCCCATTTGCAACAGGCTTATGATGTTTATCCAATAAAACCAGCGTTGGGCAAGCAACAGAAAAACTCACAGATACGATATTCTTTACTTGAGAAGTCACTTCTTTAACTGCATCTGCGGTCTTTTTCCAAAAGTCATTTAAGTCAATTTCATGATTTTTGGGAGATTTGGAAATAATATTGGTATCACGTGAAGCCTTTGCCAATAATTCTCCATGGAAATTAAATGCACAAACTTTCACGCTACTGCTACCTGCATCAATTCCCAAATAGACACTGTCCATCATGCTGCCTCCAACGCCTGCTTTTAATTGTTATGTATAATAATTTTAATCGCGTCACCTTTTTGAGCGGTTGCCATGGCCTCGTTGATCTCATCTAAAGCAAATCGGTGAGTCACTAATTTCTCGATATCAATTAAGCCCGAAGAAATCAGTGTCAAGGCTTGCTGGTAGCCTTCTCGACTTAACGCACTGGCTCCTGTAAGAATAAGCTCGTTGTAGTGAATAATATTGACATCAATTTGCGCCATATCATCCTTTGAAAAGCCGGCAAACAAGTTAACTCGTCCTCCTTTTCTAGCGAGTTCCAATGCGGGATTAACTAATCCAGGAATGCCAATAGCAATAATCACCACATCTGCGCCCACCCCTTCCGTCAAGCCTTTTACTACATCCAGTAAGTTTTCTTGCTGGCTATTGACGACACGTGTGGCACCGCAATTTAACGCAGCCTGTTGGCGTTGTTCATTGAGTTCACTAACAACAATATTTGTCGCACCTGAGAAACGCGCAAGTTGCACATGCATTAACCCGATAGGCCCCGCACCAATAATGACCACCGTATCACCAAGCTCAATACCCACATTTTTTTGTCCATTGATACAGCAAGCTAACGGCTCAGCTAATGCTGCGGCTTCAAAAGACATCCCTTTCGGTATCTTAAAGACATTACCCGATGACAAAGCAACCTCTGGTATTCGAACATATTCCGCAAAAGCGCCATCAAATTCATAACCGATTGCTTGGCGGTTTAAACAGACATTTTCTTTACCGATACGACAATAAACACAAGAACGGCATGGCACGACAGGGTCAACAGCGATTGCGTCCCCGACGTTTAGGTCAGTCACATTTTCACCGACTTCGACAATTTCCCCTGAAAATTCATGCCCTATTACAGAAGGGTAACGCACGCCTTTGGTTTTTTTACCGGAAATAATCCGTCCGTCAGTTCCACAAATCGCGGCTGCCTTGACTTTAATAACCACATCGCCTTTACCAACTTGTGGATATTTAACGTCTGCCACTCTAAGTTCATTAGGCGCATACAATACCGCTGCTTTCATTTTTTCCTCCCCATGCATGACAGCTATGAACGTTGGTTATTTGCCACCCGCTTGCTTATATTCCGCGATAGCTTGGTCAACCGAACAATCATCATTGATTAATGCATTCAGAGCCTTAATGACTGCTGTTGGGTTTTCGTGCTGCCATACAAAGCGCCCGTATGTCACACCACCAACACCAATATCTAATGCTTTACGTGTATTTGTTAGGAAGCTAACAAGATCGCTCCCCATATCACCACCAGCTAAAGCAACCATAGCTGGGCAACTATCAACGACAGATTTAAATGTCTCAGGGGAACCAGACCAGAGTGTTTTGATGATATCGACACCTAGCTCAGCGCCTGCGCGAACACAGTAAGCGAGATTTTTCGCATCAAAACTGTCTTCAATCATTGGGCCTTTTGGATAAATGTGTGCGACTAAAGGCAGTCCTGCGGAAGCAGCGGCTTTCGATACTTGGCCTAAAAATGTCAATTGCTGTGCCTGTTCTGGCCCGCCCATAATACAGCCGACTGAAATTGCGTCTGCTCCTAAACGAATGGCTTCTTCAACGTCAGCAACGGGTGTGTCATAAGCTTCATGGTAAGGTATGGAGTAACTTGTCGCTTTCATGATGATAGAAACATCGGAAGCAACATATGGAGGATAAACTTTTTCAATAATACCTTTATGCATCGTAATAGCATCAGGTGCACCCGCAACAACCTGTTTCATGACGGATTTAATATCACCAATTCCCGGTAATACACCACGTGTAATCGGATGATCCATGGTAATTGCAAGAAGACGGCCAGATTTTTTATTTAATAATCTTTTTAAACGGATTTCTTTTCCTAAAAACATATTGATGACCTCTTTAAATCAATGAGTGAATTAATTAACTAAATTTTGAGGATGGCCAGATAAAAAGGCTTCGATATTGTCCATCATCATGTCTGATAAGGTTTGTATGGCTTCAAAACTAGCCCATGAAATATGAGGAGTAAGAATAAAATTTGATAACTGAGTTAATTTCATCATATAACTTTCTTTTTCAGGTGGTTCTGAAATACAAACATCAAACCCAGCACCTAATATTTTATTATTTATTAGAGCGCCATATAATGCTTCTTCATTAACGATCCCACCTCGTGCAGTATTAATTAAAATACAAGACAATTTCATCTGTTCGAATTCTGGAAAGCTAATTAAATCCTTGGTGGATTTGAGTAATGGACAATGAATAGAAATAATATCGCTTTTCGCAATAACATCTTCAAAAGGTGTATATAGTGGGCCCATATTATTCGTGCCCTTGTATGTGGAAAATAACACCTTCATACCAAAAACTTTTGCGATATCAGCAACTGCCTTACCTAAGACACCATCACCAATAATACCAAGCGTCGAGTCAGCTAAGTTATTAATTTTATAATCAAAATAACAAAATTGACCTGATTCTTGCCAGCGACCATTTCGTACTGATTGTGCATAGGCTAATAAGCTACGACGTAAGGCTAAAATCAAGGTAAACGTATGCTCAGGAACTGTATTTATTGCATAATTTCTGATATTAGAAACTAATATATTACGCTCATTACAAGCACCAATATCAATCACATCCATTCCTGTTGCAGCGACAGAAATAAATTTAAGTCTCTTTGCAGCTTCAATAATTTTTTTAGTTATTCTTACTTTATTGGTAATAATAATGTCTGCATTTTTTACTCGCTCAATAATTTCATCTTCCGATGTTTTCCCATACAGTTCTAAACTATATTCTTTATTTATTTTCTTAATATTTATTCCTTCGGGGAAAGTTTCATGATCGAGAAACACGATTTTAACTGTCATTTTTATTACCACCCAATTAACCAACAAAATGAATATCAATTAGACTTTTTGATTTAATAAAATTATATAATTCACTTATCAGGAAGGCATTGTAAGAATGACTAGTTTTCAATGTAAAAAATTGAATATAATTGTGCATATGCACAATTTGTTATGAATTCGATCACAAGAATGTGATGAATAAAAAATCGGCCCCTTAAAACAGGTGACCGATTTAAAATAAAGTGAGTTAATAACTCAACATTAGAAAAAGGTTGGCATTTCCTCTATAACATCATATTTATCATCAACAAGATAAATCACTTTCCATTTATCAAATGTAATACAGGGATGAGATGTCCCAAATACCAGTATATCACCAACTTGGAAATCACAATTTTCATCAAAAGATAAAATGGCATGTTGGTCCATTAAACCAACTGTTTTCGCACTATTAGTTTGAAAATAGACTGGCTTCCCCTCTCGGTATTGCATTAGAGGCTGAGGCAAACCTGCATCAAAGGCGACATCTCTTTTGCCAAAATTAACAATCGCTCGTCCCCTCTCAGGTACTGACTGAATTAATGCCACAATTTCCATCGCTGGCATCAAATCGCCATCTAACTGGCAGGCCATACTATCTCTAACTTTCAATGCGTTCTGAGCTTCATCATAAATACCGTGGTCATGTGTAATATAACATCCAGGGCGGATCACAAACCGAATAGGTTTAGAAAGATGAAACTCTGCCATTTTTTTACTGACCAGATCATACCAAACTGAACCTGCCCCAGTTATTAATAGCTCCCCTGAATAACGTGCAAATACACCTAAGTTATCCAGTTTTTGACTGGTGGTTAACACTCGCTGTAAAAATTGCTGTATCTCTTCAATATCCTTTTGAGCATCATCACTATGAATAACGCCTTCATAGAATTCAATGCCAGCAATCATTAAAGAAGGGAGTTTGGTTAACTCATTTGCCAATATGATGGCTTCTTCTTCACTTCGACATCCACAGTGTCCACCATTAACCCCTAACTCAATCAGCACATTTATGGTTAAATCTAACGATGAAAAAATAGCCGCCAGCTGTTTTGCATGAATCACGCTATCAACACAACAATAAATATTGGCTTGATTTAATAGCACTAACTCTGCAAGTAATCGAATATTGGTTTTACCCACGACTTGATTCGCAATAATGATATTCTGAACACCTGACTCCACTGCCACCTTGGCTTGATAAGCTGTTCCTACACTTAGCCCCCATGCACCTTGAGCAATTTGTCGTTTAAAAATGGCAGGCGTCATGGTGGTTTTACCATGTGGAGACAACGAAACATTCGCCACATTCGAATAATGCTGCATCCATGCAATATTATTTTCCAGCTCATTACGCTTCACTACCACCGCAGGCAAACACACATCCTCATGTAGAATGTTTACCGAAATACCCTCTTGATTTAATGTGGCTGATTTATGCCCTACGCCTGCTAACACATTCAGTTTCGTCATTTTTTTCCTCAACTTGCTGGTTACTGGCTTTTGGCTGTGTTTTCTCTCTCGTGAGTAATATTTTCTAGTACTTCTTCACGACTGAGTTTATTTTTTGGTGTTATCAATGTCACAACAACCGCGCAGACCAAACTGATGGCTAATGCAGGGATTACTGGGTTGCCTAATTTTGCAGACCACTCTGGCGTCAAGATAATCGTTAATGATGTTGAACTCCCCGCAACCAATGCAGCAATACAGCCTTGCCAGTTAAAACGATGCCAGAATTTACCCAATAACACGGTTACACACAGGCCTGACATAATCATTGATATCATTTTGGTAATGTAGCCGATAATGTCATTCGAAGTTAATGCAAAGACAAGTGCTAACAAGATGACGCCAAGTAAGAAGATACGAGATAAATTGATCGCTTTCTCAGGTGGAGGCATCCTACCTGTTACCATCGTATAGATATCACGTAGGATAATAGAAACACCCGCGATAGCATCTGAGCTGCCTGATGACATATTGGCAGACATACCTGCAATCAATACCACCATCGCTAACACGTGCGGTAAAGCATTAGTTGCATATAAGAAAGCAAAGCTGCTGTTTTCTAAATTCGGCTCCATCACATGCGTTGCCATCCCGATAATCGCAGGTAGGAACGAAAACCCCATATACAGTAACCCTGTAATAATAAAGGACTGGCGGATAGCTTTAGTTGATGCTGCTGAATAAATACGTTGGCGATATGACGGTGTCGCTAATACACCAATGCCAATGACCACAGCCAATGATATCGCAGGTAAAACGCCTAATTTACCAATACCGAATAAAGTAAAGGCGTCAGGGTCTGTACTCTTAACAACAACATCCCAACCACCAACATAGCTTACCGAAGCAACCGCTAGAATGATAAACCCGAGGAATAAAACAATTGATTGCAGTGTATCAATCCATGAAACCGCTTTATAGCCACCAATCCCCACGTAAAAAACAAAGCCAACTGCGATAATGATCTTCGCAACAGTAATATCAATATCTGCCGCCCATGCTAGGTATAAACCGCCGCCAAGAATATGAGCGCCCAGCCAGCCTATCGATGCTAAAAATATTAATAACGCAACCAAGTTTTTCACTAAACGGCTGCCGCCTGTGTAATAGCAGATCTCTTCACTCATGGTCATAAAGCGATAATTTCTTACTGGCGCAAATAACCAAGCCGTTAGTAAGATCCCCGTCGCTCCACCAATCCCATACAACATTCCCGCCCAACCATTGGAATAACCAAAACTGACTGCACCAATACTTGAGCCCGTTCCCACCATCGTACCGACAGTTGAACCGAGAGTGAGTAGCATAGGGAGCTTTCTGCCCCCAAGAATGAAGTCTTCACCGGTTTTTTGATGCCTTGTGACGTACCAACCCACAAACATCATCACAAATGCATATAACAAAAACCACATTAAGAAATTATTATGTTCCATAGTAGCCTCTCATCGCCTTAGCAATTAAGATTTGAATTTGCTGTTGAAGCAGGTGATATCCACTTCAACCATACAATCGACGACAAGGTCAGCGACAAAGCACACCCGCGCAGGTGGGTTATCTGCAAAGAATTGCTGAAATACTTTATTAAAAGATTGGAAATAGCGCGCATCACTTAATACCACTTTCATATGCACAATATCTTGCGTAGCAAATCCCGCATCTTTCATAATGTTTAAACAATTCTCGATAGCCAATTTAGATTGCGCGATAATTCCGCCATCAATCACTTCCCCGTCAATCATGGGTGTTTGCCCTGAAACATACAGCCATCCGTCAGCTAACACCGCTTTAGCAAAAGGCAATGATTGCCCGCCAGTACCTTTTGAGCCTTCAATTCCGAATCTTTTAATCATTTTTATCTCTCTTTTATTTATTTCTTTCTAAGAATTTACCTGCTCTATTCCCAGTCATTTCTTTTTTGGTATAAGTCAGAACACCATTAACAAACACATATTCAATGCCATCTGCTTTTTGTTTTGGGTCTTGGAATGTGGCTGTTTCATTAATTTTTTCAGGGTCAAATACAACGATATCTGCAAAATAATTTTCTTGGATAAGGCCTCTATCCTTTAAAGAAAAACGTTGTGCTGACATGCCTGTCATTTTGTAAATCGCGGTGGTTATTGGGAAAAGCTGCTCATCACGGCTATAGTGGCTAATAACTCGAGGGAAAGTTCCCCAAAGACGTGGATGTGGATTAGGGTCACGAGGTAAGCCATCAGAACCCACCATACTGCTTGGGTGCTGTAACACACGACGCACATCGTCTTCGTGCATTTGGAAATAAATAGCTCCCGCAGGAACAATTTTTTCTGCAACTTGGAAAATATCGCTACTCCACATTGCGGCTATTTCTTTTAATGTCTTACCCGCGACTTCAGGAAATGGTGTCGACCAAGTTACTAGAATGTCATAGTCTTCAGTAACTTGTGTGATATCTAAGTTTGATGAACCCGCACGATATGGATAACAATCGCAATTGATATCCTGCATGACTTGGTATTTTTCAATGAGAGCCAGCGTTTCTTTTGTGCGTCCCCAGTTTTTTGCCCCAGCACACTTATGGTGGGAAATTTGCACAGGAACTTTTGCATGACGACCAATATGGAAGGCTTCATGCATCGCATCAATGATACCGTCATATTCAGTTCGCATATGAGTGGTATAAATTCCCTGATGCTCTGCTAATAATTCAGCCAACTCACAAATTTCTTCGGTCGAAGAATTAATCGCGTTACCGTAAGATAAACCAGTGCTTAGCCCTAAAGCCCCTTCATCTAACGCACAGGCCAATACTTGCTTCATATGAGCGATATTGTCTGGCGTCGCGGGCTTTAATAAGTCTGTTACAAAATTATTTCTTAAGGTTGTATGCCCTATTAATGTCGCGACATTAACAGTTGGCTTCACATTATTAATTTTTTGTTTATAACTGGCTAAATCAGCAAATTGAAATTCGCTTAATTCACCTAATAAATTAATTGGGTCAGGAACTTCGTCCTTTAATGTTGCACACGCTGCACTGATACCACAATTACCGACAATAATTGTCGTTACACCTTGTGATGTTTTTTCGATATATTCAGGCTTATCAATCACAATTAAATCGTCATGAGTATGCACTTCAATAAATCCAGGTGATAAAATTAAACCTGAGCAATCAATTATTTTTTCAGCATCTTCACTTATATTTTTTGATATTTTAATAATCCATTCATCTTTAACGGCAATATCACTGACAAACTCACTTTTACCACTACCATCTATTACAGTGGCATTTTTAAAAACATAATCGTATTTCATTTGAATATCTCTTTAAGATTAATTAGTTTGATTTTTAAATGCGATATATGCAGATATAAATGCTTTCGCTTTTTCTCTGGTTTTCTCTGGTGTTTGGCCTATTCGATAAAGATCATTTCCCAACCCTGCACCATGGCAGCCAATACTTAGGTATTCATGCAAGTTATTCGGCGTGATACCTCCTACCGCATAAATGGCAATATTTTTTGGGATCACTGACATCAGCGATTTCACATAATTAACCCCAAAAGGCGCAGTAGGAAAGATTTTTAAATTAACAGCACCAGCGTCAATCGCGGTAAAAGCTTCTGTTGCTGTTGCACAACCTGGAAATATTTCCATCTTATTTTCAAGAGCAGTCGTGATCACAGAAACGTTAATGTTAGGTGTGACAATAATTTTAGCGTTCATTATTGCCAACTTTTCAACATTGCTTTTATTGAGCACAGTACCGGCACCGATTTTTAATTTATCGCCGTAGTTTTCAATCGCTAATGGAATACTTTTTTCCCACTCGGGAGAGTTAAGAGGAATTTCTATATAATTAAAACCTTCATCTGCAAGGATAGCGATATGTTCTAAAACTTCGTCAGGTTTTATTCCCCGTAATATTGCAATAAGCGGTATTTCATTTTTAGAATTCATAACAATCACCTAATAAAAAACCATTAATAATATTTATTTGTATTGCGTTTCTTTTAATATTGAAATTGCACCCAATCCAGAAAAAGGCTGTTCCTTTTTATCGTCTAATAGGTGTATTTCCCCAGTGAAGTAACTATCATTTTTAATTAACTCTTTAAGTGCATCCGCTAAAATAGGTTTTCCACTAATAACAATTTTTATATCGCTAGTAATATTAAGAGCTTGGCTATGTTTTATTGCGAGTAAATCTGACGCCAAAATAGCTCCCAATAAAAAACTTGAGCGTTGGTCAAGTGTCGCTTCCGTGAAAAGGTCTAGTAGCCTCACCGAAAAACAACTTCTCGCAATCCCTACTTGCAGACTAAGCTCAGCACCTTTGCGTAAATATTCTTTATCTAAACATTGAACAAATTGGTGTTCTAAAGAACTGGCTAAGATAGTCTGGTGCGTTAATGTATCGAAGATTTCCCCTGCCATCGTTGTTGCCAATGCAACCACATTATTATTTTCATCAAGACGTACAAACTTAGAATGCGAGCCGGGCAAAATGACTAAGGCAGGGCCAAGATCCGGTTGCTGTGTTAGAATGCCAAAAACTTCAACTTCTTCACCACGCATTACATCTATACTTTCAATTGAATCAAACGTCATATTTGCCACGTTATTTTTAACGCCTGGTATAAAAATAATCGGTTTTTCACTGATCTCCTTGATAACACAAGGCATTGTGGCTTTAGCAAGTTGTTGCATTGAAACCGGGGTCACTTGGTGAGGTAAGTGACACAGCCCAATTTCGGATGTAATCATGCCAGATGCAACGAGCTGATAATTTTCTCTTTCTTCAGCACTCACTCCTAACAACAGCTTATCTAGTACTATTTTTATTGATTGAATTAACAGCGTTTTATCGCCATTTTTTGCACAATCCCTAATACCAACTTCAACACTTTGTTCACGAACAACCGCGTTATTTTTCCATGCTCTAACTCGGGTATTCGTTGTCCCTGTATCAATGGTCACTATCAACATGTTTATCCCTTTAAAATAACGGAACGTCGTTCCTTTTTTAATAACATACATTAAAATATAGGAATGTCGTTCCGTTTTTATAAGAATAACGACAGCGATCACAATCAAAAAATCAAATTCAATGAAGATCAATACATTACGTACTGCATGTTTTTTCAGAGAAAAAAATTGCATCGAGGTAAAAATGGAACGACGTTTAAATAATGAGTACAATGAAAGAGCTTAGCGTGAGTGAGGAGCCTACGATGACGAAAGAAAGTCAAGCAAACTCGTCGAGTATCGACAGAGTACTGACCATACTTGAAGAGATTAGTAACCATTCTGACGGAATTTCTTTGGCCGAATTGGTCAAGAATACGGAAATTCCAAAAACCACGGCTTTTCGCGTATTAGAAACACTAAAAGAACGCCAATATGTCAGCTTAGACCATCTTACAGAACGCTATAACCTTGACTTAAAAAGCCTCGAATTAGGCATTAAAGGCTTAATGAATGTTAATTTAGTCGAAGTTTCAATCCCTTATTTAAAAACGTTGTCGAGTTCAACGTTTGAAACTTGCTTTTTAGGGGTTTATAACAGTGGCCATGTGGTCTATCTCTATAAAAGTGAAGGAACGCTATCCATTCAAACTTCCGCAAAACTGGGTGCTCGACTACCCGCTTATTGTACTGGTATAGGGAAAGCTTTATTAGCCTTCCAACCGTTAGAAGAAATTGATGCAGTACTGGATAAACCGTTAACCAAATACACTGAAAAAACAGTTATCGACCGCATGAAACTGTATGAAGTTTTGGCTGATATCCGTATAAAAGGTTTTTCTTTAGATGATGAAGAAAATGAAGAAGGGCTTACCTGTGTAGCTAGGCCGATATTTAATTATACCGGTAATGTGATCGGCGCGATTAGTGTCGCTGGGCCGACTCACAGAATGGTTTCCAAAATAGACCGTGTTAATGAAGAACTTGCCCACGTTTGCTTACTGATTTCCCGCCGCCTTGGCTATATCGAGCCAACCAGCACTAAATAAAACAAAAAACCCCATCTCATATGAGATGGGGTGCCAAAATAGCAATATTTGTTGTTTACACAAGAACAAGTTGTACAAAAGCAATGTACTGGCCCACCTCCTTGTGGAACCCAACCTAATGGCGATTTCTCACCAATTGATACCGACGAGTCAGGTATTCGATAGGTGCACTCCAAATGTGCACTAAACGGCAGAATGGGAAGAGTAAAAATATCGTCATACCCAACACAATATGCAGTTTAAAAACGATGCCAACACCTTCAAGGTAATTGGATGCCCCCCAATGGAATGTCACAATAGACTGCGCCCATCCCACTAATTTCAGCATTTCGCTGCCATCCATATGTTGTGCTGAGAATGGAATGGTAAGTAATCCTAAGCAAACTTGCACCACCAGCAAGGTTAAAATCATGATGTCACCGAAGGATGAAGTTGCCCTCACTCGTGGGTTCGTTAGGCGGCGCTTCAATAGCATCGCACCACCAATTAACATCATCACACCTGCTGCGCCCCCACCAATCATTGCCATTAACTGCTTAATATGCATTGGCAAGAAAGATTCATACATCCAGTGAGGCGTTAGCATACCTAAAAAGTGGCCGACAAAAATCCCAATAATCCCCAAATGAAATAAGTTTGATGCCAAACGCATATTCTTTTTATCCAACATTTGGCTGGAACCCGCTCGCCACGTGTATTGCCCATAATCGTAACGTAACCAACTACCGACAATAAATACCGTCCCAGCGATATAGGGGTAAATATCGAAGAAAAATTGATTGATAAAATTCATTTTTGAACTCCTACATGGCTGCTGCCCACACTGAGATCCAAATACTGTGGTACCACCGCATTGGCGAAGCGATGTTGATGTGCCGCCACTTCGCTACCACATGTTTTTTCATCGGCAAAAAATTTCACTTGCTCCTCTTCCCAAACCGCATCTAATGCCTCTGGGGTGTCATCCCGTACTTCGGTTGCCACTTGTTTGCTTAATTGCTCCGCCGCAATATCGCTATGAGAAAGCTCAAGTAAAAAATCAAATAAAACAGAGAAACGGCTTTCTCGCTGTTTCAGCCTTTCCCCTAACAACGCTAAAATTGGCGCAATATCCTGCAACCCCTCGATAGTTTCATTGGTCGGTAATACCGTTAGATATTCCAAATAAATGGGCAAATGGTCAGGTAATTCACGGCAATCAATTTGCAAACCGTGTTGCTGATATTGAGCCATTAAATCCACCATCGCTTGTCCTCGGTCTCGGGACTCACCGTGCACATGCTCAAATAGCAATAATGATGTTGCGCGGCCTCTATCAAACAGCTCACAATATTGCGCCTGCATATCAAGTAAGTCTTCGTTGAGATACTCGCGCACAAACACCATCAATTGAACAGCCCGTGTGACAGGCAGCTCATCAGCCTGTTCTAGTGCTTCAATGAGCTCATCGCGATGTAACCAAAGCGCTTCAGAAGGGTATTCCAATAACCGAGAAATCACTTTTAGTGTCATCATAGTGCTTTCTCCTGATTATTTTTTGGTGTGATATCAATGGCATCAATGCGCCTGCTATTAAATAAATTCGCTTTGCTATCGCTGCCATGGCAACCATCACCAAAACTAAAGCCACAAGCTTTGGCTTCAGGGAACGCTTCGCGTGCCAATTCTCGATGGCTGGATGGAATGACAAAACGGTCTTCATAGTTAGCAATGGCTAAATAGCGGTACATTTCTTGTGCCTGAGCTTGTGTTAAGCCAACTTGCTCTAACGCGCTGGTATCACATTGGTTTTCCACGGTTTCTGCCCGTTTGAAATGACGCATCGCTAACATACGTTTTAACGCCAATAACACCGGCTCGGTATCCCCCGCCGTTAACAAATTCGCAAGGTATTGCACTGGAATACGTAAGCTTTCTACATCCGGCAATACACCGTTATTGGCTAAGAGCCCTGAATCTGCCACTGACTGGATCGGTGACAAAGGTGGCACATACCACACCATTGGTAACGTGCGATATTCAGGATGCAGTGGCAGAGCTAAGCGCCATTCCATCGCCATTTTGTACACTGGGGATTTCTGTGCCGCATCGATCACACTTAATGGGATCCCTTGTTTTTGCGCTTCTTCAATCACTTTTGGATCATGAGGATCAAGGAAAACATCAAGTTGGCTCTGGTAAAGGTCAGTTTCCTTTTCTACACTGGCCGCTGACTCAATTTTGTCCGCGTCATACAGCAATACCCCTAAATAACGGATACGACCAACACAGGTTTCAGAGCAGACCGTTGGCATGCCTGACTCAATACGTGGATAACAGAAAATGCATTTTTCTGATTTACCACTTTTCCAATTGAAATAGATTTTTTTATACGGGCAACCGGTTAAGCACATACGCCAGCCGCGGCATTTATCTTGGTCAATCAACACAATACCGTCTTCTGAGCGCTTATAAATTGCCCCACTTGGGCAGGTCGCGACACACGCTGGGTTTAAACAATGTTCACAAAGGCGTGGTAAATACATCATGAATGTATTTTCAAACTGCCCATACATCTCTTTTTGAATATGTTCAAAGTTTTTATCTTGGGCTCGCTTGGCGAATTCACCACCTAAATCATCTTCCCAGTTTGGTCCCATTTTGACATTACTCATTCGCTCACCCGTAATTAATGAACGAGGACGTGCTGTCGGTACGTGCTTGCCTTCTTTGGCATTTTTTAAATGGCCGTAGTCATAATTAAACGGCTCATAATAATCATCCAAGGCAGGTACATCTGGGTTAGCGAAGATTTTCGATAAAACACCCACTTTGTTTCCCATCCGTGGAACCAATTTACCCTTAATGGTGCGGATCCAACCGCCTTTCCATTTCTCTTGGTCTTCCCAATTTTGGGGGTAACCAATACCCGGTTTGGTTTCGACGTTATTAAACCATGCGTATTCTACCCCTTCGCGGCTAGTCCACACGTTTTTACAGGTCACTGAGCAAGTGTGACAACCAATACATTTATCAAGGTTTAGCACCATGCCGACTTGAGAACGAATTTTCATTATGCTTTCTCCTTTCCGCTCAAGGTCTGCTGGTAGGCATCACCTTCACCATCCAGCCAGTCAACCTGTTTCATTTTGCGAACAACCACAAATTCATCACGATTAGAACCTACTGTTCCGTAATAATTGAAGCTATAGGCAAGGTGCGCATAGCCACCGATCATATGGGTCGGTTTCGGGCAAACACGCGTGACCGAGTTATGAATTCCACCACGTTGAGCCGTAATTTCAGAGCCGGGTAAGTTGATCAGCCGTTCTTGGGCGTGGTACATCATGATCATGCCATCAGGAATACGTTGGCTAACGATCGCTTTGGCGGTTAATGCCCCATTACTGTTAAAAGCTTCAACCCAATCGTTATCTTCAACACCCAGTTCACGAGCATCTTCTTCGCTAAGCCAAACAACTGGACCACCGCGGCCTAACGTCAACATTAATAAGTTGTCGCTGTAAGTAGAGTGGATCCCCCATTTTTGGTGCGGTGTTAAAAAGTTCAGTGCTTTCTCAGGAAATCCATTCGATTTTTTCCCCATAAGAGGCTGAGCCGCTCGAGTGTCAATCGGTGGGCGATACACCACAAGGCTTTCCCCAAAGGCGCGCATCCATTCGTGATCTTGATACAATTGCTGACGACCACTGAGCGTCCGCCATGGGATCATTTCATGTACGTTGGTATAACAGGCGTTGTAGGAAACATGTTCATCTTCCAACCCTGACCATGTAGGGCTTGATATAATTTTACGCGGCTGCGCAACAATATCGCGAAAACGGATTTTTTCGTCTTCTTTATAACGAGCAAGATGAGTATGGTCGCGGCCCGTTACTTTGCTTAACGCATCCCATGCTTTTACCGCCACTTGCCCATTAGTTTCAGGCGCGAGTGTTAAAATGACTTCTGCGGCATCAATCGCTGTTTCAATTTTTGGTCGCCCTGCATTAGCCCCCTCAGGCTGAGTTTTATTGAGCTTTTTCAGGAAATCAATTTCATCTTGCGTATTCCAACTGATGCCCTTACCACCATTACCCAGTTTATCCATGAGTGGGCCAAGAGAGGTAAAACGTGCATAAGTGTTTGGGTAGTCACGCTCAACACAGATAATATGTGGCGCTGTTTTCCCTGGAATAAGCTCACACTGCCCTTTTTTCCAATCTCTAACATCAAACGGTTGTGCCATCTCGGCTGCACTATCATGTTGAATCGGCAACGTCACCACATCCGTTTCTTTGCCTAAGTGCCCAACGCTGACCTCAGAAAATGCTTTGGCAATCCCCTTATAAATTTCCCAGTCGCTTTTGGATTCCCAAGCTGGGTCGACCGCAGCTGACAATGGGTGAATAAATGGATGCATATCCGAGGTATTCATATCGTCTTTTTCATACCAAGTAGCGGTCGGTAAGATAACGTCCGAGAACAGGCAGGTGCTCGACATTCTGAAGTCGAGAGTCACCACTAAGTCAACTTTCCCTTCTGCCGCTTTATCTTGCCATTCCACTTCTTCAGGTTTGACGCCGCCTTGTTGGCCTAAGTCTTTGCCTTGAATACCATTTTCAGTACCCAATAAATATTTCAATAAATATTCATGACCTTTCCCTGCAGACCCCAATAAATTTGAACGCCAAATAAACAGGTTACGTGGGAAATTTTGAGGATCATCAGGTTGCTCTGCTGCAAAGCGAATATTCCCTTCTTTCAATTGCTTAACAGTATAGTCTGTGGGTGACATACCTGCATTTTGTGCATTCTTCGCAATATTTAATGGGTTTACATTTAATTGTGGCGCTGACGGCAGCCACCCCATGCGTTCTGCACGTACATTCATATCAACTAAACTGCCGCTAAAGGCGTGTTTATCGGCTAGAGGCGACAGCAACTCTTCTGTTCCCACCGTTTCGTAACGCCATTGGCTTGAATGGTTATAGAAAAAAGAGGTGCTATTCATATGACGAGGTGGGCGCTGCCAGTCCAAACCGAATGCTAAAGGTAACCAACCCGTTTGTGGACGTAATTTTTCCTGCCCAACATAGTGAGACCAGCCGCCGCCGCTCTGCCCAACACAACCACAGAAAATCAACATATTGATAATCGCACGGTAAGTCATGTCCATGTGGTACCAGTGGTTAATCCCTGCCCCGACAATCACCATCGCACGACCGTGAGTTTTCTCTGCGGTATCCGCAAATTCACGGGCGATACGAATGATATTTTGGCGGCTAACCCCAGTGACTTTTTCTGCCCACGCCGGTGAATACGCTTTCATATCATCGTAATCAACCGCACAGTTTTCATCACCAAAACCACGGTCAATACCGTAGTTAGCAAGCATCAAATCATACACACTAGTAACCAGTGACTCGCTGCCATCGGCAAGCTGAATACGTTTCGCAGGTAATTTATGCAGTAAGACGTCTTTCAGTTCAACGCTTTGAAAATGCTCACTTTCTAAACCACCAAAGTATGGGAAGCCAACCTCAACAAATTCATCATGGCTATCTGCCAAGCTGAGTTTCATTTTTATGTCATGTGCATCTTGTCCCGCACGCGGCTCTAAATTCCATTTTTGGCTATCATCCCAACGGAATCCCATTGAACCTTGTGGAGCACATAATTCGCCCGTCTCTTCATCAATCGCGATGGTTTTCCATTCGGCATTTTTCTCTTCGCCTAAAGAATCAACGAGATCCGAAGCACGCAGCATACGCCCAGCAACATAGGCACCATTTTCGTGCTTATCGAGCATCACCAACATAGGCATATCGGTGTAAGTTCGCACATATTCACGGAAGTATTCTGCTTCACGTTTTACATGGAACTCATTGAGGATCACATGCCCCATCGCCATTGCCATGGCGCTATCTGTTCCTTGTTTCGGGTTCAACCAATGGTCACATAATTTGGCAATTTCCGCGTAATCCGGCGTCACCGCGACTGTTTTAGTCCCTTTGTAGCGGACTTCTGCAAAGAAGTGAGCATCTGGCGTACGGGTTTGCGGAACGTTAGAACCCCAAGCAATAATGTAGGATGAGTTGTACCAGTCCGCAGATTCAGGTACATCAGTCTGTTCGCCCCACGTCATTGGGGATGCGGGCGGTAAGTCACAATACCAGTCATAAAAGCTCAAGCATGAGCCACCAATTAATGATAAATAGCGCGCGCCCGAGGCATAGGAAACCATCGACATCGCAGGAATTGGTGAAAAGCCAACAATGCGGTCAGGACCAAATTCTTTAATCGTCGCGACGTTTGCCGCTGCAATCAGTTCATTCACTTCCTGCCAACTTGAACGAACAAAACCACCGCGACCACGAGCTTGTTTATAGCTTTGTGCCTTTTGCGGATCATTGATAATAGATAGCCACGCTGCAACAGGGTCTTGATGCTCTGCTTTTGCTTCACGCCACAATTTAAGTAAGCGCTTACGCATCATTGGGTATTTAACACGGTTTGCGCTATATAAATACCAAGAGTAGCTCGCCCCACGAGGGCATCCTCTTGGTTCATGATCAGGTAGGTCTGGGCGAGTGCGTGGGTAATCCGTCTGTTGGGTCTCCCAAGTGACTAACCCATTTTTGACATAAATTTTCCAGCTACAAGAGCCAGTACAATTAACACCATGGGTGGAACGCACGACTTTGTCATGCTGCCAACGGCTACGATAACCATCTTCCCAATCACGATTTACATTTAATTCTTGCCCGTGATCACCTGAAAAGGTCTCGCCTAACTGCTTAAAATACCGAAATCTATCTAAAAACTTGCTCATCGGATTGCCTCCAAAGAGACGGCGACCGGCGCCGTACATTGCTAAAATTGATTTTTATGACTTGTTATTATTTGTGTTTACGGCCATATACCAGCCATGTGATAAACACACAGGAAAGATAAAATACAAAAAACACTTTCATCGCATCTGCCGGTGACCCCGTCAGTGTTAGTGATGTACCGAACGCTTTTGGAATAAAGAAGCCACCTATTGCCCCAATTGCAGAAATAAACCCTAGAGCCGCAGCACTTTCTGTTACCGCCTCTTTTTGGGCTTCTTGCTCTGAAGCTCCTCTTAAGATGGCTTTGTCCATAGTTAATTTACGGAAAACGACAGCAATCATTTGGAAGGTTGAGCCACTACCTAGCCCTGCCGTTAAAAACAACACCATAAATACGCCATAAAATGCTCCAAAAGAGCCTCCTTGGCCGTTTTCTGGTAACGTAAAAAATAGCAAGCCGGAGAAAACCGCCATGACCACAAAGTTCAGTAATGTGACTTTCACACCACCAAAACGGTCAGACAACATGCCGCCGACTGGACGAGCTAGAGCTCCGAGGAAAGGGCCAAAAAAGGCAAACTTCAAAATAATGACGTCTGGGAACTGCGTTTTCGATAACATAGCAAAACCGGCAGAAAAACCGATAAATGAGCCGAATGTTGCCAGATATAACAGGCTTAATACCCATAGATGACCCCGTTTCAAAACAGGTAACTGCGCTTTAAGAGATGCCTTATTCGCCGCTAAATCATTCATGCCAAACCAAGCCATCACAGTAAAAAGCAGCAGAAATGGCACCCAAATCCAAGCGGCATTTTCTAACCACAACGTTGAGCCATCCGGCTGAGCCGCTCCAGCTCCACCCACAAAAGTAAATACGCCAACACCTACAATGAAAGGAGCCACCAATTGCATGACACTGACCCCTAAATTACCTAACCCACCATTTAGACCAAGTGCCCCGCCTTGGCGAGCTTTAGGAAAGAAGAAGCTGATGTTGGCCATACTGGACGCAAAGTTAGCGCCAGCAAAACCACAAAGTAGGGAAATAATGACAAAGACTTGATAAGGCGTGGCAGGGTTTTGAATCGCATAACCTAGCCAAATACATGGGATCACTAAAAATAGTGTACTAATCGCCGTCCAGCGACGCCCACCAAAAATAGGAATAACAAATGAATAAGGGACTCTTAATAAAGCGCCTGAAACGGAAGGTAATGCGGTTAATAAAAATAATTGGTCTGTCGTAAAATTAAAACCCACTTTATTTAAGTTAACTGCAACTGCACTAAATAACATCCATACGCAAAATGCGAGCAATAAACATGGAATAGAAATCCATAAATTACGATTTGCAATACGCTGCCCTGTTTGCTGCCAAAACCGAGTATCTTCAGGACGCCAATCCTGTATAACTCCGTTATTTGACGGTGCAACTACGTTATTAACATTATCTCGTTGAGACATAAATCACCCCGATAAATACAATTTCTGTTCGCAGTGTGTGGCGAATAGATCACCGTGAAGCTGATCTAAATCAAGAGAGACTTAAATGAAATATTCGCGTTTTTTTTCGTTAACCACTAGAGGGGTATTAGGAGTACAAGCCAATAACAAATTGAATTAAAACAAAAAAATTTATTACTCGGTAATTTTATGTATTGGAATTTAATGCGAATATTTCAATGGGATATTAAGGAGTAATACCGAAGTGGCATATTCAATTTTATATAATAGAGAAACAATATCTACGTTATCAAAAATAATGAATAAACATGTACCGTAGAAAGGATTATTTATGTCTATTGCTTATCACCGATTTTCAATCATTAACCAAGTTATTGGTTTAATGTTATTGATTGCCGTACTCGGTATTATTGGCATGACAATCTCAAATAGTATGATCATTAGTGTGCAAGGAAATGCACATGCAATTAATAAATCAGGCTCATTGCGGATGCAAAGCTATCATTTACTTTCATTAGTACCACTCAACCAATATTCTGACGTATATGTAAGTGAACTTGAGAAAAATTTATTAAGCGATGAACTGACACAAGTCGTCGAAATAGAAGATTTAAAACCGCAATTTTCTGAGATTTATCAATATTGGGTTACAGAATTAAAACCTGCACTTAACCATGCAGTTTCGCCTAATGATGCACGGCTTGCGGTCGTTACTTTTGTTAATAAGCTTGATGCATTAGTTCGCAATATTGATGAAAAAACAGAACGAAAGATAACCTATGTAGCAATCACTCAAATGGTATTTATTAGCCTCGTTTCGTTGCTACTTATTTTTGCTATCTGCCATTTTAGAAAGAAAATTTATACACCTTGGCTTAAGTTACTTCATATGGTGAATGCGATTAGTCACCAAGATTTTAGTCAGCGCTTTCCTGCAGGCAAAAAACAAGATGAGCTAAATTCACTGGGCCAAACGTTAAATCAAATGTCGGATGAGCTTGCACAAAGTTACCATCAATTAGAATCCCGAGTTATCGAAAAAACGGCTGACCTGCAAAATAAAAATAAAGTATTACTCTATTTATACCAATCTAATCGCACCTTACATGCCATTGGGCCATTATCAGTCAGGTTAGAAAAAGTATTATCTGAGCTTAAAAGCTTAATACCGCTACAGAATATCAGCTTGAGACTATACGAAGAAAATAATGATACCTACTTTCATGAAATTCATTGCCCAGAAAACGAAGAGCACTCTCTCAAGTCACCCAAGGTAACTGAACAACTTAAAGTAATATCATGGGAGATTTCCGATAACTTACAGCGTTATGGCATGATTTTGGCTGAAATAGATATAAATCAGCCATTATCTGAAGAGCAAAATAATTTAGTGCTGATGCTAGTTAAACAAATTGCTGGAATGCTAGCGATGGAGCACCAATTAGAACAACAACAGCAGTTACTGATTATGGATGAACGCTCGGCGATTGCGAGAGAATTGCATGATTCAATCGCACAATCATTATCTTGTCTCAAAATGCAAATTAGTTATCTGCAAATGCAACCTAAAACATTGCCAACTAAGCACCAAGAACTATTAAACGAAATGCGTAATGAAATAAATTCCGCTTATAGCCAATTACGTGAACTTTTAACAACCTTCAGGCTAAAATTAACTGAACCCGGCTTATTCCCGGCTTTAGAAAGCACAATCCAAGAATTCAGTCAGCGCCTTGGTTTTCAAATTGGATTAAATTACCAAATTCCAGCAAAAAGCCTCTCCCCACATCAATCTATCCATATTATCCAGATAATCCGAGAAGCTTTAAGCAATATTCTCAAACATGCTAATGCAAACTGGTCACAAGTCTCATTAATTGAAAATAACGGATTAATCACCATGACGATAGAAGATAATGGGGAAGGGATTCAGCCTCAGCCAACAAAAAATAACCATTACGGATTGATTATTATGAGAGAGAGAGCTCTGAGCCTAAATGGGAAATATCAAATTTCGCCAAGAGTTCAAGGAGGCACTACTGTTAATGTTGAATTTCCACTGACTGTGGCTTAATTGAATTGGAGTAACTCATTAATGAAAAATGAAAATAAACTAACTGGGCAATCCACCATTTTACTGATTGATGACCACCCGATGCTACGTAACGGAGTTAAACAATTAATTAGTTTAGAACCCACATTAAAAGTAATTGGTGAAGCAGACGATGGAATAACGGGTATTAAAATTGCTGAAGAGCAAGACCCCGATTTAATCCTATTAGATCTCAATATGCCGGGTATGAATGGCTTTGAAGTACTCGATAGTTTACGTAGCCGCGAACTTTCAGGCCGTATTATCTTATTTACAGTATCCAATTACGGTGAAGACTTAATTAATGCATTAAAACGAGGTGCTGATGGCTATTTACTGAAAGACATGGAACCCGAAAAATTAATTATTGCATTAAAAGAAGCAGCAAGTGGTAAAATGGTCGTTAGCCCAACGCTCGCCTCTATTTTAGCTGAATCCTTAAGAGATAACCGAGCCTCTACAGAGCATAATTTATCTGCATTAACCCCAAGAGAAACCCATATCTTAGATTTAATCTCTCAGGGGCTATCAAATAAGATGATTGCTAATAAATTACAAATCACAGAGAGCACCGTCAAAGTCCATGTCAAACACCTACTAAAGAAACTCAATTTAAAATCACGCGTTGAAGCGGCTATTTGGGTTTTACAACAAAAGTAATGACACTGCACCTTAACTTAATGCATCAAGCCATGGCTGTTGTTTTGGGTAACGTCGACGATAGCCATGCATAGCAACAGATAATTGAATCAGATCCGTAAACCTTGTCGGGTCCAAACTGGTTTGCTTTTTAATTTGCTGTAACCGATAACTTAATGTATTTCTGTGAATGCCTAATTGCTGTGCGGTACTGCCTATTTCCCCATTTTGCGATAGGAATAACTCAAGGGTTTCAATTAAAATATCCCCCGAATCATGCAACAATATTTTATGGCAAATATCCAAAAAGAAATTAAATAGATAGCTATTTTCCAATTCATTAAAGAGGCATAAAGATGCCATTTCTTTAAATAGAAAAACTTGTTTATCGGGCACAGTTAGCCGGCCAACTTCAATGACTGAACGTGCGAAATGAACGGCATCCCTCACATGTTCCTGCGTATCTGCCTGGACACCAACACCAATATAATATTGGCTAAGCTGGCTATCTAGAATGAAATGAAGATTAGGAATAAATGATTCATTTTGATAATGAGTTGATGGAAATAGCATCAAAATTTCGCGGCTATTAAGCAATAACACATCACTTTTTTCCATGGCTGATAATTCAGTAATGATCGTATCGAGTATTTCAGGACGATACTGAATAGCTTCAATATTAATAATCACAGGAATAGTCGGTAAAGTGAATGCAAAACCAGAGTTATGCAGTTTGAGTAACGCACTGCGCCCCTGTGCTTGCGTTGTACTTTCTATAAACTGGACAAATAACATATCTCGCAAACGGTGCTGCCAGTTAATACTACGCCGCTCAATTTCTTGTTGAATTAGCAGCTCAGCCGTCAGTATGGCAAGCTCGGCATAACGCTGGATCACAACAGGGTCACCACTCACCCCAATGACTAATTCCACTTTATCTGCCACAACAATCGGATGGTTTATCCCCGGAGCTACATTCGAATAAGCTCGTGCTTCATTTTCATTGTAAATAGTGATCCGTTTGCCGCAGCGAATCACTTCCACTGCGGCTTCATGAATTTCACCAATACGCTTTTTTTCCCCTGAGGCGATAATCACGCCCTGACTATTAATCACATTGACGTTGTGATGGATAATCCCCATTGCACGCGTGACAATATCATTGGCTAATTTTTCAGTCAGTAGCATCTTACCGCCTCACTTTAGGGTTTTATTTGCTTATTCGGATTCGCTAGTACGGTTCGCAGCAAATTTTCTGCTGTATCTGCCAAGTAACGCTCACCATTTGTCATGGCTTGCTCAAGGGAAATCGGCCCAGGGCACAATGACCACATTGCGCTAATACCATGTTGATATAGGATACGGCTATCTTCACTGTATCCTCCGCAAAGCGCAATAACAGGCACACCATAATGACTGGCCATACGAGCCACTCCCACAGGAGCCTTACCGTTCGCACTTTGGCTATCAAGCCGCCCTTCTCCTACAATGACTAAGTCCGCTTGTTGAATATAGGATTTCGCACCAAGGAGCCCCAAAACGAGATCGATTCCTTTTTCGAGCTTTGCCGAAACAAACCAACGAAGCCCCGCACCTAATCCACCCGCAGCGCCACTGCCCGCCTCCAGCGAAACATCTTTTCCCGTTATTGCTGACATTAATTTCGCATAGTGAGCCATTCCCATTTCAAGCTGATCAAGTGTGGCTTTGTCCGCTCCCTTTTGAGGACCATAAATATAAGTCGCGCCGTTATTGCCTAATAAAGGGTTTTCAACATCGCAAGAGACATTAAATTCAACCTTAGCGGCTCGCGAGTCAAATTTATCAAAATTAATCTTTGCAATATTAATGAGGTCTTTACCGCAAATTGGCGCCTCAATAAGCTGAGAATTTTTATCATAAAACAAAGCACCTAATGCTTGAGCAAACCCTGCACCACCATCATTAGTTGCACTTCCTCCTATCCCTATGACAATACGAGAGCAACCCATATCGAGTGCATGCTTGACCATTTCCCCCAAACCATAAGTCGAGGCATTTTCAACGCGACGGTGCTCGCGTTGAACTAATTCCAGCCCACAGCATTGTGCCATTTCAATAAAAGCAGTTTTTTCCTCCAGCACTAATAATCCTGCATCAACCTTACTACCATAAGGTCCAGTACAGCTAAAAATGTAAGGTGTTACACCAGAAAGCGCCGGGCTATGTTCCAGTGACTCCAACAAACCTTCTCCGCCATCAGATATGGGTAATAACGTCATATCTAATTCAGAGGATACACGCTTGAAACCCTCAGCAACGGCTTGACATGCTAACCTTGCAGAACAACTTCCCTTAAAGGAATCAAGTGCGATAACAATTTTCATGCAGACTTTCCTATTGTAAATGGCGATGTTGAATTATTTGCTTTCCACTGAAGCCGATACTTGTAATGGTTCAGGTTCGCTCATACCGTTAGTATTCACTCGTGAAGCAATAATCGTTCCGATAACTAACAAACCGACACCAAACCATAATCCAGAAGTCGCTGTTCCAGTGTAATCCTCAAAAAAACCAAGAATAAACGGGCCGAGGAAACCACCAAATAATCCTAAACAGTTCAATAATGCTAAACTTCCCGCCAGCATACTGCCACTCATATAAGTGGGTGGAAGAGAGAAAATAATCGATTGAACCACAAAAAACATAAATGCAGTCAAGCAAAAGCCTATTAAGCCGACAACTGGGCCTCCCAGTGCACCTATCACTAATCCAACCGCCATCACGGCATAACCTGAAATTAAAATACGTGATGAACGACGCGGTGTATTGGCTTTTCTCGCTACAAAAATGCCACCAATTGCAGCTGAAATCCAAGGGATCGCCGTTAATAAGCCAATTTGAATCGGTGTCAGTTTGCCATACTCACCTATAATAGTAGGCAAAAAGTAACTTAAACCATAGACGGAGAACTGGTGAGTAAAATAGATAGCAACAATCATCATAAAGGCTTTATTTTTAAATGCCGCCTTAAGTGAGAATTTACTATTACTCACACTAATGCTGTTTTTATCTTGGTCGTGTTTATATTTAATATAATTCCGATCATCCTCATCTAACCATTTCGCATCTTCCGGTTTATTCGGCAACACAAACCACACAACAAATGCGAGGATCACCGCGGGTAAACCTTCAATAACAAACATCCATTGCCAACCATGGAAACCTAATAAGCCATCCATACTCAGCAATAAGCCACTTAGCGGTGCTCCAATAATATTCGCAAGACAGACCCCAAGTAAAAATAACCCTGTTGCTTTAGCTCGTTCCTCTTGGCTAAACCAATATGTCATATATAAAATAACCCCGGGATATAAACCCGCTTCAGCTGCTCCCAGTAATAACCGTAAGATATAAAAAGAAGTCGGCCCTGTCACAAATGCCATCGCCGCAGATAATAGCCCCCACGTGATCATGATCCGCGTGATCCAAAAACGCGCGCCTACTTTTTCCATGATCAAATTACTTGGGATCTCAAGAATTGAGTAGGTTAGGAAAAAAAGCCCTGCTCCGATACCAAATGCGGTTGCAGATAATCCTAAATCAATCGACATCGCATTTTTTGCCATGCCAATATTCGTTCGGTCAATAAAGCTAATAATGTACGCTAAAATCAACAACGGCATCAGGTTACGGTATATCTTTGCGTTGGTTTTTTTCCCCTGAGCCGCATAATCTAACTTTGCATTTGTAGAAAACATAGATAAGATCCTCATGTTGTAGTGAAACAGGTACGGCTCTTGGTTCTAAGTGACCCATACCTGTAGCTTTTACTTCAGCAACAGCCCGACGCCCCACGTCGGGCTTTCTGCTTGCAGTTTTTCTTATTCTCTTTCGAACAACATTGAAATCCCTTGGCCACCACCAATACACATCGTGACTAACCCGGTGGCAACCTGACGGCGTTCCATTTCATACATTAACTTCACGGGCAAAATAGCCCCACTGGCACCCACTGGGTGACCCAAAGCAATTGCGCCACCATTCACATTCACCTTAGTGCTATCAAGAGATAAATCATTCATAACTGCGATAGCTTGTGCCGCAAATGCTTCATTTAGCTCAATTAAGTCAATGTCTTTTACATTCATCTTGAGCTTTTCCATGAGTCGGCGCGTCGCTGGTGCAGGCCCAAAGCCCATAATGGCCGCTTCACAACCCGCAACTGCCCAATCGACCACTTTCATTTTTGGTTTCAGGCCACGTTTTTCTGCTTCTTCACGTCGCATCATCACTAATGCCGCAGCGCCATCATTAATCCCTGACGAGTTTGCCGCCGTGATCACACCGTCGGCTTTAAATGCAGGGCGCAACTTAGCCAATTTGTCACGTGGTGTATCACGTGGATGTTCATCGGTATCAAAAATACGTGTGCCTTTACGGCCTTCCGGTATTTCTACTGGCAATATCTGGTCAGCAAAATAACCCGCTTGAATCGCTTTTAACGCTTTTTGCTGGCTGTCCCATGCAAAATCGTCCATCTCTTCGCGGGTAATATTGAACTGTTCTGCAACGTTTTCTGCAGTCATTCCGTTGTGATAAGGGCCTTCTGGCCAAGTTAGGATGGACGTTAATCCATCCTCGAGCACATCATTCCCCATGCGGTAGCCATAACGCGCTTTGCGTAAGTAGTACGGCAGCATCGTCATATTTTCTGTACCGCATGCCACCACAACATCGGATTGACCAGTCTGCAGTAACATCATGCCATCGGCTAAAGCTTGTAACCCGGAACCACATTGGCGGTTAACCGAATATGCTGTAGTTTCTTTTGGTAGCCCAGCTCGCAGCTGGCAAATACGGGCGATAAAACCACTTTCTGCAATTTGCCCAACATTACCCACAATGACTTCATCGACATCTTCGGGAGCAATTCCAGCTCTTTTCACGGCTTCACGAATAACCGCGGCCCCAAGGTCGTGTTGATGCGTATTTGCAAAGCTTCCTCCCATCGTGCCAATTGCTGTTCTCACACCACTGACAATGACAATATCATTCGCTTGTTTCATTATTTCCCCCTATAACACCATTCCGCCGCCAACATTGATCACTTCCCCATTGATATAACGCGCTTTATCAGAGGCTAAGAATGCAACACATTGGCCGACATCACGTGGATCGCCAGCAAAACCCGCAGGGATCTTGCTAATCATGATGTCCCAAACTTTTTCAGGTACACCACGAGTCATATCTGTATCAATAAATCCTGGGCAAATCGCATTTACTGTGACACCTTTACGGGCTAGTTCACGGCAAGCCGTTTTAGTCAGACCAATAACCCCAGCTTTGGACGCGGCATAGTTGGCTTGCCCAACATTCCCAAGCCAACTCGCCGAGGAAATATTGACAATTCGGCCACTTCCTTGCTCACGCATTAATTTTGCCGCTTCTTGCATGCAGTTAAATGTCCCTTTCAGATTGATATCAATCACTTTGTCCCAATCATCTTCCGTTAATTTATGCAGCATGCCATCTCGGTTGATCCCCGCATTATTCACCAGTACATCAATCGCCCCAAAATGTGCTAATGCGTTAGAAAATAAGGCATTCACCTCTTCACGTTTAGCAATGTCGCAAGGAATAAAAATGGCTTGATGGCCTTGTTCTTGTAACTGTTTTGCACTTTCTTCACCTGATGACATGGCTAAATCAGAAATAACAACTTTTGCCCCTTCTTCTGCAAGTACCTGAGCAATCGCAAAACCAATACCTCTTGCAGAACCCGTCACAATGGCAACTTTATCTTTTACTAACATGGATAAATTCCTCTTTAATATTGAAACTACAAATACGAAACCAGATCAAAAGGTGCCTCTTCAAATAATGAAGAGGACATCACTTTCAAATCAGGCGAAATTTCAGGTACGAAGTCCATATGGGCAAGAATGTCACGCTCTAGGTCAATTCCGGGGGCAATTTCAACCAGTACTGGGGTTTTCCCCCCTAAAGTGAACACCGCACGCTCCGTGACAAAATGCATGGTTTGGTTGATATTTCGTGCGACATCCGCATTCCATGAAATTTGCCGTACTTGGTTAACTAACTTTCTAATATCCCCTTCCCGCACAATAGTTAATTGCCCATTTTCACAATGAATATCTAACCCTTTTGCCGTGAACGTTGAGCAAAACACTACGTGCCGAGCATTTTGGGTAATATCAATAAACCCACCTGCACCAGGGCAAATATTGCCTAACAATGTCGCATTGACATGACCACTGGCATCCATTTCCCCTGCGCCCATATAGGTGATATCAACGCCTGCCCCGTTGTAGTACAACATTTGGTCTTGGTGACTAATCATCGCTGACAAGTTACGGCCTATGCCAAAATCAATACCGCCGGCTTGAACGCCCCCCCAGATCCCTGACTCCACGGTAATATCAACCCGCTTGGTTGCATTTTCTTCCTGAATAATTGAACCAATAACATCGTTTGGAATTCCCGTTCCTAAATTAATCACACAGTTTTCATATAGATAACGGCATGCAATTCGCCCAATCAATTTGCGAATATCTAAAGGTAATGGCGTAGTTTGTTGGATAGGCGTACGAATATCACCGCATAGCGTTGGGTCAAAAAACCAGCTTGAGGATTGGCGATGGTCTTCTTCAGGGTTATCACACACGACAATGTGGTCAATAAAGCTGGCGGGAACCGTAACACGCTTAGGATGTAAAGTCCCTTCTTCAACACAATACTTCACTTGTGCAATTACTTTGGCACCAAAGCGTTTAGCAGCCAGTACCGCATGTAAAACTTCTAACGCCATGGCTTCTTCATCGGTGGTGAGGTTACCTTTACTATCCGCATGGGTTCCTCTGATCACCACCACATCTAAAGGAATTTCTGGGTACCATAACCATTCTTCCCCTTTGAAATTCACTTTTTCAACTAAAGGAGGAAGCGCCAACGTTTTAACGTTCATCCTCCCGCCTTCAAGATCAGGGTCGATAAATGTCCCTAACCCCACTTTGGATAAGCGTCCTGGTAAGCCTGCGGCCATTGCGCCATATAAATGCACCATTTGCCCTTGCGGAAGACAATACGCTTCGACTTGATTGTCATTAATCATCTGCATCCATCTAGGCGCTAACCCCCAATGAGAACCAATAATCCGTTTCACCATTCCTTCATGGGCAAAGTGTTGATTCCCGCGAATACGGTTACATTGCCCAGCCGCATGAACGAGAGTTAATTGATTTGGTACGCCCTCGGATAAAAAACGTTGTTCAATTGCCGATAAAATAGATTCAGCAGCACTGGTTAATGTCATTCCCACAGTACAAATTGTATCGCCATTATTAATTAATTTAGCGGCATCTTGTTTAGAAATAAATTTATTATTCATGATAAAACCTACCTGAAGGCTAATATTTCATAGCCCCTTTTTGATTAATTAAAAACTAATTTAGATTTTAGTTATTTAAAGAGTAATAGCGTAATTTCAAATCTTTCTTACTTATTTTCCCATTCCAAGTTCTAGGGAAATTACGTGTAAACATAATTCTTACTGGAACTTTATACGTTGGCACTCTATCTTTTAACCATTCAATAATTTCTTTACTGGTTAAACATACTTGGTTCTCAGGAATAATAAATGCAATGGGTTCTTCGCCATATATTGTACTTTCAATTGGAATGACCGCGACCTCATTAACGCCTGGGTAATTAGAAATCAAATCTTCGATTTCAATAGAATATATTTTTTCTCCACCACGGTTAATCATGTCTTTAATTCGATCTTGAATATAAAGGAAACCATCATCATCCCTATAACCAATATCGCCGGTAAAAAACCAACCATCATTAAACGACGTGCTATTCGCAGGGCTATCAGGCCAATAACGTTGGATAACAACATCCCCCTTAACCCAGATATTGCCAGTACTGTTAGCAGGTTTATCTTCACCTTTATCATCTCTTATGGCCACCTGTAACCCAGGAACCGGAGTGCCTGAGCTCGCCTTTTTATCACTGTACCGAATATCTTCACGAAATACGGTGGCTGGGGATGATGTCTCTGTCAAACCATAAATAGAATGAATGGATGTTTTAGCGAATAGATAAGAAAGCTCTTTAATCGTGCCTTCATTCAAATGACCTGCACCACAAGCAATCATTTTTAATGAATTAAATCTTTCCAGATTAATACTTTTATTTTCTTTTATTTTTTGAATTAATAATATAAACACAGTTGGAGAACCATGTAAGAATGTGATTTTTTCTTTTGCAATTGTTGAAATAATATCTTTTGCATTAAATTTCTTTTGAAGATAAACCGTCCCACCAATATGAATAAATAACGCTAAAATAGCAGAAAGCCCAGTAATATGATAAATCGGTACTGCTAAAATTGTTTTATCGTGTTCAGATAACTTTAATGTTTCCTGATAGGCATATACTGCAGACAATATATTCTTGTGTGTGATCACCGCACCTTTTGGTGCACCTGTTGTACCCGAAGTAAATATCACAACCGCGGGGTCTTCCTCATTAACTTGGTTGGTAAAGTTAATTTCTTCAGTAAGTATTATATTACGCCACTGAGAAAGACTCATCCCTTTTGTACTGAACTGAGCTAACCATGGTTGATATGTGTCATCCCAAAAAATAGCATCCGCATTAATACAAGATAAATGCTCTTTGCCTTCAAACTCTTTCATTTTAGTACTTAAAGGAATGACCTGAATGCCCAGCCCTACAGCAGCATAAAATAATTGGCAAAATTCAATCGTATTTCCCCAGCCGAGTACTATCCGATCACTTTTTTTCAACTGTGCGGCTGTAGTTAGCCACAACATTGTTTGGTTTACTTTCTCAAGTAATTGGTGATAACTCCAACTTTGCTCTTCAAATACAATCGCAACAGCGTCTGGCTGCACTTTTGCTCTTTGTAATAAGCTTTGGTAGATGTTTGAATTTGGCGCAAGCATGGACACACTCCGATACACCTGAATATGACTGATATGCTATCAATGTATAAAATACACTCCAGCAAATTAGTGCCAATCTTCACAAATTATTCACACCCTTTTTTTATTTGAATTAGTGATCTGCACAACGAATTTGTTAACAATTTTGTTACTTACGTCTTATTTTAAGCGCTGGTTTTTATTGAACATGAAGATATTTACCTTTTGTTATTATCTAACCATTCAAAATGCATATTAATTTCGATGAATAACTCAACTATGATTGTGCGTATAAACAATGACCCCCAGACTAAAAAGTCGCTCAGCAGTAATACTTAACTCATCTGCTTATCCTCTATATGTTCTTGCACTCTGTGCTATTTAGCCCTCCCACCAAACCAAATACGATAAAAACAGTGGAGAATTCACTAGAGATTGCTACAGTGTAAGACCTTCATAATGAAAAAATTGATGAGAAAAAAATCGCCACCTTTGCAAACGGTTAAGGAGATAACTCATGGCAAACACCCCCTATATTCCCCCAAAAGTCTGGCAATGGGAGCAAGGTAACGGCGGAAAATTCGCCAATATTAATCGTCCAGTTTCCGGTGCAACTCACGAAAAATCTTTACCTATAGGTAAGCACCCACTACAGCTATATTCCTTAGGAACGCCGAACGGGCAAAAAGTCACTATCATGTTAGAGGAGTTATTAGCCCTTGGCATTAAAGAGGCAGAATATGACGCTTGGTTAATTAACATTGGTGAAGGCGACCAATTTAGTTCTGGTTTTGTTGAAATTAACCCTAACTCAAAAATTCCCGCTTTAGTCGACAGAAGCGGCAAGGAGCCTATCCGAGTATTTGAGTCAGGCTCGATTCTGACCTATTTAGCCGAAAAATTTTCTGCTTTTTTACCCACAACTCAGCCGGAACGAGCTGAAACCTTATCCTGGTTATTTTGGCAAATGGGCTCAGCACCTTTTGCTGGTGGCGGTTTTGGGCATTTTTATGCCTACGCACCTGAAAAGTTTGAATACCCAATTAACCGCTTTGCCATGGAAACTAAACGTCAATTAGATGTGTTAGACAAGCGTTTAGCAGAACATAAATATGTTGCAGGGGAAAACTACAGCATCGCTGATATCGCCATCTGGCCATGGTACGGTGCATTAGTGAAAGGTTGGCTTTATGATGCCGCAGAATTTCTATCTGTCCATGAATATAAAAATGTTATTCGTTGGGCTGATGAAGTCTATGCACGCCCAGCAGTACAGCGAGGTCGCCGGGTTAATCGCCTACAAGGTGACCCTGCACAACAAGTACGCGAACGCCACGATGCGAGCGATATAAGTTAATTGATTATTAAGGAAGGGTAGTTTCTTTATAATTACCCTTCTTTTTATCATACCACCTTATTTTGTTGTGGGGGCCACTCTTGAACTTCACCAAATATATTTTCCAGCCCGTCTTTAATTTCTGAGATATCATCCAGATAAAGTATGGCTAAGTTTTTAATTGCGCGTGAGCAAGCAACGTAGACTAAATTTTGGGTATTGAAAAATTCTTTTTTGTCGTTATCACTCATATTTTCTAATTTATCCAATTGTTCTTCTTCGCTCATGCCCCTAATTTCAAAAAAATTTTTAAATTTATTTCTGTTTTGAGCTAAACTGCCAAAACTATGTTCCATAATAATTACAACATTTTCATACTCTTCACCTTTTGTTGCATGGTAAGTATGACATCTAATGTCATCGGAATTTTGGCTTCTGTTAATATAATTAACCCATGATTTCCATTCAGAAATATTTATAGATAAAAATTTCTCTACAAAACTAATCACTCTATCATTATTATCCTCATCATGACTTAAGGGTGTTTTCATTAAGCTCTCAACTATTACTCTAAATTTTGAATATAGATCATTATAGGTTTCAATCTCATTTCCTAAGGAACTTTCAAGATATATATGGAGTGAACTCAAGCTAGCTGCCTTTTCAGAATACCTAGATAAGCCATCAATTAAATCTCTTAAGGTATCTACTTTTATTTTCTTTATATAAACAATTAAATCTTTAGCTAGAGATAATTTCAATTCCCTTCCTTTATCACCAAAAATATCATAATAAGTACTTCCTTCACTTTTAACTTTTATATACATATTTGTAAAATTAAAAATTTTACGAATAGAAGGATTCAATTTATTAAGTTCATGAGAAATTAATTGTGAATTAAAGTCTTTGAAATAAAAAGCACTTTCCGCCTCAAGCATGTTATATATAGTGCCAAACCCACTTAAATTAGCCAATAATTTATTTGTTAAAACGAAAAAATCAATCACACTTTCATTGCCAAATTTCGTGGAGAGTTTATCGCGTATTTCCTTTAATAGTGAATTATTAATTCCCCCATCAAAATCACATTGATAAAAATTAAAAATACCTTTGTTTTTTTCATTATCTATTAATACTTGTTGTATTTCGTCATTTCTAACTTTATTAGCAATATCTACAATTTGCTTATGCGAACGCCTATTAAAACTCTTATTTACCTTAATAGGAATAGAATGAAGTCTTGTAATATCGCTTCCAACACCATCATCATAGATATTTTGTGCTGTATCACCAAAATAACCCACAACCCAATTTCTATTGTTCTTTATGGCATATTGATGAATATCAGCCATTATCTCAACTACAGGTATACTAGTATCCTGATATTCATCAATAAAAACAAAAGGATACTTATCAATAATAATACGCTTTAAAATATCACTATTTCCTATGATTACCTTAGCATATTCAATTAATGTATCATGGCTAAATCGCATTTTATCTAGTCTATCTGAGTTGAATAAATTGTCATAAAAAACTTCTGTATAATCAGTGACTTTTCCCATTATCTTTTCTATACATTTTTTATATCTATTTCTCTTATAAACTGCCTTTGCTACTTTTTTAAAGTTGGCTATATTTTTTAAATATTTATTTAAATCCAATAAATTAAAATCTAACGGATTGATATCGTTATATACTTTTTTAAAACTTTCAGAATTAGCACTTTGATTTTTATAAAAAATCTCTTTTGTTGACTCAAGAAAAAATTCAAACCCTTGCTTATCTTTAAGATCCAAATAAAATTGGAAGGGGTTTTTATCTTTCGGCGGTTTGTTTTCATCAACAATACCATTTAAATCATTGTTTAATTTCTCCAGTTCATACCTTAATTTTTTGAGGTGACAAGCGAGCAATTCTGGTTGGTGTTGTTTTATTAACTTCCACAGCATTTCATGAATGGTAGAAACAATAATGACATCTGAATTCCCTAATCTCTCTTTTATTTCATTAACAGCTACATTTGTATATGTCACACAATAAATATTTTGGTTTCGTTTACTCAAACAGTTTAAATTGTTACTTAATAAAAACTTCAATACCTCCACTAATGCATAAGTTTTACCAGCCCCTGCACCGGCATTAAAACGAAAACTAGTATGGTTCATTACAGATTTATAAAGAGACTCTTGTATTTTCTGTTCTTCAATTTCATTTTTTTCTTTTTCATTAATTAACATATTAGGCTTCCTTCTGAATTATGATGTCATTCAGTTTTTCTTTTAACCATTTAAATCCATCTATAATATATTTAGGAAGATTGGGGATATCTTTATCATCTGATATGATACAGCGATATAATAATTCACTGGAGAAGTTATTTTTACTATCGGAAAGTTTACTTTGTAATTTAAATGAATTCTCTTTTAAATTATTTTTATCACCTTTACCTATGATCTCTTTATATATATCGGGTTTACATTGTTTCAAAGCATCATTCAAAATGTCATTATTGAAATTAGATAATATAAAAGCCTCTTCTAAGCTTGTTGCATAATACCCTGACACTTTATCTTTTTGAAAAACAACATAAATATTTTCATCCTCAAAATAATCAATATTTTCTAATGATTCAAAGTTTTCATTTGCTTCATTTTGTATATTGTCATTTTTATATTTCATTTCATTAAAGTATGAGATGGTTTTGTTTGTTGTAATGAAATTTTTCAGATCGCTTATTTGTAGAAACTCCATTTTATCTGAAACACTTGGGACATTATCCTGCCCTTTAATATGACCACATATATGACAGCTTTCATTACTTTTTTTATGTTTTACACCTTTCTGGCAAGGGCTTCTTTTAATATCTAAATCAGTAATAACCAAGCATGGTATTCTTAATATTTTAGCAAGAGAAAAGTAGACCTTTCCATGAGCTCCATTAATATTAAAAACAGAAATATAAAATTCACTTAACACCTTATCTTTCTCCAAATAATACTGGAGTAATGTTTCTTCTGTTGCCCCCTCAACAAAAATAACCGCATCTGAAAAAAACAACTCAGAAACCTTGTACTTTATATGTTTTTTTATAAATTTTAAATCATCAATTTCATTATTATTCTTTTCCATTTTAGTATTACTTTCAATTTTAATTCCTTTTGATATTACACTATCATGGAGGTTAATAACTCTTGCAGATTTATTCAACACCGTTACATAGTTAATGTTATTAAAAGAATTACTACTGTGTATTTTGCTATTAACAATATGAGATGAATGTGTCGTAATGGTAATTTGACAATTCAATTTCTTTTTATTACCTTCATTTTCATTTGCAAGAGAAAGTACTTCTTTTATTGCATCATCAATACGTTTAATAAAAAACTCTTGCATTTGTGGATGCATAAATACTTCGGGTTCTTCGATACAAAGTAGATTGATACGGCTATTTTGACTACCATTTTCGTAACTATCTACGTAGTAAATTATTTCGCCAATAATATTTAAAAGGTTAATATACCCCAACCCAAACTGGTTTTCAGGAATAAAATCCCCATCATCAGAAAAATTATATTTAATTAGATTTTTAATTAATCCATCATAAGTTATATTACCCAATAATTTTAATCCTACATGACTCTTACCCTCAATTTTTTCAAGTATCGAAGATACATTATCGCTTTTTTTATCCACATTATCGGTTAAACCTTTATTCATATTATAAATATCATTCTTCAGATTTTTCTTACTCTCTTTGTCATTATCAAAATAATAAGATATTATCTTATTAAAAACATTACTCAATACATCATCTTTAAGGTGTCGATTAGCTTTAATTTCTTTTAGATTAATTAGATTTTTTAGATAAAAATTACTAACTTTCCTCTCATTTGAGTCATAATATTTAATCTCAAACAATTTTTTATTTTCACCCAAATTCAAATGATCTGAATTTTGATCCAGTAACTCATAGAAATAATGAGTCATCTCTATTATTTTTTGTTCTTTTTCTTCTCCGGATAATGTAGAAAAATTTGAACTTTTTATAATGCTTTTAATTGCACTCCCAAATGCGACTTGTTCTGATATCTCTACCTTAACCGTTATTTCAATTTTCTCTTGATTTTTTTTATTCTCCTCAGAGCAATTATTTTTTAATTTTTTTTCTTCTGAATCAATATCCTCATGGTCGCTATTCTCTAGCGGCATAAAATCATTCAACACCGATAGCAAATCGTTAGTATCGAAATCTACATTAACAACTAATTTAAATTCTAGTTCAGGGTAAGATTTTATCTCGTTCCCCTGCAAATACTCTTCAAATAACTCTTTCAAATATTGCACATTAAAATCTGCCGCCTTTGGCTGCTGATTCTCACAAACCATTTTTAACGCATTGACAATCGTTGTTTTACCTACGTTATTTTTACCAATAATTAATGTTGTCGAGGGCCCTATACCTGAATATCCATCTGATTCAGAATCCTCTATACTACAAGGCTCTACAAAATGAACAACATTGTCTTCTGTGCGAAACTTTCGATAGTTTACAATTTTAAGGCTTTCTAAATACATATTATATCCTTATTAAAACAACTAAACGCAACTACTATAAATAATTTCACTTAATACTATTCATAAAAAAAATTAAATAAAACACTCTTTATAACAATAGAGATTTTCATCACAAAATAATAATCATCTGTAGAAATAAATACTTAGAATTGAAATTAATATCTAATGTTATATTTGCATTTAGTTATTAGTTTAAATTAAATGAACAAGCATCATGCGAAATTTCACTAAAAATTATTTTTAATACCACCTCTATCGCTTGTACTCACACCGTAAAATTTAAGCTGCTCAACAGGCCATCACCAAGCCTCTGCCGATCGAACCTTGCTCAACTTACTGTCATATAAAAGTAATAAAGATTTTACGAATGCAAAATTATATCAAAGCTAATAAAATTTATATTTATTTAAATAAAAAATTAACAAATAAAAAACATTCAATTTGATTTAAATCACAAATTCAACTTTATTTTTTAATAAAAAAATCAAAATAAGGATTTGATTTTAAAATACTGTCTAAAAAAGATATTAATTTACCAATTAACAATGCGTGCAATCACATAAATGAACCTTTATTGAAAATTAATCAATAATCACCTACCCCATTGATGAATCTTTTTCAAATGGATTCTATTCCATATCAACTGTTGCTATTCTTGCTACACCATCAAAACAAACCCAAAAAATCAATTAATTATAGGTTAATAAAGCTATTTATTCACCGTGGGATTTATTTAATTAGTTTATTCACATTCATAAAATTTAAATTATAAAAATTTTATTATTAATTTTTATAGGTACGCCAATTAATTTTAATTAAAATGAGGTTCACCTAATTATGTCAATTAAAGAAAAAGATAATATTTTATTAGATTCCGAGTATGAACATGTCCCCGTTCCCCTTGAACATCGTAAAAGCTTTGCATCTGTTTCCGCTGTTTGGTATAGCTTCCCATTAGTATTAACTAGTGCCGTTATTGGTGGTGTTGTAACTGCCATGTTAGGGTTTAAAATGGGCGTCGCCGCCATTTTAGTGGGTAACTTATTGCTATGTTTAGTGATTGGGTCATTGAGTTATTTAGCAGGGAAGACAGGTGAAAACTTTGCAATTTCAGCCAAAAGAACCTTTGGGCAGCGCGGCTATATTGCAGTTTCAGGACTGCTCGCTACGGTCGTTATCGGCTGGTTCGCATTGATGGTCGGTCTTACAGGCGATACGATGTTTCGCTCATTTGGGCAGGATTTATTACTCATGACCATTTTAGGCGGTGTATTGTATGTTGGCGCAACGTTTATTGGTATTAAAGCCCTCGCTATTTTAGGGTATATCGCTGCACCGATGTATTTGATTTTAGGGTTAATATCCGTTTACATCGCAATGAAAAGTGGCTCATCAGATATTATCAATTACCAACCCCTTGCAGGGGCTGGAGCACTATCATTTGGTGTTGCAGTTACAATGATTTTCTCTACATTTACTGACTCAGGCACCATGACAGCCGACTTTACCCGTTGGGCAAAAAATGGCAAACAAGGTTTTCTAGCAGCCTTTACCGCGTTCCCCATTTCTAAATTTTTTGCGGAAGTGATTGGAGCAATTATTGTGGCAACAGGTGTAGTCATGCACCCCGAAGTCACGGGCGGTGATTTCATCACTATTTTAGCAAATTCAAGCCCACTACTTTCTATCCTCGCGATTATTTTTGTATTTGTTAACTTAGGAGTGGGCTGTACTCACTGTTTATATAATGGGGCGGTGGGCTGGTCTCATATTACGAAAGGAAAGATGAGAACATTAACCATTATTTTAGGTGTCATTGGGATTATTGTTGCTGTGACTGGGATTTGGAATGCGTTTCAAACCTGGTTGAATTTACTGGGTTTAATTGTGCCGCCAATCGCCGCTATTATCATTATGGATCAGCTGGTACTTAAGCGTAAAAATAATGAAGCAAGAAAATGGCAACCACTGGCTTTCATCTCTTGGATACTCGCCTCAGGGATTGCCTTAATCGTTAATGCTTATGCTCCTGAGCTTTCCGTCGTGGTTGCAGGGTTAATTTCTTCCTCTGTTATCTATTGGATTGGTCATCAATTTTCAAAATAATCGCTAAGTGAATAGTGAAAGAGGGTTAATCTCCCTCTTTCATCTGCCCTTTATGTTCTTCTTGTGAAACCAAATGTACCCCTATATATCGCTGATAACGTGCGGGTTTTAATTTGGTTAAGTCCACCAGTACCAAGCCATCGATACAATCATTGAATGCGGGGTCTGTACCGAAATCCATAAACTGTACGCCACCCGGCTCGCATAATTCAGTATATTGCTTATAAAGCGTCGGAATTGAACAGCCAATGTTATTGAGTAAGCTTTTCAATTTAACTAAATCTTCGTGGTAATTGCCCCCTGAAAATTGGGCTAATAGCTGTGGCAAAGAAGCTGGATACGGCTGATGTGACTGTGCAATGCTGTGTTGCGCCGAAAAATAGAGCCGATAAAAAGTAATCAGTAAGTCACGCGCCGCAATCGGCATTGAGCCAGACATAGATACAGGACCAAAAAGATAGCGATATTGTGGGTATTTCGCCAAATACGCGCCAATACCTAACCATAAATAATCTAAACCCCGTTTTCCCCAATATTTAGGCTGAATAAAGCTCCGACCAAGCTCAATACCTTGCGCTAATATTGGCATCATGGCTTGGTCATAATGAAATAAGCTAGAGCTGTAAATACCCTGCAAACCTTTGGTCTCAATTTGCTTTTTAGTGGGTATAAACCGATAAGCTCCGACAATATCAAGTTCACTTTCATCCCATAATACCAGATGATAATAATCGTTATCATAGCTGTCTAAATCACGGCGCTTACCTGAGCCTTCCCCTACAGCACGAAATGCAATTTCGCGTAATCGCCCTATTTCTCGCAAAATCGGCGACCTTACTTCTTGGTTTCGGTGATAAAGGTAAATCGCTTTCCCATCAGGGGATGTTCCTAGCCGCTCACATGCCACCAACGCTTTTTTTAATTCAATTCTGTCTTCTGGTAAAGCAATTGGTGATTCGCTGGTAAATAGCCCTTCCTTACCTTTTCCCAACAAATAGACATGGCGACGAAAGCGCCCTGCTAGCTCATGAGCCGCTGTATGGCCATCATGCCAATGAATAAATGGGATGCTGCCACCAATACGAATTTTTAATCTTTTTCCTCGCTGCTTAAACATTTCCCTGACTAACATTAAAGTCGATAACGGCTTGTAAACCAACGAGGTTAAATAGAATAAATGGCTATTTCGCCCTTGAATATGAATGGGGACAATAGGTGCTCTGGCCTTTGCGGCTAAACGCAAAAAACCTGTACGCCAGTGGCCATCACGAACCCCTTTACGGCCAAACCGAGAGACTTCACCCGCAGGAAACACAATTAATGCCCCTTGCTTGTCCAAATGCCGTTGCATTGCTTCAACCTGCTGCCGACTGGTTCGGTTATTCATGTTGTCCACTGAAATAAATAAGCTTTTTAGTGGCTCTATATAATTGAGGAACTGATTTGCCACGATTTTGACATCAGGACGAACGGCAGCAACTGCACGTAATAGTGCAAGGCCATCGAGTGAACCTATCGGATGGTTAGCAACTAAGACAACAGGGCCTTGAGTCGGAACATTTTCTAAGTCACCCTCAACCATTTCACAAGAAATATCAAAGAACTCCATGATTTGTTCAATAAGATCCAAGCCCTTTAAGTGCGGATAATCTTGGGCAAATTGGTGAAATTCTTGTTCAAACAGCAGCTTTTTTAATAAACGACGTTTCCATTTGCCTGGTGTTTGATGAGGAAAAATATCGTGCAGCAGGGTATCGACACTAAACATAATGCTATCTCCTAACTGAGTTACGACGAACTTAAGTCAGACTCATAACAACAATATGTTTATTTTATGACAAAATGGTGAAAGCACAAAAATGATGATGTAGATCATTACTTTTCATTTACTAATATTATAGTTATCTAAAATCAATAATTTTTCCGAATATTGCTTTCTTGAATAATTTATATTTTACTCATTTTATAATATGCATTTATTCCACAACAATTAAAAAAGTATAAAACTAAATTTTTTGATTAGTTTTACTTAATTTATTTGAATAATTCAGAATTTATTATTTATAAATACCCACCAATTAAATTGAACTAAAAATTTATTACAATAAGATCAGAAACAAACAATACCCTTTAAATTCAATTAAATAAAAATTAATTATAAGTTTAATTTTTAACTTTTTTCTTATTGATAGGCAAATCTTATTTCAGCAATTGCTTAAACCGATGGCCATCATTGATAAAAATCAAGAACCTCTCGACCTTATTTATACATGATAGTCCGGCTGTAGAATTATATTAATTAAAAAATATTTAAATATATTTGACCGCAATCTTTCAAGGATAGTGTAATGAAAAAACTTACTCGCATTACGGTCGCTGTCATATTTTTGCTTTTACTCGGTTATTTTGGGTTATCTGGATATGTGTGGTATCACGATAATCAACGAAGAGAAAATAATGACATTCAGACATCTAAAATTGCAGAAAATAATCAAGTTCTCAAATTCTTCGCTGAAAAGGGATGCGATTACTGTCACACGCCGTCAACTGATTTACCTGCCTACGCATCGTTCCCCATTGCTAAGCAACTGATGGAATACGATATTCAGCTAGGTTATAAATCATTCAACCTTGAGGCTGCTCGCGCTGCACTCATCGCAGGAGAACCTGTACCACAAAGTGAATTAAATAAAATTGAGTGGGTTATGCAGAACCACACCATGCCGCCAACTCGTTATGTTGCACTTCATTGGGCAAGTAGCGTCAGTGATGAAGAGCGTAATAGCCTTTTGAATTGGATAGCTAAACAGCGAGAAGAGCACTATGCCAGCCAAGATACCGCTGCTGAGCACCGTAACGAACCAATTCAACCAATTCCAAAATCACTGGATGTTGATGATGCAAAAGTCGCATTAGGTTTCCGCTTGTATCATGATGCGCGCCTGTCAGGGGATAGCACGATTTCTTGTGCGCACTGCCACGCACTCAATGCAGGTGGTGTTGATGGCCGTAAAACATCAATTGGTGTTGGTGGCGCAGTAGGCCCAATCAATGCGCCAACGGTGTTTAACTCTGTATTTAATGTCGAGCAATTTTGGGATGGTAGAGCACCTGATTTACAAGCGCAAGCCGGTGGCCCACCATTAAATCCTATCGAAATGGCATCAAAATCATGGGATGAAATCATTGAAAAATTGGATAAAGACCCTGTCTTAAAACAAGATTTTAATGCAGTTTACCCAGAAGGGTTTACGGGTGACACCATCACAGATGCGATTGCTGAGTTCGAAAAAACCTTAATCACCCCAGACTCTCCGTTTGATAATTGGTTAAGAGGCGACAAAACTGCATTAACCGCACAACAGCTCCATGGTTACCAGTTATTTAAAGAGAACAAATGTGCAACCTGCCATGGTGGCGTGATCTTAGGTGGTCGTTCCTTCGAACCTCTGGGCCTGAAAAAAGACTATGAGTTCGGTGAAATTACCGCACAAGATATTGGTCGCATGAATGTCACCTCTGATGAGCGCGATAAGTTACGCCAAAAAGTCCCAACACTACGTAATGTCGAGCTAACCGCGCCATACTTCCACCGTGGAGATGTGGCTACCTTAGATGAAGCAGTGAAACTGATGCTGCGTTATCAAGTCGGTAAAGAACTGCCACAAAAAGATGTCGACGACATTGTTGCCTTTCTTGAAAGCTTAACGGGTGTGTATACACCATATGTACAACAAGGTGAATCACAACAGTAAATATCAATAGCTAATTGATATGAAAAACCAATAGCACCGCTCAAATAATAGCGGTGCTATTTTTTTATTTAAAACTGCCGTATAGGCTACCTACAACCCCGACTTAATCTATATTCAAAGCAATTCACGTTATCGCGTATCTCTTTCCCACTGTGTTATTACTTAAACGATCCCAGTTTCCCAATTTATACGAAACAATGTTAACTAGCTCAAAGTTTTCATTGAATGGTATTTAAAAGGTATTATTAAGTGGTATTGTCATTGCTGTACCCTACAATACCTATAATTAGCCGTATAAAGGAATGAAAGATGAAAAAAACAACAGCAAAACTCTCATTCATGATGTTCATTGAATGGTTTATATGGGGGGCTTGGTTTGTTCCCTTATGGCTATTTTTGAATAAAAGTGGCTTCACCCCTTCTCAAATAGCATGGTCTTACGCCTGTACAGCCATTGCTGCAATTATCTCTCCCATCCTTGTAGGCTCAATTACTGACCGATTTTTTGCCGCGCAAAAAGTCCTGGCGGTACTGATGTTTGCAGGGGCAGTCTTTATGTTTTTCGCAGCTCAGCAAACTGAATTTTCTAGCTTTTTCCCTCTACTCTTGGCGTATGCATTGACTTATATGCCAACCATTGCGCTCACCAATAGTATCGCTTTTTCCAATGTGGAAGATGTGGAACGTGACTATCCTCGTATTCGTGTAATGGGGACTATCGGCTGGATTGCATCAGGCATTGCATGTGGATTTTTACCTTCCATGATGGGCTTTGGTGATATTTCTGCGACTAATATCCCGCTCTTAGTGACAGCCGCTAGCTCCGCTTTACTGGGCTTTTTTACCTATTTCTTGCCAGACACCCCACCAAAAGGAACTGGCAAAATGAGTATTAAAGTCATGCTCGGATTGGATGCCATTGTGCTGTTAAGAGACCGTAATTTCTTAGTATTTTTCGTGTGTTCATTCCTCTTCGCCATGCCTTTAGCTTTTTACTATATTTTTGCTAACGGCTACCTTACTGAAGTTGGGATGAAAAATGCCACCGGATGGATGACCTTGGGGCAATTCTCTGAAATCTTCTTCATGCTTGCTTTGCCCTTCTTTACTAAACGTTTTGGTATCAAAAAGGTATTACTTCTTGGTTTAATCACTGCAGCTATCCGTTATGCTTTCTTTATCTATGGCGATGCAGACCACCTATTCACCTACGGATTACTCTTCCTCGGTATTTTATTACACGGTGTTAGCTACGATTTTTACTATGTCACCGCATATATTTATGTCGACAAAAAGACGCCTGTGCATATGCGAACAGCGGCTCAAGGCTTAATTACTCTCTGTTGCCAAGGCTTTGGTAGCTTACTGGGTTATAGCCTAGGTGGGCAAATGATGGAAAAACTTTTTTCTTACGGTGAACCTGTCAACGGCCAGACCTTTAACTGGGCCGGTATGTGGGGCTTCGGCGCTGCTATGATCGTCGTAATCACGGTTGTTTTCATGTTGATGTTTAAAGAGTCGAGCCGTGATATTCAAGAAATTGATATTAATAAAAGTGGCATAAAACCCACATCCAATTAGTTAAGCAATCATTAATTAAACGCCTTTATTGACCGACTGCCAACACATAAGGGCGCTGTTTTTAGCCAAAATTGAAGGAATTATAATGAACAAAGAGAACCGTATTTTAGGCACGTTTTATGGCCAAGCCTTAGGTGATGCAATGGGAATGCCTTCTGAATTATGGCCTCGCTCTCGTGTTAAAGCACATTTTGGTTGGATAGACCGCTTCTTACCTGGGCCAAAAGAAAATAATGCAGCTTGCTACTTCAATACGGCAGAATTTACAGATGATACCTCAATGGCGCTCGCACTTGCGGACGCGATTATAGAATGTGATGGCAAAGTGAGTCCTGAACTTATTGGCCGTAATATTTTAAAATGGGCAGAGCAATTTGATGCCTTTAATAAAAATGTCTTAGGGCCGACCTCTAAAATTGCATTAAAGGCAATAAAACAAGGGACTCCGATTTCTCAGTTAGAAAACAATGGCATGACAAATGGTGCCGCAATGCGAGTTTCCCCACTCGGTTGTTTGCTGCCAACTCATTCTATTGATGAATTTATTGATGAAATTACACTCGCCTCATCGCCAACGCATAAATCGGATGTGGCAATTGCGGGGGCGGTCGCTATTGCTTGGGCAATTTCTAAAGCGATAGATGGCGAAAATTGGCCGCAAATTCGCGACCAATTACCTGCTATTGCGAAGCTAGCACAAGAAAAGCATGTCACAACCTTTAGCCCATCAATAGCTGCACGTATTGAACTTGCTTTACACACGGTGAAAAACACGATTGGCGCCGAGCAAGCAATGGAACAGCTTTATCAACTCGTTGGCGCTGGTACGAGCACCATTGAGTCAGTTCCTGCCGCCATTGCTATGGTTGAATTAGCGGAAACTGATCCCAACCGCTGTGCCATTCTGTGTGCTAATTTAGGGGGAGATACCGATACCATAGGGGCAATGGCCACCGCCATTTGTGGCGCCCTCCATGGCGTTGATGCCATCGATAAACAGCTCAAAAAACAATTAGATGATGTGAATCAACTTGATTTTACACAGTATAGCCAAGCCTTTATGGCATTGAGAACTGCAAGAGAAAAAGCTTATGAAAACTGCTGAACTTATTGCCCATCTTCCATTGCAAGCGGAGCATCGTCCTGTCTGCCTGATTGGCGCTGCCGTTATTGATGTGATTGCAGATGCATATTCACTGCCTTATCGCGGAAGTGATATCGAATTGCACCAGCAGAGTGTCAATATCGGTGGATGTGCTCTGAATATTGCGGTGGCCTTGCAGCGTCTTGGTATCCAGTCTCTCAATGCATTACCTATTGGGCAAGGTGTATGGGCAGATATCATCCGCAACCAACTCAATAAAAAAGGTGTGAGTTCCGTTATAGAAACGAATAAAGGTGATAATGGCTGGTGTTTAGCCTTGGTTGAACCCGATGGAGAAAGGACATTTCTTTCAATTAGCGGTGTAGAAAACCAATGGGAACGCCAAACCCTAGATGAATTGCGAATTACATCTAACACTATCATCTATCTTTCTGGCTACCAACTAGCCGCAAAATGTGGCGAAACTCTGCTTTCATGGCTGGAGTCGCTCTCCGATAACGTCACTTTATTTATCGATTTTGGCCCTCGGATCGCCGACCTTTCGAAAACACAATTATTACGATTAATGGCTTTAAAACCAATCATTTCGTTGAACCGCCAAGAAGTCGAACATATCGTCACATTATTCCCTGATATCGCGCATCAAGGAATGGATACAGAAGCATTAGCCAATATTTGGCATTCTCAATTTTTAGTTCCCGTGATTGTTAGAGTCGACAAAGAAGGCGCGTTCTTTCAAGAAAGTGGTCGTTCATCAGGCTGGGTGGCACCATTTGAAACCACCGTTGTCGATACCATTGGAGCAGGAGATAGCCATGCAGGAGGCGTGATTGCGGCATTGGCGTCCGGCTGGGCACTAGAAGACGCCGTGTTACTCGGAAATGCTGTCGCATCCTATGTAGTTAGCCATCGCGGAGGGGATTGTGCGCCTTCGTCTGAGCAACTCACCGCATATTTACAGCAATATTAATCATCAGAGAAAAAAGAGGCCTAGCCTCTTTTTTACTCTTCAGAGACAAATACATACATATCACTGCGACACTGATTAAAACTGTATTCAATGGGCACATTTTTATGGTCGAAAGCCACCTGCTTAATCACTAAAATAGGTACGGTCTTTTCCAATTTAATGTGCGTTTGGAAGTCTTCATCTGGCATTCGAGCACTCACCTTGCTCTTTGTTCGTGTAGGATAAATATTTTGGCTGCGAAAATAATCGTACAAAGATAAGCCAATATCATCGACATCACCAATCAGCCCAATAGGAACATATGACTCCTCAATAGAGACCGGCTGTTCATCCACATAGCGAATACGTTTTAACATAAATACATCACTATTGATGGGGAGCGCTAGTGACTCTGCCACCTCCTGTGAACAAGGCACGATACTTTTATTGACCCAAAGTGTGTTTGGTTTTTTTCCAAGTAAAACAACTTGTTGTGAAAAACCTTTAGCTTCTTTGAGTGAATATTCAAACTTATCACTAATTTGGGTGCCATAACCTTGTGACCGAATGATAACGCCTTCTTGTTCAAGTAGCTCTAACGCTTTTCGAACGGTAATACGTGACACCCCTGTCTGCTGACCTAATTCCCTTTCACTGGGTAACATATCACCTTGATGCAAAACCCCTGTTCGCACGGCAAATTTCACCGTTTCAGCAAATTTTACATATAAAGGTGTATTGTCTATTTCAGCAAGACGGGTGCAAAGTTGTTGGATCAGAGATAAATGCGCATCATTCATATTGAGTTAGTCACCTAAAAATCGCAGCAATAATCAATAGTACCACTATCCATAAATTTATTGCAGGCAATTGAATTAGATAAATTTATTACCAATGAAAAACAGAATGCTACAGGGTACTATTTCTGGTGAGGTACACGTTTTTCTCTGATATAGGTAAAGTCAATTGCTGTTGATACCCATCCAGTGTTTCTTTCGATAATATCGCCAATGCGCGGTAAAAATCGCTGTTAGCCGAATCTATCAATACTTCGAGAAAATGTGCCGACCAAGGTAATAAGTGCCAAGCGAGCAACTCTTCTAAATCCGCTCTGCGATTTTGCTCAGCCAGCCAAGCCGCTAACATCAAAATCAACCCAAAGTGGTCTTCAGGCTCTTTTTGTGTCGTTACGGGTTCAACACCTTTAATACGCATCCACTGACGCAATTCAACGGTTGAGTCGCCAAAAACAATCTTTTCTTTATCTAGCCAAACCGAACCCCAAGGGGGAGCAGGTAAAGCATAAGGCCCAATAAACAAGCGCTGCCATGCTTCACTCAGTGGTTCATTCCCCTGAGCACTGGATTGCAAAAGCTGGCTAATTTTTACTAAGGAAGGTAAAGCAAATGGCCATTCGTCATGCCAAGTCGGCTCCTGTAAAATCGCGATAATTTCTGCATTGTTTTCATTCTCTGGGGAGAAATAAAATAAAGATCCCAAAACCCGCCCTGTCACTGCAACGTGTTCAAGAAAGTGCGCTTGTTGCATATTGATTGTCTCTGAAGTTATCAGCGCAGGGAAATCACACCCTGCGCTGAAAGTTTACTAATTAAGCTACAGCCATGCCGACTGTCATATGTAAACCATAGAATAGCCCACGACCGATAAATTCACCAACCAGTACCAGCACGGTACCAAGAAGTAAGCTCAAAACCGAAGGCTGATTTTGTCGCACAACAGGCAAAATCCATAACAACAACCCAAGACTTGTCACCACGATGCGTATCACTTGTAAAACACCAAAATCAGGGGCTAAATCCACGGCTTTTTGTACTGAGGTGGTGATAAGCGCAATCTCACCACTTTGCAGTAGTACTGATGCAATAGTCACGATATAAGCAACGACACTAATTGCCGCTAATTTACCACTATTAAATGGAAATTTAGCAACTCGTAATAGCAAAGTACCTAAAATTGGCCCCACAACAAACAGAGTCATAAAGAAGCCGATAGTGGTATGTGGCGTGTTCCATGTCGGTACTGTGCTTATCATATAAACTCGTGTCATTGCCCAAACAAATAGCAATCCCATCAACATGGTGATGATTAGCCACACCTTATCGAGTCCTGTTGGCATCTTTTTGATTGCGGATAACAACCACCATAAGCCACCCAAAGCAAAGAAAATAGAGCCGAATAACACTTCGTTACTCAGTGACGAGGCAAATACACGGTTCATCGAGTTAAATGCACGCATCGGTGAGCCCATATGCATCATAGAAGCGAAAAAACCTAAGCCCATCAATACCCATAATGCCAACATCGCATTCACAATACGCTGTTTTTGGGGTTTATCGTCTGTCGATAACCATGCAAGCCCCGTTACAATCACACCACCTGCAATACTTTGGCCTAATACCGTAAATAAAATTAGCGGCCATTCATGTAATCCATTGCCCATGTTATACCTCCCGAGGATTGGCTAAATGGCCTGTCGTATCATTGACAGGGCGACTATTGGCATTTGGTTTAATGACAAGATTGGGCTTGGTATAGTGCGCTTCAGGTAGTGGCGCAATCTCGGCCAAATTGCCATGTTTTTCACGTAATTCATCAATGGGGCCAAAGTCTAATGCACGCAATGGGCAAGACTCGGCACAAATCGGTTTTTTACCAACTGCAACACGTTCATAGCAACCATCGCACTTGGTCATATGTCCTTTTTCGCTATCAAATTGCGGTGCACCATATGGGCAGGCCATATGACAATAGCGGCAACCAATACACACGCTTTCATCTACAACGACAAAGCCATCTTCACGTTTGTGCATCGCGCCACTAGGGCACACTTTGACACAAGCAGGGTCTTCGCAGTGGTTGCATGAAATCGACAAATAATAACTAAATACGTTTTGATGCCACACACCGTTATCTTCTTGCCAATCTCCCCCTACATATTCATAAATGCGCCTAAAATTCACCGCAGGAGATAAATTTTTGTAGTCCTTACACGCTAACTCACATGTTTTGCATCCCGTACACCGTGCGGAATCAATATAAAAACCATATTGTGTTGTCATGATTTATCCCCCTATACCCTTGCCACTTCAACCAAATTACTGTGTTGCGGATTACCTTTCGCTAACGGTGACGGGCGTTGAGTCGTCAGGACGTTTAGGCTACCACCATGGTCTACCTTGTTTTCATCAGGTGCGTACCAAGCCCCTTCCCCCATTGCGACAACGCCTGGGATGATGCGTGGAGTCACTTTGGCAGTGATCTGTACTTCCCCTCTATCGTTGTAAATTCGTACCATGTCGCCATCTTTAATATTGCGACGTTTTGCATCAATAGGGTTGATCCACATCTCTTGTAAACAAGCCGCCTTGATCACATCAACGTTACCGTAGGTGGAGTGAACTCGTGATTTATAGTGAAAACCACTCAATTGCAGTGGGTATTTTTCGGTGAGCTTATCATCATGGCTTTCAAAGCCTGGGGAATACATTGGAAGTGCTGATATCAAATCACCTTCCGCTAGAGTCCATGTTTTCGCAATATCCGCTAAGCGAGATGAATAGATCTCAATCTTTCCTGACGGGGTATTTAATGGATTACCAATAGGGTCTTCACGGAAGGCTTTGTGTGCTACAAAATGCCCTTGCGGGTCCATTTTTTTATAAATTCCTTGCTGCTGGAATGTCTCAAAATCAGGTAGCTCAGGTAACTTTTGTCGTGAGATTTCATACAAATGGCGTAGCCACTCTTCTTGGGTTCGCCCTTCGGTGAATTTCTCTTCAACGCCCATGCGACGCGCAATTTGTGTACACATTTCATACACTGTTTTACTCTCAAAACGCGGTTCGATAGCTTGGCTGGCGAAAATGACATACCCCATATTACTGGCGGCACCATCCAAACAAAAATCCATTTGTTCAGAGGCGGTGCAATCTGGTAGGACTAAATCCGCATATTTCGCTGAGGCGGTCATATGGTTATCAATCACTACTATCATTTCGCATTTTTTATCATCCTGAAGAATGTCATGCGTTTTATTAATATCAGAGTGTTGATTAATTAAGCTGTTGCTGGCGTAGTTCCAAATAAACTTAATCGGAACATCCAGTTTATCTTTGCCGCGTACGCCATCATGAGTTGCGGTCATTTCTGGGCCGCGCTCTATTGCATCAGTCCATAAAAATACGGAAATGCTTGCTTTGACTGGGTTTTCTAACGTTGGCATCCGCTCAAATGGAATATCATAATTCCCTTCACGAGCCCCTGTATTACCACCATTGATGCCAACATTACCGGTTAAAATCGGTAACATCGCAATCGCACGTGCGGTTTGTTCACCATTCGAATGACGTTGCGGCCCCCAACCTTGGCTAATATACGCAGGTTTTGCAGAACCGATTTCACGCGCGAGTTTAATGATTTTATCAGCCGGAATACCGGTGATCTGCGCAGCCCATTGTGGTGTTTTTTCTACGCCATCATCCCCTTGGCCTAAAATATACGCCTTGTAGTGACTGTTTTTTGGGGCGTCTGCTGGCAGGGTTTTCTCATCATAACCTACACAATATTGGTCTAAGAAGGGTTGATCAACCATATCTTCAGTGATCAACACATGGGCGATCCCTGCCACTAATGCGGCGTCTGTTCCTGGGCGGATTGGGATCCACTCATCTTCACGCCCTGCTGCTGTATCAGTATAACGCGGGTCGATCACTATCATTCTTGCATTAGAACGCTCACGAGCTTGTTCTAATTGATAAGTAATCCCACCACCGCTCATACGGGTTTCTGCAGGGTTGTTACCGAAGAGAACCACCAGCTTTGAGTTTTCGATATCGGAAACGCTATTACCCGCTCCGCTACCATAGGTATACGGCATTGCACAGCTGATTTGTGCCGTACTGTAAGTTCCGTAATGGTTTAAATAGCCGCCCATACAGTTCATCAAACGGGCGATGGGTGAATTCGCTGGCGGCCATGAACGTGCGACTGTGCCACCTAATGTGCCAGTACCATAGTTCAAATACACTGCTTCATTACCATAATCGGCAATAATTCGTTTTAGGTTACCACTGATTAGATCGTAGGCTTCATCCCAACTGATTTGTTTGAATTTACCTTCACCACGCGCCCCAACGCGCAACATTGGGTATTTCAAGCGGTCAGGGTTATAGACACGACGGCGCATTGAGCGACCACGTAAACAGGCTTTAACTTGGTGATTATTGCCGTAAACATCATCTCCGGTATTATCGGTTTCGACATATTTGATTTCACCATCAACCACATGCATACGCAGTGGGCAGCGACTCCCACAGTTAACAGTACATGCGCTCCAAACTATTTTCTCTTCAGGTATGGTTGTTTTGGATGCGGTTTCACTGGTATTAGCAACACTATTAAAAGGTAAACTTAGCGCTCCACTTGCAAGTGCGAGTCCCCCGACGGTACTGGTTTGCATTAGCTTCCTGCGGCTGATCTCCGATTGGAGTACTCCCTCAGATAATGCTTTACTCATATCTGCCTCACTTTACATTGCTTCAGCGTTTTAAAATGGTTTTCTGAAATTTATTTTTATCTTTAATTTATTTATCAACTTCCAATTACCATTCTATAACCGAGGCACCGTGGGGTATTGTGCACGATCAACAATCCAATACAAATTGTGTGGTTTTGATACGTTATATCGAGTCATTCAAGCCAGACTAAAATTAAAATAATTATTTTTAATATTTAATTATGAATTAAATTGAAATAAATATAATTCCATTCTTCTTTAACTTGAGTTTACTGTTTTTCATTTATTTCCGAGTCTCTATCCATAAAAAATCCCCTTAAACGAAAATTGACTAAAGCGTTTAAGGGGAAACATAGAAACTAACCTTATCTAGTGACTTTTTTCTTTTAACAGCACTCAAAACTGGCAATTACGCCGTTAACCCACCATCTAAAACCAATGTTTGCCCGGTTAAGTACTGGCTGTTATTACCAATCAAAAATTCAACTAGCTCTGCCACTTCTTGAGGTTGCCCTAAGCGACGTAAAGGGATGTTTTGGCACATAGCTTTTAATTTAGCTTCAGGCATTGCGCGGGTCATATCACTATCAATAAGCCCCGGAGCAATACAATTCACACGTAATCCAAAACGCCCAACTTCATGAGCCAATGAACGCGTCAATCCCATCATCGCCGATTTACTCGCCGCATAAGCTGTTTGACCAATATTGCCTTTTAACCCAGTAATTGATGACATCAATACGATTGAGCCACTCCCCGCCATCAACATGGCAGGTAATAATTTACGGTGCCAATTCATCACGGAAATGACGTTGTTCTCTAGCACGTCTCGCCAGATTTCAGCATCTTGATGAATATGTAAGGCATCCCTAGTGATACCCGCATTATGAATAATCGCCGTAGGCGCTCCAAATTGTTCCAATAACGAGCTAGAAAGCGCATCAACTTGGGCTTCATTTTTACCATCACACGGGGATCCTTTCACCCATGTATCTAAATCGGGGTTTTCAAGATTCGCTTGAGTTTCATTAACGCCATCAACGCTACGCCCAGTAAAAACCACATTCCAATGGCGTCGCAATTCGCTAACCAGTGCAAGTCCAATTCCTCGGCTTCCTCCCGTCACGAGTATCCATTGATTATTTGCCATTTTAAGATTTCGACTCCTTATCAATATGTTCACACAACGCTTTCACCGAAATTTCTGGATGTTCTAGGAAAAATTCCGCATCTAAAGCAACATTAAAGTCACGTTTAACCAGCACCATAAGTTCAACATAATCTAAGCTATCGAACTCTAACTGGACTAAAGTCATCTCCGCATTCAGCTCTTCTGCTTCTAAATCTTTTGCGTCACAGATCATGTCACTAATTTTGGTATAAATTTCTTGATATTGGCTCATTTGTTTTATCCTTGCATTCTTATTGAGTTATTGAATTAACTTTCAATGTTATTGAATTATTTATTATTTTTTCTCTGTAACGAGCAGCGATACTAATACTCACTAATCGACCACTCTCACTATCGGCGATCACTAAGGCCGGCAAAATACGTAGGTAAATAGGCTCAGGAGAGGTGATAGGAACCCATTTAGTCAGAAGTTCACGGTCAAACACCACCTCTTGATGGGTTTGTACGATAGGATAACGGCAAAAAATATCTTTCAATGTTGAGCCGACCGGCAGCCATTGTGCGATCTCTTGTTGTTCAAATAACGAGCTATCATGAATTAAGTACCAGAACAAAACTGCGTCAATAAACTGCCATTCATACATTTCGTTGGAAAACTGAGAAAATATTGACTGCAATTTCACCATCTCTGCGGCCGAAATCGTTATCTCATTGGCGATTTCATGTAATACAGGTGGAGGACTGTTCGACAATTGGCAAGTTAAGCAATTTTGTTGTGTATCAGAAGAAAGTAAAGCTACAGACCCCGCTTTATTTCGTGCAACTAATTGATAATCTTTATCGTTCCACAGGGGATTACGCAGTCGCACAACACATTTGATAAACTCAGGGGCGGTAACCTCTTTTGAAGCCAATAATGGATGATTTAATGATTCACTCGCGAATTGTTTCACATCGAGTAATGCACGCATGCCATGCACACTCAGTTGATCTCCACCCTTTGCTTTGACCCATTCAAGGTCGAAATGAATCGGGTTATCATCACCAGAAAATGAGGCCCACTGTTTTGCATCCTCAAGGGTATAGCGTAAAGTCCTCATGACGCTTTCTCTAAAATCAGTGCCGCATTTGCCCCACCAAAACCAAAACTCAGGTTTAATGCACGCTTAACTTCACCAATGCGGTGTTCATTAGGGATATAATCGAGGTCACATTGCGGGTCCGAGTGGTGCAAATTCGCAGTTGCAGGCATCACACCATGCGCCATCGCTTGCAAGCAAATAATGGTTTCAAAGCTGCCAGCAGCGGCAATTAAATGTCCCGTATAGGATTTCGTACTGGATATTGGGACTTGGTAAGCTGCCGCACCTAATGCCTTTTTCAATGATTCTGTTTCATTTAAGTCATTAAGAGCCGTTGAGGTTCCATGGGCATTGATATAATCGAGAGATTCAGGAGCAGCTCCCGCTTGTTGTAAAGCCATTTCAATGGTTTTCACTCGGGCAACACAATCTTCTGCTGGTGATGTAAAATCAAAGGCATCAGAAAAATTCGCATACCCTGTAATCTCGCCCAAAATGGTGGCGCCACGAGAAATAGCGCTCTCACGCTCTTCTAAACACAACACGGCCGCACCTTCAGAAAGGACAAAACCACTGCGATCTGCGCTAAATGGGCAACTGGCACGAGTCGGGTCTTCCGCTTCACGTGTTAAAGCACCAAGAACATCGATATTCCATACAGCACAATCTGTCCGCAAGGACTCCCCTGCACCAGCGAGCATCATATCGGCTCGTCCATGACGAATCGCTTCAAAAGCATCACCAATCGCAATAGTGCCTGTCGCACAAGCCGCGATGGTGGTATTTTGATATCCACGCAAATTCCAAAACTGGCTGCAAGCCGCCGTTGTCACATTTGGCATTGCATAAAAACAGTTGAAAGGCGAGGTCATCCCTGTCGCTTCAAATTCACTTACTGACATATAACTTTCATCAAGCCCTGCCCATCCTGTTCCCATAATGACACCGCACATCAGTGGGTCATAAAAATCAGTTAATGGCGTGCCTGCGAAGGCCATATCCATGGCTTCCCGCGCTGCCCCCAAGGCTAAACGCGTATGGCGTGGTAAACGACGACGAATAGCCGCGGGAACCCCTTTTAAGCTAGGTTCATTATCAATAAGCCCTAAAAAATGACTGTGGATATTTTGCGCGGTTTTATCAACGTAACGATAACCGAGCTTTTTATCCATAATTGCTTGCCAACATGCCGAAGCCGTATCACCCAGAGGAGTGACAGCCCCATAGCCTGTGACAACAACGCGTTTAAAGTGAGATTTTTGGTTCATAATGGGTTGTCCTCCTGTCGAGCGCTACCGCCACCTTGTGCTAGCCAAAGTTGTAGCGTTGCATAAAGATAATCGTATTGATTTTGCGCTAATGAGTTCTCAATAGTTAAAAGGTCATCTTGCGCATTAAGCAGTGTTTGATAATCCACAGCACCGGCTCTGTAACGGCTGTTAGTTAGTTTTAGTCGCTGCTGGCTAAGTGATAATGACTGTTGCAATTGCTGACGAATTTCATCCGCGGCAAAACGGGCTTCCATGGCATTATCGACTTCTGACAAGGCGGTATAAGCTGCACTACGAAATGCCACCGCAGCTTGTTGCACTTGTAAGTCGGATTGTTCAATGGTCAATTTCACTGTGTTCCACTGAATAAATGGCAAAGAAATCGAACCCCCAACAACCCGTGTCGGGTCACTAAACCATTGAGAAAACAGCTGGCTACCCGCATTAAGCGCACCTTGCAAAGACAGTGTCGGGTAGAAGCTCAATTTAGCAGCATCAGAATCAGCAAGCGCGGAACGTAAACGTGACTCGGCGGCTTGAATATCCGGCCGCTGTGCTAATACGGCCAACGGTGTCGCGTTAAGAATTTCAATCCGTTGATTTCGATTAAGTGCGCTAAGCTCACGCACATGTTGCTCTGCAGGGCGGTTTAACAATAGTGCTAATGCATTACGGGAACTATCACGCTCTTTAATGAGTCGTCGCAATTCATTTTTTCGACTAATCACCGTTTGCTGTGATTGTAAAAAATCCAGCTGGCTAACTTTTCCTGCCAAATACCATGACTTAATTTGCTGCTGACTTTTTTCTGCAATCTTTTGGCTTGCTATCAGGTTATCAATCTGTTGATTTAACAGCGCAATATTCCAATATAATTGTGCTGTCGTATTAATAACCACTAATGCTGTTGCATGGTAATCCTGTTCGGTTGCTATAGCTTCCCACTCATTCTTTTCACGAATACGTGCCAGTTTTCCCCATAAATCGATTTCATAATTTAAGGTTAGGTTTGAGCTATAGCTTTCTTGAGGGGAAGTGCCATGGCGAATGGATTTCGTATTACTTGCTGAGCCGCCAAGGGAGAAATCCGGGGTTATATTGGTATTTGCTAACCCAGCAGTACTTCGCGCAAGCTTTAATTTAATTGCCGCGGTAGCTAAGTCATTATTATTTTCTAGTACCTGATTGATCAGTTGGGATAGCTGAGGATCTTTAAACTTATCCCACCAATTTCCAGCAACATTCCCCCCCTGCACTGACGTAATCACGTCATTCGCACCAGATTGGCGTATTTTATCATCCCACTTCTGAGGCAATGTGAGTTCAGGGCGTTGGTATTCGGTACGCGTAAAACTGCCGCAGCCATTAAGCAAAAATAAAGCAGAAATAATATAAAGTGATTTGATATTCATTCGCGTGCCAATGCCTCCGTTGGGTTGAGTTTGGCAGCTCGACGGGCAGGAAAATAACCAAAAACCAAACCAATTAAAGCAGAGAAACCGCACGCTAATAAAACAGGGAACAGAGTAAACACCATCGTAAATTCAGTGGTGAAATAAGAGAAAATCCACCCCGTTAACCATGAACCGACAATACCAATTAAGCCGCCAAGCGAGCAAATCATCACAGCTTCTATCAGAAATTGGTTCATAATATCTTGAGGACGCGCACCGACGGAAAGGCGGATCCCGATTTCATGAGTTCGTTCCGTTACAGAAACCAACATGATATTCATCACCCCAACGCCGCCAACCAATAAGGAAATAGCGGCAATCGAAGTGATCAGTAATGACATAGAATCGGATGTTTTTTGTAATGCATTGGCGAGTTGGTCATCCGACTGAATAAAAAAGTCCTTTTTACCATGTTCGCGTAATAACAAACGCTCAACCTGTAATTCAGCTTGCTGAGAGGTTAAGCTTTCAGGGAAGCGCAGTGAAATAAACTCAATAGGTTTGTCCCCGACCACACGTTGCTGTAACGATGAGTAAGGTACCCATCCCATAACAAAGCCACTCGACATTTTGGGCCCCGGTTTACGGGCAATACCAATAATTCGCCATGGTGAATGGCCAATCTGCACAATTTGCCCTAACGGTTCTTCTTCTGGCTGAAAAAGTACTTCTCGGCTTCCTTCATCCAATACAATAACGGGCTCACTGTCAGCCATATCGAGCGTACTGAATAAACTGCCATGTAAAAGCTGAAACCCTTGTGCCGCAAAATACTCTTCTGAAACACCATTAAGCATGATGGAGTTATCCAAGCCTTTATTAACGACCATCGTCATGCTACTCGCGACGGGAGAAACAGACTCAATCCATGGCAGTTGCTTTAGGCTTTTAACATCATTTAACGATAACGCTCGCTCCATATCAGGCCGCTTTGCCCCCCACCCAGTACCGGGGCGAATTTCCAGTGTCGTGCTACCAAGCTTCCCGATTTCATCCATGATGGAGCGTCTTGCACCTTCCCCCACGGCCATTGATGACACCACAGAAGAAATACCAATGATAATTCCCAACATCGACAAAAATGCACGCATACGATGACCGAGTAAGGCCCGCCATGCCATACGAATGGACTCAATAATATTGCGCCACACCGATGCACGGCCATTATCTTCAACAGAAGGAAGCTGGTGCCGTTGTTTTGTGTCTGTCTGTGCTTGGTTCTGCTTATCAGAAACAATTTTTCCATCACTAATTTCAATAATTCGCTGAGTTTGCTGAGCGATATTTTGGTCGTGGGTCACAATCACAACAGTGTGCCCATCGAGATGAAGCTGATGTAAAATATCCATCAATGCATGGCCACTGGCGCTATCTAATGCCCCTGTAGGTTCATCTGCAAGAATTATTTGTGCACCATTGACCAAGGCGCGACAAACACTAACACGCTGCTGTTGCCCACCAGATAGCTGATAAGGTTTGTGATCCAAGCGTGTTTGTAACCCTAACTTTTCTGCTAATAAAGCAACTCGTGCGCTCCGCTCATCTTCTGGCATTGCCGTATACAAAGCAGGGATAGCAATATTTTCCTCTGCAGTCAGGTAGGGCATCAGGTGATAACGTTGAAAAATAAATCCAAGATATTGGCTACGTAATTCCGCCAGTTGGTCACTGTTCACCTCATGAACCGCAATCCCATTGATAAACACTTCTCCTTGAGAAGGCTTATCTAAACAACCAATGATATTCATCAGAGTCGATTTACCTGAACCTGATGCGCCAATGATAGCGACCATTTCTCCTTGGTTAATTGATAGCGAAATATCATTCAAAACAGGAATAGTTTGCGTACCTGCTGAAAACTCACGGTAAACATGATGAAGTTCAATCAGGGGGCGGGTAAAAGATACATTTCGTGTCGTCGCCATCATTAACTCGCCACATTATCTGATTGAATAACAACGTGTTCACCCTCGCTAATCCCCTCAAGTACTTCGACGAAATGGCGATCATTAATCCCCACTTTGATAGTGCGAATTTCCGGTTTTTCATTGTTGATCACGGTCACTTCATATTGGTTTGCACCTACCGCTCGCCCTAGTGCACTAACGGGGAGTCGTAACGCATCTTTCGCTTGTGCAACACGAATAAATACTTGCGCTGTCATTGATGTCTTTAATGCACGATCGGCGTTATCAACCTCAAATGTTCCATTGTAATAAATTGCACTGTTCTGTTGCCCCCCAGAATTATTGTTATTTTCATCAAGCGCTTCGGGAGGAATGGGTTGAACATACCCCATGGTACTTTCGTAGTGCGTTTCAGGGTCCGCAATCACATAGAATGTGAGGGGTTGGCCTGGGCGAATTTTTTGAATATCCGCTTCCGAAATTCGTGTCTGAACCTGCATTTTATCTAGGTTCGCCAGCACTAAAATGGTCGGTGCTGTCTGTGAAGAAACGATGGTTTGCCCTTCGTTCGCCACAATACCCAGTACTTCGCCACTAATCGGCGCGATGATCCGTGTAAAATTGAGGTTAGCTTGTGCAGTTTGCACGTCCATTTCTGATTGCGTGATTAACGCCTCATTGACATTAACCTGCTGTAATTGCGCCTCATATTGGGCTTGTGCTTGTTCATATTCACTGCGAATACCAGAGCCATCTCTCTGCATCACCACTTGGCGCCGATAGGCTTTGATATACTGTATTAATGTCGCTTCTGCAGCCCGTTTTTGCGCCTGAGCACTGGATAACCGAGCGGTTGCATTTTTGAGCTCAGACTGCTGGATAGTTGGGTCGATTTCTGCCAACAATTCCCCTTTAACTACTTTGTCGCCTTGTTTTACATACAGTTTTTTGATTTGCCCGTTAACCTGAGCCCCTACGTTAACTTGCATTGAGGGCTTTAATGTCCCCGTGACCATGACAACTTTTTCAATATCGCCACGTTCCACCGATAAAATTACGTTTTCATGCAACGCTGGCGCGGGTGATTCCCAAACAAAACGGCCGATCACCACGATCAGCACAAGTAGTGCTACCAACCCACCTAAAATGCGTAATCGTTGAGTCGTTAAACCCAATTTTGGTGCTACGTGGCGAGAGGTCATGAGGGAGTTCCTTCCATTGCCGCTAACAAAGAAGGTTCAGGTTGAGGCGTACCTGTTGTCACACAAGGGGCTTTATTAGGGCTGTTCTCAAGACTTAATTTCCCATCAACTATTCGGTAAAGTGCATCGAAATTAGCCGCCAGCTCTTCACTGTGAGTGACAACAATCAATGTCTTACCTGTTTTCTGGCAATGTGACTGAATGGTCGCCATGACTATTTTCGCCGTTTCTTCATCCAAATTGGCGGTGGGCTCATCCAATAACAAAATAGGACGGGCACTGTATAACGAACGAGCCAATAACAAACGTTGACGTTGCCCAAGTGACAGCGCCGCATGACTTTCTCTTATTAACGCATTAACCCCACCAGGTAATTGATTAATCACTGCACCGAGAGCCAGTTTATCAAGCAACACTTCGACTCTTTTTTTATCTTTTTCGCGGAAGTTAGGGTCAAATAGCGTGATGTTATCTAAGACGGTCGCATTAAATAAAATATCTTCTTGGCTTTGCAAGCAAACCAATTGCGTAAGCTGCTGCACACTGACAACCTCACCGTTGGACTCGCATACTCCTTGCTGTGGGCTGAATAAACCCGCGATTGTCCGTAATAATGTGCTTTTTCCTGCTCCTGACTCCCCAACAATGGCAACCTGCGTACCTGAAGGTAAGTCTAATGACACATTATTTAAAATCGGTTTCGCAGGGTCATAACTGAAATGAATCCCATTGAAAGATAAGTGAGGGGCTTTTCCTAGCACTGCGGCTTGTTTTTCGTGGAATGGCGCGGTGTCCTGCTCACTTTTCTTAGGGAATAAAGAATGGGCACGTGTATCAATAATATGCAGTTGCGACTTATGGATAATCGCATAAAAAATACGCGTCACATAATTGGTGAAAATTTGACGCAAGAAACTATAAGCAAAGAAATCCCCCAAAGAAATTAACTCATTGGCCACCATGGGTAAAACCACTAACATAAAAATGACCATCTCCAAACTACCGGTTAATTGATAGATGCCATCTTTAATTTGTTGATACACATTTCTGCGTTGCATACAGGTAAACAATTCACGGCTTAACCATGCAAATTGCGCCTTACGCTGATTTTCTATCCCTGCTGTTTTTATGGTCAGAATGCCCTGCAGCGTCTCCATAAAAAAGTCATTTAATTCTGCTGATTTTAACTGTAACTGTTGGGTATACCACCGATCACGAATAATCGCCCATACACTAATTAAGCCCATCACGGTAACACCCGCAGCTGAAATAGCTGCTAATACGGGCGCAATCCAAAACATGGTACCTAATGCTATCGCACAAATAACCCAATCCGTTCGTAGCCCGTTATCCAGCTCGATTTTTTCGGTTAATGCCCCCTGCCAAGCAACAAAACGGCTAAACACATCCCCGGGGGCGCGTTTTTCAAAAAAGCGCAATGGATTACTCAATAAACGTGAAAAACCCACCCCGCTTTTAATCAACACAAAGTGTTTTACGAAACGCTCGCTTAGTATTCTCACGCCGAGTGCTAACAGTGTTGCAACCACAAAGGCAACAATGAACCAGCCGTAAGGGAAAATGGCATTTTTAGCGTCGGAAAAAGCTTGGTTGATCGCATTGCTCACCATTGCTGGCATTAAAAATAGCGTTAAAGAAACCAAAAAAGCGAATATCATCAACCAATAAACACCACGAATTTCTGAGGTTTCTTTCAGACTCATTGCATGAGGGGCTTTTTTCCCTGTAGTCCCATCATTTCTGTCTTCTGGTGCGAGTGATTCAATTTTTTCCAGCGCAGTATCTGGTTCTAAAATTAATGCGTAACCGCTGATTTCCGCTTTTAATGCAGAGAAAGGTAACCACTGCTGCCCAATTGCAGGGTTCATCACGCACACGTTATTTCCTTTGCGATAAGCAAGCAGTACAAAATGGCTTGCTCCGTAATGTAAAATAGCGGGAAGTGGTAAGCTATTGAGCTCTTGGTGCTCAAATAGCACTGGTGTCGTCGCAACACCGTAATTAGCTAAAATGGACGAAAGGTCAATCAAAGAAGTTCCATGATCCGATGCTGGATACACCTCTCGCAGCGTTTCAAGAGAAACATTGAGACCTTGAGTTTGTGCTAACATCGCAATACATGCTAAGCCACATTCATTGGTTTCTTCTTGAGAAACAAAATTTGGAATAATATTTTTCATTATTATTTAATGGCTAATAAAATAAAGTGAATGGCTATGCCATAAAAGCCAATCATTGGGATAATGACGAACCGCATTTTCAATGATGGCGGGCATTTGAGTTGCAACATCTTTTGCTGCAACAGGCGGATAAACCTTGATTTTTAAACCGTTTTGGTAGTACAGATGATAAAAAACCACCTGTGCCGAAATCGCACTGGATAAACGCACTACACCATTGTGCAGCTTTGCTGCACGGTTAAATAAATGGCACGATAATTTGCTCGACGCCCCTTCTTCTGTTTGAACCGTGTAATCAGGGGTGATATCAGGAAAAACAATTATATTCTTTTGCCCTGTCGCCGCTTCTGTCATCGCAGTCATTAACTGGCTAGCTAATACTTTATTCCCTTGATGAATAGAACAATACGATAAATTCACCTGCCCTAACTCACGTGCCGAGGCGTTATACTTCTGCTGTTCTGCACTCGACGAAACCACCACCGTCGCATTGCCTGGAGTCACCCCCGCGCCAACCATGGTAGCTAAAACATCAGAAACCATATGCAATGGAGCAAGTACAACGGGGTTATTTTGTTGGTGCAAAGGCGCAACGACGCTATCAAGTTCAAGGGTACAAACTCGAACTTGCGCCATGATTTTTTGGTTTTGTCCCCATGTGGCTGCCTCTTCCAAAATGAAGCGTCGAACAGCTATCCAGCTCATATCAATATGCCCTTTCGTTTCCATTAAACTACGAAAGTTTTCCGTGGCGACTTTATTCCGATTACGATATTGACGACCTAATAAGCCGACGCGACATAATAAATTGGAGACAAATAATACCGATGTGATATAGCCTCGGCGCAATAACAACCGTAAAAAGGCAAGTCCACTATGATTAAGTTTTTGATATCCTTTTTTAAACGGCATCAAACAGTTTTTCACTGTAAATACCGTCCAGACAATGCAAAACCGGATCACCGTAACTCCTTATTGCTTTTGTCTAATAACTCAAGCATATAAGCAGTAAAGTCTGCAAAATCACGGTCTTGATAGACGACATAGCGTTTATTGATAATAAATGCAGGTGTTCCAGTAATTTGATAAAACTTGCTAATTTCAAGCATGTTTTTCAGGCGTTCTTGAACCGCTTGGCTCTCACTGGTTTTTAGGTATTGGGTTGAATCAACATTGTGCTGTTTTAACCATTGGTTTAAGACATCTTTATTAGCTAAATCAAGCTTATCATTGATAACTGCGGTATAAAGATCCTGACGGTATTGAGATTCCACCCCCATCTCTTCCAATGTCGCAAAAATAGGCGCATAGGCAGCAAGCCCCATATTATTATCCATGGCTAAATGCACGACTTTAAAGTTGACGTTCTCAGGGAGTGTTTTTTCGAATTGACTGACATTATCATGATTTACGGCACAATAATGGCAACCATAAGAAAGGACTTCTATGATGCTGTTATTTTCTTTTATTGGACTCAATAGAACTTGTTCATTATTAAATTCAATAAAAGAAGAGCTTTGTGCATCATCATTTGAGAAAGTATTAAAAACAAAAATATGATAGAACAAAACCGTCATGAGTGAAGAAGCGATAATAACAAATAGAGTATAAAGTGTAATAGTTATTGGTTTAAAACGAGTATTCATAACAGTTAATTCCATTCCGGTACGAAAAATACATGGGGATAGCTCCCCATGTATCAATTAATAAAAATCAAATTTAATACTATGGAGCTGTTACATCACAGTTTGATGCACCAACAGCTTTTGCTTTGTATGTTTTATTACCGTGCTTATCAGTACAAGTGGTCACTAATTGGCAAGATTTAACACCACCAACAGTGATGCTCTCGTAAGAATTAGTACAAACTTGTTTTGTTCCACCAACTACAGCAGCAGCTTCGATAGCATTTAACTTTTTCATGTTATTTCCTTTAATATAGATTTTAATTAATAAAACGCCCTATTTATTGATAATTAACACCAATAAATCCTTTAGATTTTTAATTAACACACGAATTACCGCATGAATAACTAAAAATTCAATCCTTCTAATTTCTCATTATTATCAAATAAAAAAATCGCTTTTTCTTTGACGCTTTTTGTTTTCTCTTTCTCACCTAATTCATTTAAAACAAGGATCCAAGAAAAATAAACATTAAGATCTGGGCAAGAACGCGAATAGTTTTCTGCCCAAGATGAAAATAAATTCAAATAATAAGGGTTTTGTGTCTCGTTATAGCGTAATAAATACCCCATATTGAGATCTAATTTGTAACGATCATCGATTAAATAGTATTTCCATTCACTATAATCAGGCTCATTCATTGAAAGAAGATACTGCTGTCCTGTTTTTTCTATATATGTTAAATATTGCTGTGTTTGCAAAGTAAAATACAATAACCCCATGGATAACAAACCACCTAACGCAATAATTGTTTTCGAAAAATACCCTACAAACTTATTCAATGAATATTTTTTAGTTGGAACATCGGCACAACGTATTAACAATATCAATACCACACCATGAGGTATGGATAGCCACAATGGAAACTCTGTCATCATATGAAAAACAATTGGTAACGCAATAACTAAAAAAACATAATTGTTATTTTTATTTTTTAATGAAGAACAAAGTAGATGCACACCACCAATAATAACTAACAATATTGCCGCAATACCAACTAACCCACCTTCAACCATCCAACGCAATATCTCATTGTGTGGATGTGAAATAACCTTTTCACTGGTTCCTAGCAAACCACCACCAAAACGCTCTAAAAATACAGATTCAAAACTACCAACCCCAGAGCCAAATAAAATATTTTCGCTAAATAAATATAAACTATGTTGCCATAGCACCCATCTAATATGTGATGTTTGTAATTTACTTTCAGAAAAGTCAGAAATATTAAAACTAACTTTTATTCCATAACCAATAATAAGACCGATAACAATCGCTATTAAAGAGTAAACAATATATTGACGATGATACTTTGCGAAAAAATAAAAAACAATAACAATTAATAATAAATTTAAATATCCAGTTAATGATTGGGACAATGGCAATACCATGCTCATTAAAATGAGACTCACAATGATAATGGCAAACGCATACCGTGTGACAGTTCTCATTAAAATAAACATGCCTATTGCACTGGCAATACCAACACAAATAAAACTAGAAAGAACATTAACTTGTTGGAATACACCATATGGCCTATCCCCTGATATCGGAAAAAAATTAAAAACCTGTGCTATTGAATATAGACTCTCAATAATAGCAGCAAATAATACACTGCAAACAATTATTTTCAATACAGTTTCTGAAATATTTATTTGCAATAAAGCTTGATAAAAAAACAGCGCCCCCAATAACCAATACGCAGTCAAGTACGCATTAAGCTGGTAATTTTCTGGCGCAAAAAAACACAAGCCTAATAATAAGACTAACCCAATCGTAATATAATTACTCGACTTAGAATAGTATAAGGTTAAATTTTTAATTTTTGTAATACTAATCATCACAATAAAAAAAGCAATAAAAAAACCACTAATTATATTGAATGGCAATGACAAACCTGTTCCGCCCATATTCGGCAGATAAATATGCAATATAATGCCAAAAAATATAACGACAAAAACTAAAAGTACCCATGGATAACTTTCTTTTTTATTATCTTTAATTTTGATTGCAAACATCATGTTTCATTCGTTATTGATAATTTAATGTATAGTATGCAGTGCTATAAAAATTCCCATAGGTAATCGTTTCGTTAATTCTCGCTTCTGGCTCAGCTTCGACATAAGCCTTGAATTGAATTTCCGTATCATTTTTTGCCAAATTTTGCGCTAATGATGGCGTATTCAATTCTATGGGTGTTTCATTTAAGTTTAATAACCCAATACCGATTCCGCTTGCCTCACTTTGGTCACTAATCGCAAGATGGTCAGGAAGATTTTTATTTTCAATTCCATTAAAAGTCACTGTCACCGATTTAAATATGGTCGTATTACAATTCGTTAAATGGATTGAGAAAATTAAAGGTTTCGACTTACCTTCTTTATAAAGGTCTTTAACCGAAATTTGTTGAAAATCAACAGGGACCTTCTCACTTCCCGGCGCTATCTGACATGGCGTAGCAACAACCATGCCTCTGAATGAATAGCTTCCCATATTACTCGGGATCACACTTGCACTCACCGACCCTGAGATTAGTAAATATAAGCCAATCGACAATAAATATTTATTACGCTTTATCTGATTATTATTTCGCATGATCGGCCTCATTGGAATTCAGCAAGAATTGTCCCGGTACTTGTAAATTCACCTTCTTCCACGCTGCTACCAGGCGCAGCTATTGGCGCAGCCGTTAAGTTCCAAGTGCCTTGGTTATTGATAAAATTAGGCACTTGATAAGCTTGGTTTGGTCTTACCAAGGTTCCGGTCAAATTATCAGTCACCACAATGCCAAGATTTGTGCGTTTCACACCGTTCTTTAACGTACCGAAATAATCAGGGTTAAAATCCGCGCTGCCTGACGCTCCTGGCAACAATGACAGCTTAATATTTAAATCACCTGTCGTAAAACTGCCACCGGTACATTTAACTGGGATCTTAAAGGGCTGAGCATAATTAGTGCCATTTAACTGTTCACTCGTGTTTGCCACATCAAGAAAATTAATATCTATTGGGTTGCCTTCATTAATCGTACACTCATCAGCAACCGTGATAATTCCTGCCCCTAAAACGACTCGAGTTGATGGAATTGGCGCATAAGCTGTACTGCCATTCGCTGGACTGCCTTTTTTAGCAAAAACCTGCACCAGTTCCGCTTGGTTGATGGTAATGCCATTAATAATCGGTTTTTTCAGTCTAAACGTGATTGTTCCACTCGACCCTGTCCGTAGCTCGACACCATAATCACGGCTATTAACACTCGGTGGTCTACACTCTATTGGGTCAGAACCCCCATTCCACATATCCTTCACTGGAACAGTGACTTTCTGACCAACCCTTCCCCCTATTTGAATTTCAACTTTTACATCAAAATATTCATTAAGGTTCAGGTACCCCGGGTTTTGCATTGATGTAGGAATAGTTGACATTAAATCAAATGTCATTCCTGAATCAGGACCGGTATTCCCAACCCCTCCTGGATTCATGTAGCTTTGGCAGTAAATATCAAAGTAAGGCCAGTTACCCACATCAAAATTGAATACCGTTTCTGCATCCTTCTCATTAACGAGTAATTGATTATTCATTCTCGCTTCGAATGTATAAGTTCCCCCGTCCGGTATAGCGGAACCGTGAGGATAACCTAAAGCAGATAACGGCAAGACCCCTATTGTGAGTAAACCAGCCACAATAGTCATATCTTTTAGTTTTTTGTTGTTGGATACAAACATGGTTATAAATACTCCAGTTTTAGCCTAACTAATCCGCTAAAGGTTCCCGCCGAAACAGACCGTGCTGTAGATTCCAATGATGCATTAAGTGTGATGTTATTATCGCCAGGTTTGATCACCCATGAACTTGTTGGCTGGTTGACCATTAGGTTTTGATGTTCTTTACTAGAAATACGCAACCCGGCACCTCGAATATCACCTGTCACTCGCACCAGATCAGGGTTAAAAAAATCCGTATCTCCCGCAATGCTCAATGAAACAGCGCTTTCTCCCGTCAAGTAATAACGCTGCGCATTTTGAGTTGCTTCTCCGGCAGAATTCACAAATGACTTGGATGCTCCGCGTTGGCAATCTTTGAGGCGAATATTAAATGCAACAGGAGTACTTCTATCGCCAATACGATGAAACTCTCTAGCATTGATTTCACCTAAATCGACATACTGCTCTTGTGTTTCTAATTCAAGAACACAAGGCGATGCATAGACGCTCCCTGTAAAATGCACAGTACTATGTACGTCTAGCAATGTTTGGCGGGACAGCTTTTCATCCGCAATTTCTGCAACTGCGGAAAAACTTCCTAGCCCCAATAACACGATCCCTAAGCACCTAATGTTCATATCAATACTCCTAGCGAATCTGTTGCTCTGGTGGTAACGCTTTACACGTATTTCCGCTACAACTGTATTTAAGTTCTGGATGACCACCATAATCATTCACATACATCATGGTGAAACTCTCGCCTGAACTATTGACCTTAATATCGAGATGCGATTTAGGTGCAATCATCACCCCTGGAAAATCAGTTAGTTTTTTTCCACCTTCTGCCACCGGTTTATTATTAAGGCTAATAATGGTCACAAAATAAGGGGTTGGGTTTTCAGCACGCCAATTATTTCCCTGTTTATAAAATATGACTTGGTCTTGCCAAACTGCACTTTTAGACTCAGGAATAATGGCTGTCGGCCGATAAAATAATTTAATGCGCGATTGCATCGCTAACTGTAAAACATTCGGTTTATCGGGTTTTGGCGGAACTTCGCGCACATTTAAATAAAACAGGCTTTCTCGGTCTTGGGGTAACTTATCTATCTCGGCTGTTTTTGAAACACGGGCAACCCCTTTTTGCCCACCATTAATGCGCTGTAATGGTGGCAATACAACTAATGGCGATGTGATTTTTTTCCCATTGGCATCTTCAACCCATGACTGAGCAAGAAAAGGAATACTTGAGCTGGTGTTTGATAAATTAGCACTCGCAGAATTTTCATCGCCTGTAATAATCAGTCGTGTTCTATCCAGTGAAATACCCGCATATGATTGCCCTACGCCAACCATCATAACTAGCAAACCACCTACCCATTTATTTATACGAATCGCCATTTTCTCTACCTTATAGAATACTTTTTCAAACTGTCATTACATTATTGGCAAGGCAGCAAAACTGACATACCCGAATTAATTTTTTCAGGCAGTTGAATTTTACATTGCGCTTTTCCGCCCCAAGATACCGTTAATGTTTCTTTAGGATTTACTGCCATCAAATACGCCAATCCATTTTCCATCAGCATGGCAATGTTAATGCCATCAGCGTTTGTCACATCAGCACCAAATGGAGGTACCGTATCGTTATAACGAATAGTTGCTATGAGCTTTTCACCTTCTGCAACATCAAAGCGCTGATAACCGATTGCGCCTTCTGTTAATGTCGATGTTGCTATCGCCTTATTGGTATCAACGTTATTTTTTAACTTATCGACATCAATACGCGTGTCGAAGCTGTAATAGCTGACAATATCAGGCACAACAGAAATACCGGCCCAGTTAGTTCGTGTTTTTTCATGGTTAAACGGCACGCCACCAACACCGTTGGTATCGACCATAATTCTTGCTGTATCCGTTGTACCGGTACTGTTATGTAATGCAGCTCCATGCTTGGTAGCAGTGAAACCACCGCGCAATGTCCCGTTGATCGATGCCGTTTGTCTTTCTTGATAGCTGACATTAGTATTAACTTCAGCAAGTTGCGTCCGTTTTTGATAATATCCATCAAACCGTACGCGATCATCACTGCTTCGACCGGCTCTAACTCGCCATAAGTTATTCATATCCCTATTGTCACTGTAAGACAGCATGTGGCTGGTCTTACTACCACTATTTTGCAAGTCATATCCCGCCCAACGGCTATCACCAACAGGCACTGAAACCGAAAGTGAAATGCTATCGTCACGTCGACCCCGATAGTCAGAACGGTAGGCCGCAATATTGGTTGAAACACCATTGATGCCCATTAAACGAAATGTTCGACCCACAGATAAGCCATATCTATCTTGAGATGTCTGGTCCCAAAAGGTCTGATGGGTATACGTTAAGAATACTGTTGTTCTCCAATCAGGATCATCAGCCCAAAAAGTTTTATTCCCTGTTACGGTATACATCTCTTTTTGACGGCCAATACCCAGATATTTGTTTTCACGCTCATCTAAATATTGCGACAGTGTTCTAAACTTATCCTGCGAGAAGCGGTAACCCGCAAAAGTAATCGTGCTGTTAAGTTCATCAAATGACTTTGAATAACTCAGGCGATAAGAAGAACCCGTTTGCGTGTTATCACCTGGCATTCGGCTAATGGATTGTGTGACATCCGCAGAAAGTGCTCCAAATACAGATAAATCACGGCCTAATCCAGCAGATATAGCGGTATAATCCCTACCCGCAAAAAGTAGACCACCAATGAGTGACCAGTTATTGCTCAGCCCCCAAGAGAAATCTCCCGTGGCAAACATTGGCCCCTCAGGCTTATGATTAAATCGTGATGGTTTACCGACCGAAGCGTTATAACGCACATAGCCCGGACGCGTTAAATAAGGGATATTTGCCGTATCAACTTGAAAAGTCGATACCTCACCGTCATCACCTTCAACTTTGACATCTAGGGTTCCACGAATTGAACTTTGCAAATCCTGAATACTGAATGGCCCCGCAGGTACCGTCGTTTCATAAACGACACGCCCAGCTTGGGTTACAACAATTTTTGAATTGCTTTTCGCAATACCATTAATCTGTGGTGCGTATCCTCGCAGATTTGGCGGTAACATACGCTCATCACTGGCAAGGTTAAAGCCAGTGAAACGAATCGTGTCAAAAACTTGAGAATTTAAATAAATTTCACCCAGTGTCAGCTTAGCCGCCATGTGGATCAGAGGGCGATATGCATAAAACTGGTTCCAATCGAATTTTCTATCACCACGCTCGTTATAATTAGCTTGATAATCAGCTCTAAAGCGCCACGCTCCTAAGTTAAACCCGGTTTGTCCATATGCTGACAATGAATGCTTATTCGTATGTGTCGTCAAAGAACGTGAAATTGACCCTGTCAGGTTATAATCAAATATAAGGCCTGAAACCCCTGAATCCCAACGCTCAGGCGGCACCCAACTAGGATCGGAATATTTCATCCATGCTTGTGGAATAGTGATATCCAGTTTGCCTTCATGATTATTAATTTTAACACCTGAAATAGGTAAAATATTTGAACATTCAGGAGATATGGCTTGGATTTTTTTTAACGCATCTTCTTTGAGCGCTAACATTTCAATTTGCTTAGGGGTAAAACAGACTAATGATTTTTCACTATCTTGAGGATCGGTAATATAAGTGACCTTCTGCTGCGACAATGATTGTCCATTAATATAGACATCCAATAAATAAGTTCCTGGAAATACGAAGTTATCTTTAGAGAATCGAGTTAAATCAATATTGTTACGATCACCAACATCTAATACGTCAACATTAAACTCAACAAGATCATTTGCAGACATATTTGGTGAATAGCAAAGTACTGCAATATATATTGCAAATAGTTTTTTTATATTATTTATATTTCCATTTAAAATAATCATTTTAGTTACTCAGTATTCACTCATTAGGCTAGAGATTTAGCTCAATTCTCTTTTATATGTAATTATTATTAGTTTTAGAAATAATCCATTCTAAATCGTAGAACTCCTGCGAAATCACCTGCCTTAATATGCTTTTGATAAGCAACTAAAATTGCAGTAAAATCTAATCTATTACGCCCTTCTAATAATGTGTAATCCGGCATTTTTCTATTAAGTTTAAGTATTTCACCGTGAGAGTCCCTAAATTGAATTCCAAACCCTTCTGAATCACCACTCACTTGTAAAAGTTGATCATCATTAACAGAGGTTCCCATCATGGTTATTTGCGCGCGCGATGCACTACCTTTGTCATTAGAAGGCAACGTACATCCAACAAGTTTTATAGCAAAATTCTTACTCACCAACATATTGACTTCAGGCGTGATTTCTCGGGCACTGATTTCCCCAAAATTAACCCAAAGCTCTCGGCTTTCAGGATCAATCGTGCATGAAGCTTCTATTAATTCACCTTGCATTACAATATCACCAGGGGTGTTATTGCCGGTCATTCCCCAACTTAATAGAGGCCATAACAAACTAGAGCCTAGTGCTATTTTTGCAACCCGAATTATCATGGACAATACCATTTAGTTATTGGTAGATTTTATTAATGCGGAGTATTAAATACTCCGCATATTGATATAAAACCAATTACAAATTATTGGTAATCAATTTTGAAATTGATAGTTGAATCAAAGCTACCTGGAGTCACTGCATTAGATGCATTATCAGATTTTAAATAAGCAACGAATGGAATAGCAGTTTTACCTTCAGTTAAGTTAACTGCAGTAGAAGCTTGTCCCCAAACAACATCTTTATTTCCATTGTCTCTTAAACCAATACCAGCACCACTTGCAGTACCTGAAGTGAATGCCGCTAATGTATTATCATTAGGGTTAATAGTTGATGGTGTGTAAGTTACAGTTGCAGTTTGTGCAACAGTAGTATCACAACCTTGCAGAACGATATCTTTCTTAATATTACCTGCACGCTCACCATTTTTTAAATTAGAAACAGGGATCTGATAAAAGTTTACTTTTACAGGACTTGATTCTTCACTTAAACCACAAGCAGAATTCACTAATTCACCTGAAAATTCGATAGTACCGTTAGTAGGTGTACCCGTATAAGCTGCCATTGCTGCGAACGAAGCAAAGCCTGATGCAAATACAGCACCCATTACAAATTTATTCAATTTCATGATTATTTAATCCTGTATAATACTTGTATAATGTATGTTTCGCCATAAGAGTTGTTAATAACAACTTTAGATAAAAGTAATCATTATTTTAATTAAATTAATGATTACTTTTAATAAAGTTATCATATGAATAGGCTAAATTTATTATATTTACTAATTACACTTCACCAAAAAGATTTGATTTTTTATTGGCCGAATTAACGCCACATTTTTTTAGTGTCTTTATCTAAGATAGCAAAATAATTATTTTCATTTTTTATGGTATACTGTAATCTTTCATTATCGTATCTATCTATTACATGATTAAAAAGGTCTCTCCATGACTTATTGAATATCACTAAAATTGTATCCATCATTTCAAATGTCAGCTTTGTTTTTCCCGTTTCATATCGGGATATCTGCTGTTGGCTAATATTCAACTTTTTTGCCAAATCTTCCCCTGTTAAGTTTTGCTCTTTTCTAATTCCTCTCAAATACTGCCCTATTTCTTTATTTATCTCATTAGAAAAATAAGTCATTTAATTTAACCTTTATATTAAAAATTAATTATAGGCACCATCTGAACCATAGATACCGTCCTAAAATTTTTGATGATTATATGTCTGATTATTTATTTTGTATAATCGATAGGGCAAATTGATTACCATTAAAATCATTTATCGCTCTATTAACATAGGATAAATGTAACAGAAAATAACCACACTGAAATTTATAATATAAATAACAGCATGTTATAGACATAAAACTTCAGCCAATCACCTTTCAAATTACATTTTGATACATTTGAAAATATTAAAACATATCTTTTACTAATCAGATGTATTTTACGGTTAAATTTCAACCATAAAATACAACTTAAAAAAGTAGTATTACTCGAATTTTGAGTTTGTAAATTATTAAATATTTTTTTTAAGATTTATCTTAACTTCATTATTTACAAACACCAACAAATTAATTATAAATAATTGTAAAGTTTATCAACGAAATTATATCTCACAAAAATCATCACCCACATATAATAAATCCCGATATTACCCAAAAATAAGGATATTAATTACGCAAATAACGAGTATTTAAAAATTATATATCAATGTATAACTTTAAGCTTTAAAGAAATTCTAATGAAAACTTCTTTTAAATATTTTTATCTATAGAAAGGTGAGAGCCTTGCTAGCCACACTAAGTTTAAGATCAATTCAAAGAGTGACGATTTAACGGTTATCGTAAGAAGGGGTTGAGTAAGGTGGTAAAGTATTATCATAAAACGAAGCATAGATTTGCTTTACACTATATTGTAATGCACACCAAATGCCTAATCCTAGCAAACCGCAGTATTAGGCATTTTATAATACCAAGTAAGAATACAATTTAAGCACGCCAACCTTTATGAAGGTTTTATTCGTTGTGATTGCTGGTTCCACATGCGATACGCAAATGCACTCCCAACGGCGGCTAAATAGATAAATGGCTCAGGTGTTAAGGTTTTTAATGACAGCATGTAGTGGCAAAATGCGAGTAAAATCGTTGGGTAAAGCAGCATATGAATTCTTTTCCACCATACGCCCAAATAAAAGCGTATACGGTTGAATGAACTGACCGCCATCAACAATAAACACAACCAAGCTACCGCGCCAATCACTAAATAGAGTCGCGAAAAAATCTCTTCGAAAAATAGCGCTAAATTATTTACACCAATTTCCAGTAATAGATAGCTACTTAAATGCAGCACAGCCCAGAAAAAACACCATAATCCCAGTAATTTTCGCGTTTGAAACAATGCCGTAAATCGCAATAATTTTGCAACCAGAGGGATCAATACAATAACGACGAGCAAACGTAAAGCCGCTATTCCTGTAAAATGTTGGATATCTTTGGCGGGGTCAGCTCCAAGCTGTTGGGTATCGACTAAAAAAATCAGCCATACCAAAGGGAGCAAAGCAAGAAGATGAAAGCTCCCTTTGGTTAATCCAACAATAAACTTATTGTCTTGGGGCATCAATAATCTCTCCGCAAGTCCATTCCTTGATACAAGCTTGCCACTTGTTCACCATATCCATTAAACAACAATGTTGGTTGGCGAGTCACTTGGCCTAAGCCTCCTGCACCAATAAAACGTTCGGTGGCTTGTGACCAACGAGGATGGCTTACATCTGGATTCACATTGGCAAAAAAGCCATATTCGCTCGGTGCTGATAGGTTCCATGTAGTCTCAGGCATGTGCTCAGTAAGGCGAATTTTGACGATAGATTTAATTCCTTTAAAGCCATATTTCCATGGTACGACCAACCGGATCGGTGCTCCGTTTTGGTTGGGTAATGTTTTGCCATAAACGCCAGTCGCCAGCAAAGTCAGTGGATTCATGGCTTCATCTAAGCGTAGCCCTTCAACATAGGGGTACGATAAGCCACCACCAATATAACGACTTTTTTGTCCTGGCATTTGTTCTGGAGCATAGCGTGTTTCAAAAGCCACATATTTGGCTTTGCTAGTGGGTTCGACTAAAGCCAATAATTTCGCTAAAGGAAAACCAACCCATGGGATGACCATCGACCAAGCTTCAACACAACGCATACGATAAATGCGCTCCTCTAAGGGAAACTTAGTGTTTATATCATCTAGATTAAGGGTCAGGGGACGATTTACTTCTCCATCAATCGTTACCGTCCACTCATCCGTCACTAAAGTATGGGCATTCTCGGCAGGATCGGATTTACCCAACCCAAATTCATAAAAATTATTATAACCAATCACTTTATCTTCAGGTGTGAGGGTTAATGATGGCTGAAACTCTTCAGGTTGAATAAATGTCAGCGGTTTTCTTGGCGTCATCGGAGGTGCTGGTGTATCGTCACTGAACCAAGAAAACAGCCCTGCATTAGCCGTCGCCGCAACGGTTAAACCAGCGGCTCCAATGCCTAATGCCTTAAGTAACTGACGGCGTTTCATAAAAAAGAGGGATTCATCCGTGATTTGAGATGCGGGAATTTTAGGTAACTTTTTCATCATGCGCTCCATAGCAAAAGGGAAATGAGATCAGTTATACCGAAAGCGCAGTAAAAACGGCTGACAGTAAGATGACAAATTTGTCATCTTACTTAATTGTAGGAAATTTCAGTGTAATAGTACTGGTTCCTGTATGATGTTCAAAACTCACTGACCCGCCATGTAATTCCACTATCGCTTTCACAATCGCCAACCCTAGCCCAGTTCCTTCTGTGGTTCGAGCATTATCCCCACGCCAAAAACGGGTGAAAATTTCATCACTGTTTTGTAGAAGTTCTCCTTGATTAGTGATTTTAATTTCCCGTTGTTGCGGAAGCGTATTAATTTGGGTAACGACACGGGTGCCCGGGTAAGAATATTTAATCGCATTGGAGACAATATTCACTAAAACTCGGCTGAGTAATACAGGGTCAGCATCAAGAGTCAGAGATGAGGGCTCGCTATACAGTTCAATCTGTTTTTCTTCTGCATAGGCAGAAAAAAGTTCATAGACATCGTTAACTAGCGTATATAAAGAAAGGTTTTCTCGATTTAAGGTAATATTTTTATTTTCAGCACGGGCAATAAACAAAGTACTTTGGATCATTTGTGACAGTTTATCGAGCTCCTCAATATTACTGACTATCATCCCTTCATATTCGCTAACACTACGCGAGCGCTGGAGTGTAATTTCATTTTGTACCCGAATCGCATTAATTGGGGTTCTCAGTTCATGCGCCAAGTCATCGGCAAATTGAGTAAGTTTGACAAAATCATGCTTTAAGCGCTGGCGCATCGTGTTCATCGATTCGCCCAGCTCTTTCAACTCCTGTGGTAGCTGGTCAATATCGATTGGGTCATTTAACGCATGAACATCTGTTTTGACCGTTATCTGGCTCAATGCTTGAATGTCGGATAACCCTTTTTTCAACAGCCATAAGCTGAGCAGCCCCATCAACAAAATTGAGAGGACAGAAATCACTACGCTTTGGGTGAGATATTGAGTCAACACGCCACTACGGTCGACAGATACTTTACCAAGTACCACATGGAGCGGCCCTTTTGGGGAATTCATCGAGAAATAAACCGCAGAAATAGGGATACCTTGAGCGGTTTGCCAATGGTTGATGGCATTAATATTTAGCTGTTCAAGTTTGACTAACTGAAGAGGTTGAGAACCCAGTAATTCGCGATTGGTGGTGACCAATATGTGCCCCGCCGCATCAGAAATTTGGATTAAGTCTTGTCGCATATCCATCATGCTTTGAAAATACATGGGGAGTGTTTTGATATCAATGCCACCAGCAATGAGTTTAGCAAGTTGCTCCGCACGGTTAACCAGTAAGTTATTATCTTGTTCAGATAATTCATTTTTGAGTGAATGATATAAAACCCATGTCACCACTCCGGCATTAGCAATCATAAGAATGATAAACAAAGAAATAAGTTTAAAACGAAGTGACTTCTTTTTCATTCTATCGGCCTATTTAAGCGGTATCCCATCCCACGAATAGTTTCAATGAGTTTAACGTCAAATTCATCATCGATTTTTTTTCTCAATCGACGGATTGCCACATCAATAATATTCGTGTCACTTTCAAAATCGATCCCCCAAACTTCGCTAGCAATTAAGGTTCTAGGTAAAATTTCATCACAATGTAGAACAAAGAACAGTAATAAGGAAAACTCTTGCCGAGTTAAGATGATTTTCTTTCCAGCCCGCTCAACATCATGGCGAGTTAAGTCGATTTTTAAATCCGCAATAACCATGGTGGTTGAGACTGGCTGGTTAACTTTTAATTGGTTTTTAACCCGAGCTAATAATTCAGAAAATGAAAACGGCTTAACGAGATAATCATTAGCACCCAGCTCTAAGCCTTTAATTCTGTCATCAACGGCATCCCGTGCAGTGAGGCAGATAACAGGAATATTTTTTGCTGTGCGTAAGATTTTTAAAATCTCCCAGCCATTCATACCGGGCAGCATGATGTCGAGGATCACCAACTGATAACTGTTTTCTAAAGCAAAATAGAGACCGTCGCGACCATCATCAGCCACATCCACAAGAAAACCTGCTTCTTCTAACCCATTTTTGACCCACCCTTGGGTTTTTAGGTGATCTTCAATTAATAGTATTCTCATGAGAACCTAACAGTAACTTTATTTGACTTAATTTCATTTCATATTAAAGAAATTTTCAATTTAAAGATATGGGTAGGAATTTAACCATAAAATACTCAGAGAAAACATAACACTAGCTCCTTAAAAATAACTCGTAGAATGATTAATAGCTCGGTACGAAAAATGGAAATTAGCTGCTTTCATCGACGAGTAAGTATTGTTTTACAAGTAAATAATCTCTTTTCTCTCACATTTATAAAGCAGAATAAAAACTGCTTAATAAAATATAAAATTTTAGTTAATTAATCTTTGATTACTGACCTGACGGATAATAAATAATTTTTTATTTCACCTATAGAATAAAAGCATTATATTTATCTAAAAAAATTAATATGTTAGGCCGATTAATTTAGATATGATTGACCTTTTTTGACTAAATGGGGAAACGTTCATGTCCACTCGTAAGTATTTAACTCAACAGGAAATATCTCGACTTTTAGCTGCTTGTCATTTGTCGCGACATCCCGAACGTAATTCTTGCTTAATTTATATGTGCTTTATACATGGTCTAAGGGCAAGCGAGGCCCTATCACTAAAATTATCTGATCTTAACTTAGAAAGTAATGAGCTTTATGTACATCGTTTAAAGAATGGTTTTTCAGTTAATCACCCACTGATTGATGAAGAGATCCCACTCATTAAAGCTTGGCTAAAAACTAGAAATACATGGAAAGGGAAAGAAAGTCAGTGGTTATTTTTATCTGAAAGAGGGACTGCCATGACTCGTCAGCGCTTTTATCAACTTTTTTCACGACTTGGTGAGCTAGCTGAGCTAACCCTAGGTATTCATCCCCACATGTTACGACATGCATGTGGTTATGCATTGGCGGATAGAGGCGCCGATACACGTCTAATTCAGGATTATTTGGGACACACGAATATACAACATACCGTACGATACACAGCAAGTAACCCAGCAAGATTTCGGGGAGTATGGTGAGATAAAGGCGTTAAAAGAGTTGTCAAAATGCACCAAATTGACAAACGTAATGAATTAGGTGCATCTTAAGTTAAATGAAAATACACGTCAAATACGTAGCGTGTAAATAACGCTATGTATATATTACTAAAAATAAGCACATTCCATTATTAAAAGATCATTGAATTTATTAATTTTTTCACACGTTAAAACTCTCCGTAACATCTCAAACTTACACATTGTAATATTCTGAAATGTTTTATTTGGAATAATCATCCGATAATTTTTAAAAAAAAATATAAAATTTAAGTTAATAAGTAATTAATGAAATATTTAACTAACAATATACAACTATTGTCAATTTGGTGCATTTTGACAACAGTTAAATTAGTAAATCATTCAGTTTCATGAGGAGGATTTTATGCAATCTAACTTATCTCCTAAAGAAATTGTTGGGAGCAATATACATAAAGCTCGCCGAGCTAAAGGGCTAAGTGGTTCTGAGCTAGCTGACTTACTTTTATGCTCACAGCAGCATGTTTCACGTATTGAGCGCGGCGTTATTCGACTACACCTAGAGCAAATTAAGCAAATTGCGAACTCACTTGATATTGATATTAATTGTTTATTAGATGGCGTTGGATTTCAAAATAACTCAGTAAATTATATCCATAATATGGAATGTTATTTTAAAGCTGAAGGATGGTTTTCAGGATCTAGTCAATTTATGAAATAGGCTTAACCTTATGTCAGAAAATATAATAAAACCAACATTTAATATTATTGTAGGAAAGAAAATAAAAAGATATAGAAAAGAAATGAAATTAACTGCTGAGGAGTTAGGGAGATATATCGGCGTAAGTCAACAGCAAATTTCCCGTTATGAATCAGGAATTAATCATATTAATATTGATTTTCTTTCTCAATTATCTGAGTTATTTAAAGTACCAATTCAAATTTTTTTAATAGAAGACTAAATATATTTTTTAATTATTAAAATTTAATTTTTAGTATTTGATTTTTTTAAATCAAATACTAGTGCTTTGTTTTTTTCCAGTTCATTGCAAATAGAGTGTCTGCAATGAGCAATGAAAATTGACACTCATTCTTTATTTAACAAAAAACATAGGACTTTATATTCATGAAAATGAAATCTATTGCAATGGCAACTTTTATGGCTCTGGGTTTAGCTTCTGCAGCAAATGCTGCTGATCAAGGCCACGGTAAAGTAACGTTCAAAGGCGCTATTATCGATGCTCCATGCTCAATCTCTCCTAGCTCAATCGACCAAACAGTTGAATTAGGCCAAATTTCTAACATGGCATTAGTTGATGGCGGTAAATCAACTCCACGTCCATTCGAAATCACTTTAGAGAACTGTGATATCACTAAACTGACTAAAGGTGTTCAATTAACCTTTAGTGGTGCTGCTGCATCTTTCGACAATACCAATAAAACACTGGGTATTGTTGGTACTGGTGCTGGCGCTGGTGTTCAGATCACTAATGGTAGCGGCAATGTGGTGACTTTAGGAACAGCTGCACCATTCCAACAAGTTCAAAATGGTAACAACACACTGAATTTCGCTGCTTACTTAAAAGGTAATGGTGGCGATATCGACACTATCACTGCCGGTGACTTTAGCTCAGTAGCGGATTTCACTCTGTCTTACGAGTAATTCATCTTGAGCCAACAAATTAATTTGTTGGCTCATTCCGACTGAATTGGGTGTAAGAGAGGAAGCAATGAATCATTCGATAACCAGTGGAGTGTTTTCATTGATCTTAAGTATAGGCACGTTGACTGCGGTATCAACTGCACATGCTCAAGGCTCAGTGAGTATGAATGGAAGCATTATTGAAACAGCATGTGCAATTGATGTCGGCAGCCGTGATCAAACTATTGATATGGGAAGTATTGCGCTGACTCAAATTCGCCGTGATGGGCAAGGACCTGCTCGCCCTTTTGTTATCCGATTAGTGAATTGTGTTCTTGAACGCCAAAATCCTGACAAACCGAATTGGCAATACTTTCGCGTAACATTCGATGGCTCCCATGACAGGGGGTTATTTGGTGTAAGCGGACAAGCTCAAGGTGTTGGATTACAAATTCAACGTGAGGGAGATGGTGAAATTGCCATACCAGGCCAAGGAATGTCAATGAGCGCACTAACAGCTGGAACAAAAGATCTCACCTATCGGCTACGGTTGGTGGCGAATAACCGCCCATTGGCATCAGGTCAATACTACAGTCAATTACGTTTCAAACTGGATTATGAATAGTCGGTTCCTCTAAGAAATGAAGATCTCCTTTGTAGGACGAGCTTCGTGAGCGAAATGACATTACGGATAAAAGAACGCAAAAGAAGGTCGAGATGATGACCCTGAATTTCATTCACACGCCTGTGTTACGGATAACTCGGCCTTGCAGATTAGGGCTTTTAGTCGCGTTGGCTATTAGCTTTGGTGGTCACGCATCCGATATTACATTTAATATGGATATGCTAGACGTCAATGATCGTAACAACATTGATTTAAGCCAATTTGCGCGTCCAGGCTATCTCATGCCTGGTGAATACAGTTTTACGGTTTTCTTAAACAAGCAAAGCATGCCGGAAGAAACTGTCTTTTACTATGCGCCTGAAGGTGAGTCGGATGAAAGCCTCCCTTGCCTGAACCCTGCTTTAGTTGAAAAATTCGGTATCAAGCCTGAATTGATGTCGACATTGAAGTGGTGGCACGAAGGACAGTGTTTATCACTTGAAAGTTTACCCGGAACTGAGGTTAAAGCCGACCTTGCGACTTCGGCTATGTATATTAGTTTGCCGCAAGCCTACCTCGAATATACCGCTGAGAATTGGGATCCTCCCGCACGCTGGGAAGAAGGGTTACCCGGCGCATTGTTTGATTACAACCTAAATGCACAAGTGGGCCAGCAAACCCGCTCTGGACAACAAACCAACTACAGTACCAGCGGTAATGGGGTTGCTGGTGTTAACTTGGGTGCTTGGCGTGTTCGCGCTGACTGGCAAATGCGTATTGATAAGCAGCAAGGACAAAGCACGACCACATCACTAGATTGGACTCGTTATTATGTCTACCGAGCAATCAAATCATTAGGTGCAAAACTCACTTTAGGTGAGGATTATTTAACCTCTGATATTTTTGATAGTTTCAGATTTACAGGGCTTAGCCTGGTTACCGATACCAATATGCTTCCACCCAATCTACGTGGATACGCACCAGAAATTACTGGGGTCGCAAAAAGTAATGCGACAGTTATTGTGAGCCAGCAAGGACGAATTATTTATCAAACTCAAGTCGCTGCGGGTCCATTTCGTATCCAAGACTTGAATGATGCATTAGCTGGGCAAATCGATGTTGAAGTTAAAGAACAAGACGGCTCAACACAGAATTTCACTGTCAATACTGCAAGTGTTCCGTATTTAACACGTCCGGGACAACTGCGTTACAAATTAGCCGCTGGGCGCCCAACAAATTGGCGCCATCATGTTAGTGGCGATACCTTCGCAAGTGGCGAGTTCTCTTGGGGAGTTAACAACGGCTGGTCACTGTATGGGGGTGGAATTGGTGCGGAAAACTATGCATCCGCGGCTATAGGGATTGGTCGTGACTTAATGGTATTCGGTGCATTGTCATTCGATATCACTCATGCTCGGGCGCATCTAACCAACTTAAGTGATATTGGCAACAAAACGTATCGTGGGAGCTCATATCGTTTAAGTTACTCTAAACGTTTTGATACCTATAACAGCCAAGTGACATTTGCAGGATATCGATTCTCTGAGCAAGGTTTTATGAGTATGTCTGAGTATTTGGATGCGCAGGAAACAGGTGCTCGCCAATACAACAGCAAAGAAATGTATACCATCTCTTATAACCAACAATTTTCAGAGTTAGGACTAAGTGCGTTCATTAACTATTACCATCAAACCTATTGGGATCAACCCGATAACGACCGCTATAGTATTTCGTTAGCGCGCTACTTTGATATTGGTAAATGGAAGAATCTTAGCCTCAACTTGACGGCCTATCGAAATCGTTATCGTGAAAGTAATGATGATGGCGTATATGCGTCACTCACCGTGCCTTGGGGTGAAAAAAGCTCCGTTAGTTATAACAGTAGTTGGGATAAAAATGATAACTCACAACGTGTGAGTTACTACAGCACCATCGATGAGAGAAATAACTATCAGCTAAGTACCGGATGGGCGCGTTCAGGTGCGCTCGTGAGTGGCTATTACACTCATCAGGGGGACTTAGCACAGCTCAACGCAAACGCAACGTACCAACAAGACCGTTATCGGTCTGCGGGGTTCTCTTTGCAAGGTGGTTTCACCGCAACAGAGAAAGGTGCCGTACTGCATCGTGGTAGTCAAATTGGCGGTACTCGCATATTTGTTGATACCGATGGTGTACCTAATATTCCACTACGTGGTTACGGCTCTATTGTGCGTACCAACCGCTTTGGACAAGCCGTTATTAGTGACGTGAATAGCTATTACCGTAACCAAATTAGCGTTGATTTGAATGCATTACCAGATGAAGCGCAAGTGTCTCAATCTATAAAGCAAGGCACTTTAACAGAAGGGGCAATTGGCTACCGTCAATTTGATGTTGTCGCAGGAAACAGTGCGATGGCGTTGTTAAGGCTATCGGACAATAGCACACCACCTTTCGGAGCAATAGTCTTAAACGGTCGTGGTCAGCAAGTCGGTATGGTGGGTGATGATGGAAATACCTATCTTACTGGTTTAAATGCAAAAGATACCTTGCAAGTTCGTTGGGATGACCAAGTGCAGTGTGAAATCACACTCCCTAATACCTTGCCAGAAGATGAATATTTACAGGCAAGCTGGTTACTACCGTGCCACAAACCGGGAGCAAAAGCCGCATCGCCAGCGACCATAAAGACACAATCAGCGAGTCGTGCATTAGAAGCAATGCCGAAAGCAGCAGAACTTGTTGTGCCTGTAGTTGAAAGAACGGCGCCAAAGGAACCAAGTCGCTGGTTACAAAAATAATAAAAATGGTGGTACGCAAAGAGCGATGAGTGCTCCTTAACCATAGAAGATAACAATATGATGAATAACATGATGAAAAACAAATTGATGAACAAAAAAAATGCCCATAGAGCAGTATTCGCATTGGCTGGCGTTGTGTTGACTTCAACAACGCTATCTTCTGCTCAAGCGGCAGTTGCATTAGATAGAACTCGAGCGATTATTACGGGAGACGAAAAATCGATCAGTTTAAATATCAGCAATGAAAACAAACAATTACCTTATCTCGCTCAAGGTTGGGTGGAAAATGAGAAAGGTGAAAAAATAAGCGATCCATTTACGGTATTGCCACCGGTGCAACGTGTTGAGCCAGGGGCAAAAAGCCAAATCAAAATCCAAGCACTGCCAAGTGCAGCGGCACTGCCGCAAGACAGAGAATCCGTGTATTACTTTAATTTGCGTGAGATCCCACCAAAAAGTGATAAGCCCAATACACTGCAACTGGCGTTACAGACACGTATCAAATTGTTTTATCGACCGAAAGCAATCATTCCGACACGTGAGCAAATGGATAACCCATGGCAGGAAAAAGTGACTCTTACTCGCCAAGGTAACCAGTATACGATTAATAACCCAACTGCCTATTACGTTTCTTTTGTCGATGCTGTTCCCAACAAAAATGGACAAACGGTCGCAGGGTTTGAGCCAGTGATGGTGGCACCAAAAAGCAGCAAAGCACTGAACGTCAGTGCAGACGCATTAGGTAATAAACCTGTGCTGACCTATATCAATGATTACGGTGGTCGTCCAACACTGTCGTTTACATGTCAGGGAAATAGCTGCCATGTGGTACCTGAAAAAAAATAGACTGATTTGAAATGTGCGATGAGATAGCAGGAGAATATCATGGCAAACACAAGCAGGATGCTCCGTTATGTGGGCTTAGGAAGTTTAGCGCTGAATTTATTCAGTAACATGGCGATGGGAACAGCTCTAAATAAAGTTGATAACTGGGATGTAGATGGTTCACATGGCACGCTATATGTCCATGGGGCCTTGACGGAAAGTGCTTGTCGTTTAGCAATGTCATCAGCATATCAAACTATTAATTTAGGTACTGTGGGAACCGGACAGCTTCAGCATGTCGGGCAAACAGGTAATCCTGTTGCGATTGAGCTACGTTTAGAAGATTGTCTAAGTGGTGAAAGCCGCAGCCGCACTGCACAGGGGAATCTTTTGTGGAGCCAACAAATGCCTTCAATGAAGATCCGCTTTTTGGCTCCTATAGATACTCAAGACCCGCGCTTGGCAGCTGTTATCGGTGTTCAGGGGATTGGCCTGCAATTAAGTGATGCAGCGCGTTCACCAATTAACTTAGGTGAGTACAGTACACCACAGTTGGTTTCACCTGGACAAAACCAATTAACTTACTATGTAACGCCGGTACGTACCTCCGCTCAACTAAATGCTGGTGCTTATCAGGCGTTAATTAGATTTCAGGTAAGTTATGAATAGGAGCATGGAGATGAGAGGAACTTATTTTCTTACGATATGCTTTAAAGCGCTTGTCCTCGCTGGGGTAATTCTCTTTGGTGCTCTGATTTCACTCAGTTTTTCTTACAATGCTATCGCTGCAAACCTAAGCACTAATATCCAAATCCGCGTGACAGTATACGGTGAGCCAGAATGTACCCTTGGCGGTGCAACAACGACTTCGGTAGATTTTGGCGATATACATCAGGCAAAGATTGATGGTGCTTATGGGCGCTCACCTATTAATTACAACTTGATATGTAATGGCTTATATAAGAATACATTAAAGATGACGCTGAAATGGACTGATAGGCAAATTAATGGTGAGTCATCCGTGACAACCAATCTCCCGAATTTAGGTATTGCCATTTACCGTGATGGAACCCGCCTTAGTAATGGTGCGACATTCAATTTTAATTATGGAAGTTCGCCTGCTTTGTATGCCGTCCCCGTTAAGCCTACAGGAGTAAACTTAACATCAGGTGGGGATTTTACGGGCAATCTTACGATGGTATTGGATTACCAATAGGATGATATCAATGAAATTATTCCGTTATCTTCTCTCGGTCTGCATGATGCTTAGCCTGTTTAGCCAAAGCCAAGCAGCAACACTTGGTATCCAGCTAAAAGGTCGATTATTGGTAACACCGCCCGAGTGCATTTTGAATAACAACCAACAAGAAACTATACATTTTGGCGATATATTGCTTCCGCGTATTGATGGAGTTCAATACAAGCGTACTGTACCGATGAGACTCAGCTGCACAAATCTAGCGAAAAACGCTATAAAGCTCACGCTTGTCGGCGATGGAACATCATTTAATAGCAATGGCGCATTAAAAACGAGTAACCCAAAACTCGGGCTTTCCTTTTATGTGAACAATGCTAAGCAAGTTATTAACCAGCCTTTCAATGTGTTATATACAGCGCTGCCAACCTTGGAGGTTGCTCCAGTAAAAAACAGTAATGCCAATTTTACCAATACCGATGGCGGATTTTTTACAGCGCTGGCAACACTGAAAATTGAGTATCAGTGAGAATGATTATGTGGAATAACAATCAAATTAAGCATTGGATGGCAGGATTTATAATGGTGATGTCCATATCTTCAGCGCAAGCAAATTGGGCATTTGATGGTACGTTAATTATTCCTCCTGTTTGCCAATTAAGCCATGACGACCCGATAAAGGTTTCATTCGGTAAAGTCGGTGTACGAAAAATCAATGGTACCGCCTTCAAGCAATCTATTCCTTTTCAATTAGATTGTGTTGGCGATATGACACAACCGTGGGATATCAGCTTGATATTCGGAGGAACACCTGCGGGAAGTGGATTTGATAATGCGACATTAAGAACGGTGACACCGTTGAATAATGGCAAATTAGGCATTCAAATTCAGAAAAATGGCCAACCTCAACCATTGAATGAACCCTTTTTGATTAATGCGGCTTCACTACCATCCCTTTCAGCGGTTCCTGTCATGCGCTCAGGAAGCGAACTCGTAGGGGATAATTTTACTGCATCAGGCACGTTAACCATTATTTTTGAATAGGAGGCGGCAGTCATAACTATGAATATTAAACGTAATATGAGCTTTGCCTTTGGCTTATGGTTTCTGGGTGCCACTGCCGCTTTTTCTGCAAATGTGGAATTTGATGGCACGCTAATTGAAGATGCTTGTGACGTTTATCCTGGCGACGAATCGATTGAATTAGATTTCGGAACGATCGTGGATAAATACCTGTATCTGAATACTCAAACAAATAGCCAACCTTTTACCATTCGCTTAATCAATTGCGATTTAGCGTTAGGCCATGAAGTGAAAGTCACATTTATGGGCGCAGAAAGTTTGGCTTTACCTGGTTTATTAGCGTTAGATGCTGGAAGCCAAGCAACAGGTGTGGCGGTTGGTATTGAAAGTATTTCCGGTACAGCAATCAAAATTAATAGTGGCAGTTATACCCAAGGGTTGTATACCGGAAATAATAATGACCTACGATTTCAAGCGTATGTGAGAGCTGAGCCAGTTGCATTGCAAAATAAATCAATTGTGCTCGGTTCATGGGCTGCGAGTGCCACGTTCAAATTAGATTATGAGTAAATCATTATGTATGCGAAAAAAGCAAAAATATACGGAATGTTAAATACAAGCCGTTTGAGTATTTTATTATTAATCATCACATTAGCGTCTCTATTTCCTTCTCGTCCTGCCAATGCGATTGCGTATGTAATGCCTGTGAGTATGACCTCTGGAGCTTGGCCTCGTGTTGAGATGGACATTCTTTCTTGGAGTGAAGCAAGTGGTGTTACTAACCCTTGTTATGGATCAACCGAGTGCTGGGTAGGCCCTGATGTTCTGTATGCATCTGGTGCGCCATCGTTGAGTGGATCTTGCTTAGATTATGGTAACTGCATTCGAATTAACCAGTATCGAACAGCGGAAGAAGTCGCAGCGGCTTTTCGTAGTGCAAAGGGAATTCCTTATCGTGCATCGTTTGTCATTGATAGCCCAAATGCGACTTGTATTGGATTATTCTATGTTAACCATAAACCAACCCCGGGAGTTAGGAATGCAATCCAGTGGCCAGGTAGCGTCTGTGGTAAAATTCCACCTACAAATCAAACATGTAGTATTTCTTTGCCTGCTTTTGTTAATCACGGGGCGCTCAGTAACACGAGTTTAAATGGTAAAACAAACTCAGTTTCTGGCAATATCACTTGTACACAGGCGACAAATATCAATTTATTTGCTCGTTCAACCACGGGTGAGCGTTATGTATATTTAAATTCGACTTCTAACTTTTATTCAAATCCATTAATTAATAATCAAAATGGCTGGAATGGCGCGAACATGAACATTTCTGGGAATAATGCGGCGAATTCATTTACATTCACTTCTGAATTACATGCATCAGGAACGGTAACACCTGGGTATTACACTGGAAATGCAGTCGTCATTATTGCATTTAATTAGTTAATCAAAACCTTCTAACCCAATTCACTGACTTGATAGTTGAGTAGCGTATTTTTTAATAAAATACGCTACTTTTATGAATATTAATTAGTTTTGCTTTTCATATCTAGGCACTGATATTTCTTTCAGTGCCTGATTTATCAACCTTATTACTAATAATCCAATCAACGGTTACTGCGACAAAAATATTCACATACCCATACTATCATTGATGATAGTTTTTGATAAAAGGATGAATAATAGCCCTCCAATCAATAAAAAAATCCCTTAAACCGAAGAGTAACGAAAAGTTTAAGGGATAAATGCGCGAGTCTAATTAGAAGTATAAGAAGTAGAAAGTTACAACAAGGTTAACTATTGCGGCAACTGCCATTGGGATTGCCGTCCGTTTTACTATTTGAAACGGTGAAACCCCTGCAATCCCTGCAATTGCAACAATTGCTGCAGTGATAGGTGAAACTGTACGTCCAAAGCTTGTCATGATCTGCATTGGTAAAATGAGCGTCACCACATCCACTTTGAGAAAAGCAGCAATTTTCGGTGTCAATGCAGCAAAAGAGAAGAATGCTGCATTCCCTGAGCCCATTAGGAACGCCGCAAGTGCAAGGATGGCGCTCATAACAATAATCATCGCCCCGATACCAAAGCCAGCATCTTGAGCAGCACTAATTAACGTATCCACCGCTCCACTTTTGAGTAATCCATTTGCGAAAAACTCCCCTGAAACAATCAAAGAAACCACTAAAACAAACTGTTTCCCCATGCCTTCAAAGAACAACATAAAGCTGTCCATGACGGCTTTCGCATCACGTAAACGGACGTATTCAAAAATCAGTGCAATGACAGTGCTGATGATCATCGCAGTGGTGACTTCCAACTTAATGTATGGATGTAATAATGGGCTAAATCCGATAATTAAGATCAATGGAATAACTGGTAACAACGCATAAGACAATGGAACTTTATTACCGCTATCTTCTTTAATAGAATCAATTTTGCTCAAGTCAAAAACAAACCCCTCACGCTTATCCCACCAACGCTGGATAAAGAAATGGGTGATTGCCACTGCGATAATAATAGGGATAGTTACGGGTAATTGATACTGAACAAAGTAAACGGCGGGTTCAATATCTGCTGTTTTCGCTGCCATAATGACATTACCGGAACCGGGTCCATGGTCAATAAATTGGCAACAACCGATAACTGCTAAAGCAGAAAGCGGGCTGATACCTGAACGAATTAATATTGGGTACATAGTCACCATTAGTAGCATCCCCAACCCGGCATGGCTTGGAATGAAAATAACGAGAATTTGCGTTACTAAAAATGAAATCACTAATAACAAATAAGGTGATTTAATAGTCTTTAGTGGCTTTTCAAAAATGGCAAATAATGCGCGACTTGCCCCCACATGCTCCATATAACGGGAGAATCCAGCAATCGCCATTAATGTTAACCCTAGACCTGCTAATCTAGAACTCATGATATCAGTAAAAATTTGGAAGATATCAAAGTACTTAAAATGCGTAGTTTTGTTTTCTGGTAACAATGAATTAAGATCTAAAGATGCGGTTAGGAGCAGCAAAAGCAAGCCCCCTAGCAACAAGACTGGCTGAGGCTTATAACCTCGAGCCAGCAGGTAAACAACCAGCGCTGTAACTAGCGCGGCAATGATTAAACCTGTCATAGAAGAATTCCCCAGTATTGGTGCAGCTTTATTTTTATTGGTTTAATGTTGAAAATGCTTGTGTAATATCGGATATCAAATCATCCACAGACTCCAAGCCAATATGTAAACGAACAAAAGGCCCGTGGCCTTCACGCCAATCTGATGCTGTTCTTGCACCGACTACGTTAGCGGGTAGTGCGAGGCTTTCGAACCCGCCCCACGATGCACCGATACCAAACAGGGCTAAAGCATCAATAAAGTTTTCTGTTTGCTTCGCGGTATATTGTTTTTTGAATTCAATGGTTAATAAACCGTTACTACCTTTGCAGTCACGCTTCCATAGATCATGTCGCGGATGAGATAGTAATTCAGGGAACCAGACTTTTTCCACTTCAGGACGCGTTTCCAGCCATTGTGAAATCGCTAACGCGGCTTTGCCATGCGCAGCTAATCGCTGCCCTAAAGTCCGCATTCCTCGTAAAACTAAAGCTGCATCATCGGGGCTACTGGCTTGACCTAAAGCTTCTGGCAAGGCACCAATTTGTTTCCAAGCTTTTTCTGTCGCGACCATAATTCCCATCATCACATCAGAATGCCCGCAGAGGTATTTTGTTGCTGCAATTACAGAAACATCCGCGCCTAATTCTAGTGGGTTATAAAGCCATGCTGAGCCCCAAGTATTATCAACGCCGACAGGGATATCTCGTTCATGTGCGATGCGGCATATTTCGGGTAAATCCAACATTTCATAAAGTAATGAACCTGGGGACTCAACAAAAATAAGCTGTGTATTACTCTGAATTTTTTGTTCAAAATCTGAGCCATCTGTTTTAAAGAAGCTATAGGCAATATTGTTTGGTTTTAAAAAAGCATCGGCAATTTTGCGCACAGGCTCATAAACCGAATCCACAAACAATACATGCCCACCACTATGTACATAGCCCATAATAGTGACGGCAATCGCGGCTAGACCTGTAGGAAATAACTGTGCTCTATAACCTCCTTCTAATTCAGTCACCAAGCTTTCAAGTGCAAATGCTGTTTCTGTACCTCGCGCACCGTAACTTAAAACACGTTCCGTTGCGCGGCGATCGCGAACATCACGCCAGCTTTTAATTGAGTCAAAAACAATAGTGCTCGCTCGCATTACTGGTGGATTGATTGGTCCTGATGTTGTAATAGTTTGTCGTCCACTATGTATCAATTTTGTATATTTATTTAATGTCATTATTTATTTCTCCAAATATAGGAATAGATCCCCTGATAATTAAAAGGAAGATTATTTATTTTTAATAATTTTTAATTCATATTATGTATATCAAATTACTTTTCTTTTAAAACATGTCTTATTTAAAAAGATGATCTTCATCATACAAATGAGCATTAATTAAATTAATGAAAACTTAAGAGAAAATTAAGAATTAAAATCGATAGATAATAAACAATAAATAAAAATACAACATATTGATTTTAATGAAATTCTAAACACATAAGAAAGCCTTTAATTAACATTAATCTTATTAAGGTGTTTATTTTTATTATTTGTTGCATAAATAAAGAAACTCTCTAACAAATAATTGCTTTTTAATTTTCAATATTATTCTTACACAGGGGAATATTATGGGTACTAGTGTTTTTGATTCGGTATTATTAAAGAACTTATGGTCTACAGAAGAAATGCGAGCTATTTTTTCTGATAAGGTCAGAATGCAAAATTGGCTTGATTACGAAGCAGCATTAGCAATTGAACAAGCTGAATTAGGCTTGATTCCAAAGCAAGCTGCGAAGATCATTGCTGATACAGCAAAACTGGAAAAATTAGATATGGATTTCATCTTAGAGCAAGTGCGTTTAACTCGTCACCCACTTGTTCCAACCATCCGTGGTTTAGAACATGCTTGTCCTGAACATTTTGGTGAATACGTCCACTTTGGACCCACGACACAAGATGTTATGGACACAGGCTTAGTGCTTCAACTTAAAGAGGCTCATAACGTTTTTTTACGTGATATCAAAATATTAGGGCGTTCTTTATTATCGTTAAGCGAAAAGCATCGCAATACACCAATGGCAGGACGAACCTTAGCCTTACAAGCCTTACCGATTACCTTTGGACACAAAACTGCAATTTGGCTAACGGAATTAGCACGCCATTATCAACGATTAAAAGAAATCGAACCTCGCTTATTCGTTGGTAGCGTTGTTGGCGCTGTTGGAACTAAGGCCTCATTGAGCGACAAAGCAGATGAGCTTGAAGTTCGTGTATTAAATCGGCTCGGTTTAGGCACTCCTGAAATCTCTTGGCAACCCGCTCGCGACCGATTTAGTGAATATGGCATGCTGATTGGTTTAATTAGCGGCACGTTAGGAAAAATTGCCAATGAAATTTTATTATTAGCTCACAATGAAATTGATGAACTTTCAGAGCCTTTTAGTAAAGGTCAAGTTGGCTCCTCAACGATGCCACACAAGCGTAATCCTGCCATTGTCGAAAATGCGGCATGTGTCAGTAATACATTGAAAGCTAATCTTTCAGTGCTTACCGACATGATGAAACACCAACACGAAAGAGATGGTGCGATTTGGAAGATGGAATGGAAAGTGATGCCAGAAATGTGCCTGATGCTTTCGGTGATCTTCGATAACATGAAAACGGTATTAGGGGGATTAAACGTGCATGTCGATAAGATGCGCCAAAATTTAGATATTTTAGGTGGATTTATGCTCGCTGAGCGCGTCATGTTTGCTTTATCAGACAAAGCGGGTAAACAAACTGCCCATGAAATTGTTTATGAAGCTTCTATGTCTGGCCAAGAAGAAGGCATCACTTTTATTGAGGCCATTAACCGTGACACGCGCATTCGTGACCATATAACGCAAGAAGAACTTGATGCCCTATTAGATCCAACGACCTATGTGGGAAATGCTCCTGAACAAGTCACTCGAGTAATAGAACAAACCAAAGCATCCGGTTGGCTTAATGACTAATTCATTTTAGCAAAGTTTAAATCTTTACTTTCTTAAAGCCAGTCAAGTGCTGGCTTTTTCATTCACCGGAGGTATCTATGACATTAAGCCAACAGCTAAGCCAATTTATCACATCCCTATCATTTTCTGATATTCCACCGCAGGTTGTTGAACGCGCCAAATATCATTTACTCGATACATTAGGCGTTGCACTTGCCGGAAGTCTCCAACAAAGTGCAACACAATGCCGTAAGGGAGTCGCTTATTTACCTGATCATCAAGGAAAAATTCCAATTTGGGGAAGTAACCAAACCGTTTCAACTACCACCGCCGCTTTAGTAAATGGTATTTCTGCACATGCATTAGATTTTGATGATACACACACCGACTCAATCACTCACGGTAGCGCCGTACTTACCCCTATCGCCTTTGCACTCGGCGAACATTTACAAGCAACAACGCAAGAGCTCCTTACTGCATGGATTATTGGCTGGGAAGTTGCTGCCAGAGTGGGATTAGCAAGCCACAGCGGGTTCCATCAACGCGGCTTCCATTCTACAGCCATAGCTGGTATTTTTGGCTCGACAGCTTGTGCATCTTCATTACTTAAATTAACTCGGGAACAAACGGTTCATGCTCTTGGACTAACAGGAAGCCAAGCCAGTGGTGTTGCTGAATACCTAACCAATAGCTCGTCTGCAAAATGTTTTCATGCGGGCTGGGCTGCGCAATCAGGCATTATTGCAGCTTGTTTAGCTAAAGGCGGAATGACAGGGCCAGAAACTATTTTTGAAGGGCGCTATAGCCTGTACCAAACACATGGTCTTCGTGAAAATGCGCATCCCGAGCAAGTCACCCAAGACTTAGGTAATATTTGGCAGTTCATGAATGTTTCTATTAAACCCTACCCTGCTTGCCATTTTGCTCATGCCACTGTCGATTGTGGGAGACGATTATTACAACAAGGAATAACCCTCGAGCAAATTGCTAAAGTAGAATGCGTTGTCGATCCCGTTGCAGCTGCCTTAATTTGTGAGCCACCAGAACAAAAATGGGCTCCTCAGAGTGCCTATGCAGCGAAATTTAGCCTCCCGTGGTTGTTTGCCGCAGGCTTTATCGAAGACAAATTAACATTAAGTTTGCTCTCAGCCCAAAATTTACAGCGAACAGATATCCAAAACCTCGCGAAAAAAGTCAGTTATCGTTATCCCACTGAAAATGAAATTCCTTTTCCAACCTATTTTCCCGGCTTAATTTTTGTCACATTAACTAATGGTGAAACAATAACGGAACGATTAGATATCCAATACGGTAACCCACAAAATCCAATGTCGTTGGAGGATATTGTGAGCAAATTTTATGACAATGCAGAGTTGGTAATGAAAAATGAACAAGCTGCGCAGCTTGCTAAAAGTGTATTGTCCTTCGAAACGAAAACTATACCGGCTATCACACAGTTATTGCGTGTCGGTATTTAATAATACCGACTAACGAATAGAAGCCCACACTAAATGGGCTTCTATTTTTCTTTCCCCTTATTATTATTCATTTAACTGAGCAATAATTTGCTGTAAATGAGCAATAGCAGCATCATTGAGAGGTTCTTGTGGAAGGATCGGGTCACCAACATTAAACCCTTGAATGTTTAAAGATGCTTTAATACATGATGCTAATGCATATTGCGTAAAAGCTTCGTTGATTTGCCACATTTCTTTCTGTTTTGCTAACGCTGTATCCCAATCCCCTCTAGTGGCCAACTCATATAGTTCAACACATTGTTTTGGCAATACACAGGCAGGACCCGCCATCCAGCCCACGCCACCTAATTTAATGACTAATAAAGGAATATGAGCTGAAGCACTAAAAATTTTAACTCGCTCACCGAAGGTGTTGAGCATTGTTAATAACCTTCCAGTATTACTCGATGCATCCTTAACATATTCGATATTAGGGATATAACTTAATTCATTCAAAAGAGAAATTGACAGCACATCCCCTAATAAACCAGGATTGGTATAGACCGTCATCGATTTTTCAGGAAAAGACTCTGCTATTGTCTGGAAATAACTCAATTGAGCTTTGTCACTCAGAGGGTACATTTTTTGGGATATCAGTACCATACCATCCACACCTAACTTGGCATATTGCTCTGCTTGTGAACACGCATCTGATGTTGAGAAACCGGCGACCCCCGCTAATACGGGTACCCGCCCCGCGGCTTGATCAACCGTAATGCGAACGACTTCATTTCGCAATTCTTGTGACAAATATGCGTATTCACCTGTACTCCCTAACGGACTCAACCCGTGAACTCCGCTCGAAATAAGATGTTCAATTAGATGACGAAGGGATGATTCAAGAATAACCCCTTTAGCTTGGTCAACTGGTGAAACAAGATAAGGAAAAATACCGTGAAAATGGGTCATAATCACTCCTAATTTTAGTTGTTATGGGAGATAACGTCTGTTTGTTCATTTTTTAATGAGTTAAAAAGAATTTGGGCGGCTTTAGTTGGGCTTTTTGAGTTGAGGTACAAGTTATATCGAATTGCCGGAAGTGCTGGTAACCCTTCATCTTCACCGAGTATGCGTAAATCCTCCCCTGAAAGTTCAATTGAACGCGCCATAATGCCCAATCCCGCCCTAACCGCAGCACGTGCACCAGATAATGTTGTTGCCATGTACGCAATTCGCCAAGGTATTTGCTGTTGATCGAGGTGATTGATCATCATCTCACGGTAAGTGCTCGGTTCATCTAGCACAACTAATGGCAGTGGCTGCTCTAAATTAAAGGTAAAATGCTTCCCGCAATACCATAGCGAAGGGGAAACACGTAAGACAATTTTAGGGTAACCAACATGTTCCTCGGTTGAAATGGCCAAATCGAGTTCATTATCCTCTAACATTGACATAAGAAATGGGCTACGTTTGACAATAATATCCATGATCAAATTTGGATAAGCCCCTGAAAATCTGGCTAGTAAATCAGGTAATATGGTATTCGCTGTGTCATCTGGCGAACCAATTTTTAATACCCCGTCAATTTCTTCATAAACTAGCGATAAACATGCCTCATCATTAAGCCGCAGAATACGACGGGCATAGCTCAATAGCTGTGTACCAGAATCTGTCAATGCTTTGTTTCTGCCTTGCCGCACAAATAACTCCTTGCCAATGAGTGACTCCAACCTTTGCATTTGTTGACTCACCGCTGATTGCGTTCGGCAAACAGATTCTGCAGCGGCGGCAAAAGTTGCACCATCAACAACCGCAATAAAAGTACGAAGTAAGTCAAGCTCCAAATTAAAAATAGGGCGTTTAGCAGCTGGCATTTTAGTTATCTCTTTTCTTAAGGTATAAGATATCATTAAACAAGAGTGTTTAATTTACATACTAAGAAAAAAGCCTTAAAGAATCTATGTTAGAGCTCAATTGTTTGGCTCTAAATTGTAGCTACTTAATAATAAATTTGACCACTTGAATATCCGCCATAACACGTTAATCTTGCAGAATTAAGAAAACAAAAAACCGTCGAAGAGCAGCGTAGCAGTAAAGGCTTTTTAAGCGCCAGCAGTGAGCACACTATCCAACACGATGAGACCACTCGTGAAAAAGGCAGCTTGCTCAGTGGCGAAAAAGTCACCATTACCGCAGGGAACGACCTGAACGTTAAAGGCTCCTCGGTGGTCGCAGAAAACGATGTCAGCTTAACCGCTGGCAACAATGTCAACATCACCGCCGGCAACAAACTGCATGTGGGCGGAGCTGATTGCTCAAAAAGACTTGAACCTCACGGGCGATAGCGTCCAAATCGACCCGGACTATGATGCCAAACAACAAGAGGTCAGCGTCGGGGCGGCTACAAGGCCTGGCAGGTGATAATTTAGCAGGTGCATTGGCAAATGCCTCGTCGCCGTACTAAGCGACATTGATAAAACAGCAAGTAGATGAAGATAATAAAGCCGCGAATGCCATGGCATATGCTGCGTTATGCGCTGTTATTGCTGAGCTAAATAATCAATCCGCTGCTGCGGGTAGATTGTGCCATATTCTTTATCCTCTCACCTCTGAGCAAGCATATACTCTAAATAATTCGGATTACGTGTAGGCAGCTAGTGAAGATAGCCGAGGAGCATAGATAAATATGTGACTCGGATAGCTGAACGAAGCCAACAACCATGTAATTCGAAGTATGACGAATATACATTCATTATCGAAGCGACGTATATACTCACTCGGAGGTTAATGTGGGTTGAGTTAAGTTGACATGCATTGACTGAAAATGCGGGGAAAGCCTTGCAAACACTGGATTTTAGATACAAAAAAGACGTCGGTTGACGTCTCTTGATGTTCTTATGGTGCGAAGGCCGGACTCGCTTTTTATAGGCAATACATTGTTTTTGTTTGATATAAATTTATAGATAAAATTTTGTATACTTAAATGTATACTCGGTGGTTTGAGGTTTGAAAATTTGATAAGCAACTAACATCTAGTAACTTCAGATCAAATCTGAAGTTACATAAATTATTTCTTCCTTGCAACCGACATCTTCGCCAACTCAGGATTATTGGCCTCAAAGATCGATAGCGGCAATTCAACCTTACGCCCGTTCTGATCTTCCAGCGCTTTAACCACTTCAAATTCAGCAACATCTTCACAAGGTATTTCTAATCCAGTAAACGTGGCACGCGTGGCGCTAGAATCGCCAAAAGGTTCCACTTCCAGCACCGTATCCCCTAATACTTTTCCTTGCCTATCTTTCATGCGCAGCGTTAGTTCAAGAGCGCCAAACTCCGCATGGTCTAAAACCATATGGCTACCGCCATTATCGAGGGTAAATGAATAACCACAGTAGCCTTGGTTAATAAAATTTGAGCTGGTATGTGTGATGCTCGCATAACGCTGTTGTTCTTCAGCCAAGCTAAATGTGCTAACTGCCAATAGTCCTATCGCAAATACACTTTTTATCTTATTCATTACGTTACCTTTTGTTATCTTTTATCGTCCTCGCTACCGCAGGTGACGGTAGCGAGAATGTTATTTATTGTTGATTGGTTTGCAATCCACCTCTAGTACGGTCTTTTTCTTTCCAGCGCGGTCGATTCTTGCCTGAGAACTCTTTTTGCATACTCCAATACCCAATGGGGTAACGGGCTACAATCGTCCCACCAACACCAATATCGACCGAGGAGTACTGACCATTATTAATGGTTCCTTTTTGGACATAGGCATTAGGGCTACAAGTGCCTGTATCGCGTTGTTGCCAGTTTCCATCGGTTCTTGCCACGATATAAAAATCACCAAATGAGCAACCTGACGCGGATCTATGATTCAGTACAGCAACATAATGCTTGGTTGAGCCCACAATCCTACAGGTACTGTTTTGGCTTCCACACACTTGCCATAAGGTTTTACCGCCATCCCCTTTATACTCCCAAATGGTATTTTTAGGGGGCTGGCTGGTGGCAGAGGCGGGTGATGTCATCAACCACAGTGAGGCCAATACAGTCACAACTACATATCTTTTCATTATAAATTCCTATCAACATAAATAGAAACGTCATATTGACGCTTGATGAACACCGTCTAATGGGTGCTTGGTTTTCCCTGATATGGCGTATTCGATGGTTATCGGATGAATGGTGAATAAGGTATCCACAACAAAAATTGCTGATCATGTTTAATGTGATGGTTGACGGTTTAGTCGCACTGAAACCCAGTGACGAATTCGTCGATGAAGATAAAAGGCAATACCAGTGGCGATCAGCAAATCAATCAGCAATATCGTGGTGGCGATACCTTCAGTAAAACCGTATAACCAACCGGATGACATGATAATCAGTAGGCTAGAGAGGGCTAATCCGATAATGATGGACGAGATAATGGCAATTAATTTGGAGTTGAAATGGATTTTATAATCAATTCCCTTAAAGGCACTCAAAACCCATAAGCCCAATTGCGCCAAGAGTTGTGGGATAACCAAAGCCAAGAGGTATAAAACGAAGTACATCAATGTGATCCCATACGGGTTCATGATGAGAGCGATAAGCTGGAAATGTGTTAACAATACGCCAGTGATCCAAAGGCATAACAAAATACTGATAACGACAGCGATCCGTTCTAAACCCAGTTGTAAGTGTGAAACGGTGTTCATATTTTTTATGCTTCCTTATGTGATGATGAATTCACGATGTAATGGTTATTTTGAATAGGCATGGCCCATTCGTGACCGCAATCACGGCACATCCAGCCCGTACCCCATGCAATGATGTCTTTCTCAGAAGAACAGTGAGGGCAATGTGTGGGATGCGATGCTGGAGGGGTTAGTAACGTCATGATCGGCTCCTTTCTTTGTGTGATGGAAGAGAGGTAAGTAATTGTGATATCAATCGAAAATGCGGTAAGGCTGCAATAAAACTGTTTTGTTGTGACAATTGCATCACTGCGTGCTTCGGTGTGAAGGGGGTATTGAGTGGTTGAACTTGCTGGATATCCTCTAACAACAAGACATGTACTTGCTGGTGATATTCCGCTAGTAAATACCACTGTCCTTCACGGTAAATCAGTTGATAGGGTTGTAGTGGATTAAAACGACGCTCAGGCGTGAGTAGACTAATAGATTGCTTACTGGTAATGGCATACACCAATTGATAGAAATGGTTTGCATGTAAAGCCGAAATCTTATGGGCGTGGTGCCAAATTAAACAAGGTGCATGGGGCTGCTGGGTTAACAGTAACCCGAGTAAGCGACTGTCTAGCCCCGGAAACAACCGGGTCATCCCAATCTGTTTCACAAAGGTAAGAACATCTTTGTCTCGATAAGCTTTTAGCGTATTGATGGGCAAGCGATAACAACCTTGCCGCCCTTCTACACCCAGATAAGCCAAGCGTTCACGTAAATCCCGTTGTAACGTGCGTTCAGAAACATTGAATTCTTGGGCTAAACATGAGAGAACAAGGCTTTCTCCTGCCATTAAGCGGGCAATCAACGCAGAGAGTCGCACAGCCATGCGGTCATATTTTCGGTTGGTCTGAAACATAACGTATTGCTCTCAATAACAGACGTTAGGAAATTAAGAAGGAAGGAGTTTAACTTAGGGGATTGACAGGTTATGTCTGTTGGGAAAAATTCTCATTGGGCTTTTTAATGAAAAATGGCTATATCTAATTATTTGATAAATAAAGTTATGCTTTTTATTTAAACGATAAGAAAGCAACGCGTAACGACACAACCTGTCAGGGCGGGAAAATTAGTTGGGCTGGCAAGGGGCGAATTGGTTAAATAAGGTATCCGCCATCACCCACAGGGCTTTATTGAGTTTGATATCACCATCAATACCATTGACTGCACGAGTGCGAGCGCGTTTACCTTTTGCGGTTCTGCCTGATAATCCTCCTTTAATCAGGTTTTCTTGTAGACGTTGGTACACCGTCCAGAGGTCTTCTTTTTTATCTTCAAAGCGTCGAGGTTGTAGAACTTGATTTCGTGTGACGGGCTGGAACTCTTCACCAAAGCGGTAGGTCAACGCCGCTTCAGCAAAGGCTTGCTGGGCGGGTGGAGGTAGCAATAACGACTGCATACTTTCGCGTTTTTCAGCGACCTGCTCAAACGTATCGAGTACCTCATAGGCTCCTTCAATCACTTTACCCACCACATCCCCTTTATGGGGGACACGCACTTCCCCTAATACATCACCGCACACCAAACCGTTGGAGCACACGGCTCTAAAGAGTCCCGGCAACATCTGATAACTGCTTGAGCCATCATGGCTATTGAGCAAAATAATTTCAGGGACTTGTACGCCCGTGATTTGGTCATGACGACGCAGCCTCAACATATGCTTGGTGTGCTCTCGACGGCTGATATCACGCACCCGAGTTTGGCAGGCAAAGAACGGATAGAAGCCTTCTTTTTGCAGGCTATCTAACAAGGTAATGGTCGGGATGTAGGTATAGCGTTCACTGCGGGAATCGTGCTTCTCTTCAGAAAATACACTCGGTACAGTACGGAATAACTCTTCGATGGTGAGTGGACGGTCACGGCGAATACTGTTAGCAGAGCCAAAACGCGAAGCTAATAAACTCATGATAAAACTCCGGATTAATCAATTAAGTGGAAAATGGCAGAGGACTCGGGATGTTGTGAAGCGTAGTCACGCAGCTGATAAAAGCGGTCGCACATCACTTCGCTTTCTGTTTGGAATGACCAGATGCTGTACAGGATCAGACACACAGCAATCCCTGCCGCTTCTTGGCTCACCGTGGCTTCATTGCCGTTGTGCATGTTGAATAAGGTTAGTACCTCTTTTGATATATCCGGATAAATAAACGCCCCACCATTGGAGAGGGTGCAATATTCCCAATAGCCGCCGTTATAGGCCTCACAAAACTGTCCCATCGTAGTGAAGGTCACTATCTCAAAAGTAGCCCAGCCTTTAACTGCACCAAAATGGTTGAACCAAAAATCAAGGCGTTGTTCATCGGGAACGAGAGTCACTGCAATAGTGGATTCGGTTGAATGATTCATAAGTTGATACTCCAATAAAAAGAAATAAAAAAGCGCCAATCCTGTTAAGGACTGGCGCTGAGAGTGATGAATAATGAGTTAACGTAGGAGGTTAAAAGAATAGGCTCCACAGGGATTTAGCGACGGAAACGATGCTCTTTTTGACTGTACCAATCGTGCTTTTTATCAAGACAGGCAGGGGAAGGATGTCTATCAGTGTATCGACGATATCACTAACACATTGCCCAAAATCGTTACGTGCTGAGTCTTCCACGGATTGTGTCCGGTAAGTGTTATTCAGTTGCCTAGCCACACCGCTACTGGCTTTCGCCGGTAACGCCTGTATTAATTGCTCTGCTAATTCAGTGAGCTGAAAACCTTCTGCCGCAGAAACCGTCATCACTGGATGATGCGGTTTAAATGCTGTTATCACAGCTTGTTGTTTCAATTCTAAGTTAACCGCTTGTTCAGGGGATGGCTGGTGGCACTGTTCATCCCATTGGCGGCAGGGCTCTATTTTGTCGGCTTGGTTCAACACAAATAGAAAGCGGTTTGGTTGATAACCACATTGCTCAGTGAGAAAGCGATAACACTGTTCATCAGAAGACCATGCCCTATCATCGGCTTTGAGTACCCAAATGATTAAATCCAGCTCTGGCAATAAGTTACGGTAGAGCTGGTGGTACTCTTTATCACGTTCGATACTTTCACCCACACCAGGTAAATCTACAAAAGTGAGGTTATGGTTGCTCATTGTTATACTGAAGCGTTGAGCTTGGCGTGTGCAGCCAGAGACATTACTCACAGGCGATAGTTGGGATTGGAATAGGGCATTGATTAAGCTGGATTTTCCAGCTCCTGTTTTACCCATCAGACCTATGGTGGGGGAGTAATTGATAAGTTTATTCAAATGGGATAAAAACACATCCTTAGCCCCTTTAGGGAGGAAAAGAAAATGATTTTCGAGTTTATTCATCGTTGCAACCTTAATATATGTTAAGTTCGCATAGATGATATATATTTGAAATTTATTTCATTTTTTCATATTCATCAATAATGAAGCTATTTAACCACTCCGACGCGGGTACACCATAGTTAAGGGCTAACTCTGTCAATTTAGTTCTTGCCTCTGCTGAAAGTTGAATATCTTTCGGTGTTTTTTTTGGCCTTACCGAACCTTTTGATTGAGTAGTTGTTCTGTGTTTTCGCTCATTTCGAGCTAGGAGTAATTTTTTATAGCGCTTATCTTTTTCATCTTGGGGTGATTGCCATAAATAAAAACCAGTCACAATGTAAAGATAAAGCTCTTCACTATCCTGATATTCGGTTTTAGTCAATGCTTTACTTTTGACCAGATAGTTATAGACCCACTTGCACATTTTTATATCGGATGGTTTTAACCAATCAAAGTACTTGTAATGGCAGGTTTTCTTAATTACGTCATTTCTTAAGTAGTCAAGCATACTATATATATCAGTAACATAATCTGAGTATTGAAAAGCATTAAGCCTAGCTACAACAAAGTTAATATATTCAATAGATTCTACATATCGCCCTTCATGACTCTTCGGTGCAAAAATAAATTTCTTATCAAAAAAACCGTTCGTTACTGTTTTTATAACACTACTAAAGTCGTCCTTAACTGTGAGATCTGTTAAGTAGTTTCGTATTTTAAACATATAAAAATTAGCGTCTTTGCTGTTGCTCAACACACGCCATATGAGGTAACAAAAAACTTTATTCTTTCTCATATAACCATAAATTTCGTTCTCTATATATGAATAACTCATCGTCATGAAAGCCTCATTTTTTTATCAATTAAAATATGATGATTATTTTATTATATGGTAATAAAAAACTATTAAAATCACTAATAAATAGCTAATTAAAATACATTTTTATTCATGATTTAATCGTGATATTCATGTTCTTTCATTCCTTAATTTTAAAGGGTTATACATAGATTATTAGGCTTATACTAATACAATAGTGCTGTTTTTATTGATAAGCATACTAAAAAAATAATTCTAATATTGTGAAAGTGACGCTGTTATCCATTTCGCGTTAGAAAATTAATATCAGAGTACTTTTTAATGAGATGAGTCACTGAGCCTCTGGCAAGCAGGACTTCTGTGTGTAAAAACGGTGCTGGTATAGTTATATATTTAATAGAGTAAGAATGGCATTTTATAGACCTAAAGATCACTCAAGCAATTTTGACTAACTTATCTATTTTTTACATCCATCGAACTAGATATGACTTAAAAAACCTTAAGGAATAAATCATGTCTAGTTATACCTACAATGAGGACTATCTTCGTCAGATAGACCGAACAGTCCGTAAATCACTATTAACCTATAATCGTGTCACAGCTATTCGCGTCGATTTACGCTTCCCATCATCGACAACTTGTTACCATGAGGATTCAACTGTCATAACTCGTTTCATTGAATCCCTAAAAGCCAAAATAGATGCAGACCTTAAACGTAAAAATAAAGTATGGGATCGCAACTATTCATGCCCCTTATCTTATGTTTGGGTGAGAGAGTTTGGTGAAATCAATCGCAGGAAACACTATCACTTGTTGCTGCTAGTCAATAAGGACGTCTATTGGAGTTTAGGTGATTACACTAGAGCGGAAGGAACGCTTTATGCATTAGTACAACAAGCATGGTGTAGTGCAATTGGTGTTAACTACTCTACGGAGCGTTATTTAGTTCATATCCCAGATAACGCTGTTACTTGGCTAGATAACAATAATGCCAACAATGAAAGTGCGATATTCGAATTAAACCAACGCTGTCGTTACTTAGCCAAAGAACATACAAAATATTATGGTGATGGTGAGCGTTCTTTTGGATGTAGCCGTTAATCTACCAATAAAAAACATGAGGGGGATATCTTTTGGAAGAGAGATATCCCTAAACACTTATCGATATCCCTTCTGCCTTTTAACTTTAAAGACAGGAGTTCAATAATGAGCACTCAAGCGATTCCCTTATTAGATGACCAATGCGTTGATATGAAATTTATAACCCGTTTAACTGGATTAACTGATAAATGGTTTTATAAATTGATCCAAGATGGGGAGTTTCCTAAACCGATAAAATTAGGGCGTAGCTCTCGTTGGTTAAAGAGCGAGGTTGAAGATTGGTTACAAACACGTATTGCCGAATCCAGAGCATAACCATCGTACCATTCCCCTTTCCGTACCAACCGCAACATTAACTCACACAGAAACTTCAACCATTAAAAAGTATCATGTTCCCCATGAGGCATAGCTATTCTACTACCAAGGCTGGCTGGATGACTTTACTAAACTCGCGGTTTATCCAGGAATGTGCCATTCCTATCGAAAATAGTCACCAGCTAGTGATAGCTGATATACGCTTTCCTGATACCGACAGCGTACCCGCTGTCATCCCCAGATGCCTGTACCGCTTAATGCACAGTACAACGCTTTCTGAGCCATTATCTGTTCAAACTGATATGGATGTCAGATTAATCGTCGATAACCGCCTGCTAAGATACCATCCGATGCTCAAGGGTATCTTTCTCAACGAGAACGTTTGGGCAACGTCCATTTGCCAACAAACTGATTAGTCTGTTTAACCAATTCAATAATCCTGAACTACATCCCAAACTGATGTGACTGTGCTGGTATGATTTAATGCTGGGTTTCCCGTTAGATAATTGGCTAAATATCCTGAAGACGAAAACTGAAGAACAGCTGGTGAAGTTGATCATTGGCTAGCAAATTGAAAACCAAGGATACAAGGATAATGGATGCTAATGTATTACTTAACATCCACAAACGACATTTTTCTTTCAATTAATCAACAATAATGAAAATAGGTTTATATCATTGCTAATAATAAACTCAAGGTAGTTGGAAACATTTTGATATTTTATGCATGACTTTACATAAATTCTGGATATGAGAGTTACACACAATTAAATATCCAATGTCTAACTTAACATCCATGATGTTAAATGCCATAGTATAGAAATTCATGTTAAGTATCTCTTATAGAAGGTTTCCATGACAGTTCCAACCTACGATAAATTTATTGAGCCTGTACTAAGGTTTTTAAAACATCACCCTGAAGGTATTGCTGCCAAAGATGTTCATGAAGGTGCTGCAGACATTCTGGGGTTAGATGACGACCAGCGCTCTGAACTGATTTCAAGTGGTCAATTAGTCTATAAAAACCGTGCTGGTTGGGCTCATGACAGGTTAAAACGAGCTGGGCTTTCACAAAGCCTATCTCGAGGAAAGTGGTGCTTAACGGAGAGTGGCTTAGAATGGATTAAAAATAACCCATTCCCTCTGAGTAAAGATCAAGTTAATCACTTAGCTTTTGACTTTATGAACATAAAACTTAAAACGAATCCTGATGCTGTTCTACTCGATGAAGATACACAAATAGATTCAGACACACCTTCGCAAGCCCGCAGCCCTGATGATCGCTTAAATGATGCACTGAAAGAAATTCGTGAATCTGTCGCCATTGATTTACTGGCAAATTTACTTCAAATATCCCCTACCCGCTTCGAATTCATTGTATTAGATGTTCTACATAAATTAGGTTATGGCAGTCATCGTGATGATTTACAACGAGTTGGCGGTACAGGTGACGGTGGGATTGATGGGATCATTTCGTTAGACAAACTTGGGTTAGAACGAATTTATGTACAAGCAAAACGCTGGCAAGGCACCGTAGGTCGCCCTGACTTACAAGCCTTTTATGGCGCTCTTGCAGGGCAAAAAGCCAAACGTGGCATTTTTATTACTACCTCTGGCTATACCGCTCATGCGATTGATTTTGCTAAATCCGTTGAGGGATTAGTTCTTATTGATGGTAACCGCTTAGTTAACCTAATGATGGATAATGAGATAGGTGTTAGTTCACAAGTTATTAAGTTACCAAAGCTGGATATGGATTATTTTGAGTAGTGATATTGATTCAATTATTTCTATCCTAAGCTTAATAGCTAAAACTCATAAATTAACCTAATGAATTGACATGCTAGACTACTAACATAAAATGCGTCAAGTATTAGTAAAACAAAATACTGACCTGTATGGACTAAAAAAATAAGAATTAACGTGGACCAGATGATGATGTAGAGCTCTTTCTGAAAAAATACTTAGAACAGCTTTACGATTTGATATAGATGGCCTTACTTGGAATGTGCTCATGGAAATTAGTCAACTAATCTCACAACTCAAATTAACACCTAAAAATGTTACAACTATATTCAATGATAATATCACATTGTGGCAATCACTAGGTTTCAGTCATACTCAAGTAACGCTTTGGCTGGCGTCATTATCTCTATCCAAAGAACACAATACAACTGATCAGATAACTTATGATATTACAGAGCATTTGATGTCGCTACTGCAAAATGCTGGTGGACGAATGCCTTTAACGCAAGTACTGAAAAAACTTCCAGCTGGTATTACGACCAGTGAGCAACAAATACGCAGATTAGTACAAAATCACATGCAATTAGAGGTTAAAGGTCCCCTACTGGTATTGGTAAATTAATCATTGCTGATAGACTAGCACTATCAATCATTTGCATTACTAAAGTAAAGTAAGAAGGCCAAATGGCAAAAGAAGCAAAAGCAAAAAAACAAGACCCGCAACAGCAGCTAGAAGCACTGTTCAATAAACTGGTCAAACAGCACTCCGAGTTTACTCAGCCATTGGTCGGATTACCCGAACATGAATTCGCGAAGGCGGGTCTGATTCAAGGCTTGGTTGAAGGCAACTTAACGCCACCGGTCATGTTGATTGCGCTGGCAGAAGGCCATTGGGAATACGCCGCTGACACTGCAAAGTTTGATGATTTAGCCTACCAGCTGTTAAGCGATATCGAAGGTGACTGGCCAGTATTTGCCGTTGTGGACGATGGCATGAACCAACGTATTTTGGCCTTGTTCGGTGCCGATGGTTCTGACGGTACCCACGGTGCAGATACCCTGCCAAGTCTGGAAGAATTACGTAGCGTTGATCGCATGGAGCGTGATCCAACCTTTCGCTGGTCGATGCGTGTTTATACACGCTTAATGCAGCGATTTGATGCCTTCCATGAAAATGTTTACCGCGTTACCAAAGACAAGGTAAACGACAAGAATGACATTATTGAGGAAGTAGCTAAGCTTCTGTTTTTAGAAACTTTCCGCGTGCATCACGATGAAGACCTTACCTTTAAAGATGATGAGGGAAATACCCTGCGTTTTCGTGATGTCTTTGATTGGCAATATGTGGAGAGCCACGGCGATAAAGCCGTTGCCCAAATCAAAGCCGCCTTTGAGGAATTTAAAAACCACGAAAACTACGTTGTGATCTCAGATGATGGCTCACGTAATCCCATCTTTAGTAAAGAAACACACCTGCGCCTGTCTGTTGCGAAAAACTATCAGGATTTGCTGGAAGCAATACAAAACCTGGGGCCGGTAAAAACCAACGATGGCAAAATCGCTAAAGAACACGGCACGCTGGCTGATGTGTCAGGAGATTTACTCGGCAGAGTGTTTGATGTATTCCTGCGTGCCAACTTTGAATCCAAAGGTGGCCTTGGCGTTTATTTAACACCTAACCCAGTAAAACAGGCCATGCTAGAAATTGCTATGCACGACATCGACGATGACGATGAAATGCGGTCGAGCTTAGCCAATGGCGATTTTCGTTTCTGCGACCCAACCTGTGGCTCCTTTGGTTTCGGCTCGGTGGCGTTAAGCCAGATTGATAAATGGATCGATTTTAAGCTGGTGCTGGCCGACGATAAAAAAGAATCATTGAAACAAAAATTACGCGATTGTGCATTTACCGGTGCCGATGCTGCACCGCGCATGGTGATGCTGGCCCGCGTGAATATGGCATTACAAGGAGCCCCCAAAGCTCAGATTTTCTATACCGACAACTCACTCACCACTAACGCTCTGAAGCCCAATAGCTTTGACTTAATTTGCACCAACCCGCCGTTCGGCACGCCTAAATTTGATAAAGGCAAAAATGGTCAAAACTCAAAAGCCAATTACGAAGCCAATATGGAGCAAGTTCTCGGTGGTTTTCGTCCAACCCAAAAAGTCGTTGATAGCTACAACGCTTGGTACGACCATGTAAAAATGAAGTGGCAAGATACTGGCGATTTAGAGCTGGATGACAACGGCGAACCTAAATGGGCGGGTTATCGTACCGATTTACGCAAAACGGGTGGTACAGATAAAAAACCGTTTTACAGCCTGCAGCCAACAACCGGAGGACTAGCACTCGGCAGTAAACCCGACAGCAAGGGCAACTGGCAACCGGTCGGTGCCACCATTGATCCGGCTGTGCTATTTATCGACCGCTGCCTGCAACTGCTTAAACCCGGTGGCCGTCTGTTAATAGTGCTGCCCGATGGTATTTTATGTAACTCCGGTGACCGTTATGTACGTGAGTACATCATGGGGAAAAAAGACGAAAAAACCGGCGAGTTTGTTGGCGGTAAAGCCATTGTAAAAGCGGTAATTTCATTGCCGAGCGACTGCTTTAAACTCTCCGGCACATGCGCCAAAACCTCGATTTTGTATTTACAAAAACGCCATGGTAACCCCAGGCAGCCAGAGCAATTTTTGCCCGAGCCACAAACCGACGTATTTATGGCGGTGGCGGAAACATTGGGTTATGTGGTGAAAAACAACATAGAAGACTATAACGCCGGTGTTACCAACGATCTGGATAAGATTGTTTCTGCTTATAAGCGGGATGAATAGTTATGTACAACGTCCGAGTTTTACAAGAAATCGATGATCGGCTAGATGCTGAATACTATAACCCGGCAGCATTGAGTACGTTGAAGAAGATGGAAACCAAAGGTAAGGTTACAACTTTTGGGAACCTGGTTGATGAAGGCTATCGAGTTGTTTACCACGGTACAGATTCTATTAACGGATTAAAAAATTCTGAGGTACTTCCGTTTTTATCCCCAACGCAAATTGATGCCAATGGTTCAATCAATTTCGAAGATACTGATAAACTTCCTCTGTACTACAAAGATCAATATCCAAAAGGATTAGGTAAAGCTGGCGAGATTTTAGTCGAAGTTAAAGGCAATGTATCAAAAGTAGGTATTGTCCCTTCGGCGTTCCCAAAGAATTTGATGATAAGCGGGTCTTTGTATAAAGCGACCTTGGACCCTAAAAGAGTAGATTCACATTATCTGCTCGCATTTTTAAAATCGAAACACGGACAGATCCTAAAGAACCGTCTAACCAGCAATACAATTATTAACTACATTGCTAAAGATGCATTGTACTCAATTCCTGTTATTGAGTTTAAAGAAAAAGCTCAAAAATACATCGGGGATAAAGTTCGCCAAGCCGAGAAATTGCGCGCTTGGGCGAAGCGGCTAGAAGTAAGATTAGCATTGCTCGAAAATCAAATACCTATCTCAAAGCATGTTGTCAGAGAAGCCAAACACTCAAAGGCTACCCTATCGTACCTAACAGAAAATAGATTAGATGCTCGTTACTATGCTAACAAACACCTCGATCTTTATGCTCAATTCACCGACGACTTTGAAAGCCTTGGTAGTATTTGCTCGAAATTTAAATATGGCGCGTCTATTGCTGCAAATTACGTAAACACTGATGGATTGCCTTTCATTCGAGGCAATGCTTTGTCACCTAACAGAATTAACAAAGACGACATAGTTTATCTAAATAGATCGCTAGAAGATGAGGGCAATAATTACTGCATCGAAGAGGATGATATATTAATAACCCGAAGTGGTACTGTCGGAGTAGCAGCTCACGTGACTTCAGAGTATGCGAAATATTGGTATGGTTCTTTCATTATAAAATGCACACTCTCAAATAAGTTATATTTACCTGCCTATGTGAGTTGGTACTTGAATTCATGGGTAGGTCAACAACAATTTCGAAGGCTAGAAAATGGTGCTGTACAGTTGAATATAAACATTGAAGAGTTGAGTTCAATTGCTATTTGGAAAGCATCACAGGAGTTTCAGAACGAGATACAGCAACTACTGTTCGAGCAGATAAGTGCTGTAAATCTGTCTAAATTACTAGCAAACACAGCTAAAACCCTGGTCGAAGCCCTGATCGAAGGCCAACTGACCGAGCAACAATTAATCCAGGCCCAACAAGCCCTGGAAGATGGCGACAACAGCTTAGATCAGGCGATTTTAAGTAAACTAAGTGCTGAGGGTTATGCCATTGAAGGTGCCACACCGCTATTTAGCGATGTGGATGAGTTATACAGTTTGCTGGAAGAGGCGGCGCAAGCGGAGGCTGAAGAGTAAAGATGGTGACAAGGGGCATGGACAGCATTATAACTAGGCAAAATAACGACACCTTAAATAGCAAAGCGGCACTTAACCTCTGCCTGCAGCTTTGGCAGCAAGGCGGTTTAATCGCCAGTAAAGCAGCTTTGTTATTGGCGGCTGTGCCTGCCCTTAGGTCACTGCTACAACCAATAATACAGACGAAAAAGAACGACGCTGAAAGTGATATCGTTAGCGCCTATAGCCTCACTGTACCATTGCTTGATGCCTTTAACGATTTAAGTCAGCCAGGTGAATGGCAATTAGCGTTGTTGGGCTTAACCCCAGATGTTCGCCAACATTGGATAAATTTAGCCGCCGCTCGCTGCCAGGAAGCAGGCGCGATGAATGACACAATGGTATTGGTTAAACTCATTCAGCAACTGGGCAATGCCAGTGAATGGGTCTTAGCCCTGTTGGAAAACTCAGACTCCTCACCACAAATTATTGCAGGCCCATTGGCGCAAACCGAACGCGATTTACTCGGCCATAGCCTAAAAGAAAACGCTGCCATTCCCGCTCTATGCCGTATTTTGCGCACCTGCCATACCCTATTTACCGTAAGTGAACAAAATGAACCACCCGCACCTATACAAGCGGTGGATGTAACCGCAAAGCAACTTGCAAACAATTGGTGTAGCGGGCGTTTGTTAGCACTCCCCAATACCTTGCTAAATGAACATGATCTGAAACCTAATGCCGATTGGTTATTGGTGTCCCGCTCAGGTCATGACAACGTGCCGCTTACCGAGCTATTCGCCCAACAGCCCTGGTTATTTTTACTCAGTCTCATTATCTTTGTGCAAGATGCCTGGGCTGCCGAGCAACGTGGCGGCTTGTTGCTCACCTTACCTGCCAGGCAAAATGCCTTTGCACCCGGTCAAATAAATGTGGCGGTACAAGGCGTTGAAGGTGATGAGGTGAGCCTGGGCAGTTTGGCTGAGTTTCTTGTGCTTCTGCTCGGTGAGCTCAATATCACCCTCTACCCGGCTCTCGATGCGAACACAGAAAGCATCAACCGCCTAAACCGCGTCCTAAGCTCATTCATTGCTGAATTGCTGGCACAAAAAATCTGGCAATTTACCGAGGCGGGTCGTGGCGAATCCGGCCACTATAGAATTCACGCAAGCTTTAGCGATGCCTGCTACAGCCTGCCGTTAGCACCGCTATTTAGCTACAAAAGCCAAACTTTACAACGGGCCATTAAGCAACTGGCGCAGAACTGCTATGCCAATCAAAAACGCGCCGCCAATAGAATAAACCTTCAAGGATCGTCGTTATGAGTTTTGAATTAAACGAACAGATGGTTGATAGCCTGGCAAAACAACATCGCTGGGCGGCGACGGGCGTATCAGATTACCCACCTCGCGACCCGTTAGTTGGCCAGAGCCGCTTTTTTAAACGCTTTCAAACCTTTTTGCATACGGTAGATCACGACGATGATCGCTTTGCCCATGTGTTTGCCGTCGAAGCCGAATGGGGCCGGGGTAAATCACGTTTAGGCCATGAATTGGTCGCACAAATCAACGACTGTTCCAGGGGCTGGTTTGTCCGCGATGAACAAGGCCAACTTCACGATAAGCAGCTGTTTAATCGCGACGCACAAGATAAATACCTGGCGCTCTATATTCGCTACTCGCAAGTGGCATCAGATTATCAAAACTCGGATAACTGGTTTGCTTTTGGTTTATATCAGGCGCTATTACCACTGGCCACGCAAGCCTTTGATGGATCGATTCAAAGTGAAATAGCCAAACAAGCCTATGAGCGCTTAATGCCATTTGGCTTTAAAGCCGAACTGTTAGCAGATGCCTTACAGCTGAACGCCAACCACAGTGAAGAAGCTCTCTATACCGACCAAACCCTGGTAGTAAGTTTGGTACAAGCAGCCTACCAGGTATTAAAGAGCTTTGGCGTGCAGTATATGTTGGTGGTACTGGACGAGCTGGAAACCGTGGCCGAAGCCGCCACCTTTGGCCTGGAAGACGAACAAGACAAACGCCTCGATGGCCAGGCCATTCGCCTGATTGGTAAAGCAATCAAAGAAGAAGACCCGCGCCGTAAACTTCCATGGTTGCGCTATGTGGCACTGTGTTCACCCCTGCTTGGCCAGCAATTGCGCGAAATTCAATCGGTCGCGCGCCGCTTTGAGTTAGTGGAGCTTGAACACAACGCCTTTGCCGATGTATCGGACTATGTGGCAAGCCTCTTAAAAGACGGCAAGCTGGGTTTTAATTACCCGTCTGGTTTAGTTGAAGCTGCTTACGCCATGAGTGGTGCCAACTTCGGTTGGTTTAACGTGGTCATGGCCAATGTGGATGCGGTGCTGAGTCAATACCAAGAAGCAGGCCGTAGTATTAAGGATGTGGGCGATTTATTTGAAGCTGTGCTGGCAGGTTCTGGCCGAGTAGCCAGGAATGTGCTGGATAAAGGCGCGATAGAAGGCATTCAAACCCGCGACCAGGCACTATTGGCCGAATGCCGTAGTTTGCTCTACGGCCAATTGCCCGTGCGCTTAACTGAAGTGAGCCATGCAACAAAAATACTGGCACTGAAAAACGAAGATTTGGAACCAATTGCCGCTCATTACCGCAAACTGAGCCTTGATCGCCTACAGTGCCGACAAGCCCTGGAGCAAGCCAAATTCCGCCGCGATAAAGACGAATGGTACTATCCAGCAGTAGATCAGGCGCTGAGCTTAGATACCTTGCTGGATAACCTGCGTACTTTTTCGATTAAAGAACAAGCCGCAAGCGGTGATAAAGGCGCAGTATTACTGCCACTGTCAAAAGGTGAGTTTAAATACTTGCTCAGCTTACTGTACGACCACCCAGCGATTGAATTTGCCACCGATGCCTTATGGCATAAATTAGTAGGCGAAACTACCGAACTGGACGCCAGCGAAGCAACCCATATTGGTCCCAGTGTGGCTATGTTGCTGCGCCTGGATTTGCGCTATCGCAGCGCCCAGCAAAATTCATTGATTTTTAAAGATCCCGCCATGGGTGATAGTCATGAACAGGCTATGGCTGAACTTAGCAAACAAAGTAGCCAGAAGCCGCTCATCAAGGCATTAGCCCGTGTAACTGGCTTTGTGAGATTACTGGATAATAACTGGACCTATGATGAAAACTTGCTGAGTAATAAAGCGGGTAGCGACGATGCACCTCTGGCCATTTTAACCGAGTCCCGTGGCCGCCAGGGTGGTTTACTTACCCTGGATGGATTTAAGCTTCACCCAGAAGGTAAAGCCTTGTTTGCCTGGGTCAGTAACCTAATTGAGCTGAACAATCTTCACTCCTTTGCGGCAAACCACAGCCACCAAAATGGTCGCACTCCAGTATTAGCGTTAACCGCATCTGCACATCTCATGGAGCAATACAGCCGACTGGATGAAAGAAATGAGTTGCGTGATGCGATACTGCTGCATTATGTCAACCCAAGCGAAGCAGACCAGTTAGAGCGTATTGGCTTAAGTTTGGCAGCATGCCAGTTGCACGGCGTGAATTTAACTGCCGACAGCTTTACCGCGAAATTCAAAAACAAGCTGCATGCCTTGACAACTTTTGCCACAGATGCCATTCACAAGTGGCGCCAACGTTTACAGCAGCGCGGTTTAATTGCCTGGCCGTTAAAAGTAGATGGTAAATTATCACCGAATGACCGAGACCTGTTGTTTAAAGGCTGGTATCAGCTGGCCATTGCTCACCCTGAGTTAAATGGCATTCTCGATTTACAACAGCAACACGGCGTACCAGTGAATGAGCTGAGCAGCTTGTTGGATAAACTTAAGGTGCCGGGCAGCTATATTGCCAAAGGTTACACGGCCGATGAACATGCCGGGCTATTTACTGAACTTAATAATGTGCAGCGAAGCCAGGCGCAGATCCCATTATTTTTAGCCCGTATTGCTCACCCTAATAAAAAGCACAAGTGGCAATTCGAAGGCTTTAAGCAACAGTTTTATTTCGCCTATGTGGCTGAAACGAGTATTACCGCCAAAGGCGTGTTTAATGACTGGATGTGGTGGTGTGGAGAGCTGAACTTACTCACTTTAACCAATCCAACAGAAAAACAGGCAATTTGGGAGCACTACCCGCGCTCCCGCTTAGAAAATTCCATTAGGGAAGCGCAAAACTGGTTCCTTGGTAACGATATGGGCAGCTACACAGCCAATGTGGAAGTCATGAGCCACGTGTATGGTTATGCACGCATTAATGAAATGTTCGCGCCACTGGGTAAAAATAAGCTGGGTTTCGTCACCGTGGAAGCTAAAGAGCAGCTGGAAAAAGCACAATCGCTATTTAACGTGCTCAAACAACAAGAAGAACAACTGGCTGATATGGTCGAGGCCAACGACACGAAAGTATTGGCAGGGCTTATCCACAAACGTGCTGAAGTGCTGGAGCTGGTAGCAAAGGTTAAACCGCTTAATAGTTCCAGGCCTATGCTAAAAGATGCCCATATTCTCAGCTTAGAAGACAAAACGACCTCGCTTTATCAACGGATTGAACAGGCCTGTTTATTTGCCGAGTTTGTTGAGCGCAGCGCTGAGCGTATCAACAACCGACTCGCTGATTTAATCATAGATGTTGAAACAGAGTGTGCCCCGCTGACGAATTTCCCGAAACGTCTGTACACCAACACGCTGCGCACCATAGGTCATATTTTAGACGGAGCGTTAAAAGACGATACCAGCAGTGCAACTGGCCGAAAAGAGCAGCAAGCAGACAGCGATACCTTACTGCATTACCTGCGTAAACTCGATTTAGGTAAAGCGCAAGACAAGCTTTCAGCCTTAGCGCAAGAAGTGGGTTTAAACCTGCACAGTGATCAACAGTTGCCGATAGCGGAGATTCAGGGGCATATTTTGTCCAGCTACCGCAACTGCAAAGAACGATTTAGTAAGCTGGTTAATAACCTCACAGAGCAAAAACTACGTGCACAACAACTGCAAGAATGGCTTAGTAGCGCCACGGCTGAGTATCAGTTCACCGATGACATTGCAGAGCTACCAAAACTGGTAATGAAATTACAGCTAATTGAAGATGCTATTGCCGATCTCCCCAACGATGCCGAGAGCAAGCGTCAAAGTATGCAAAACAGTTTGCGCAATGGGCAGTTTTCATCGTTACGGGATTTACCAGAAGAGCTTTTAAAACCGGCACGCGGTCAACTTACACCGATTCAAGGCCAGCTACTTAAAATTGAAGAGCGTCTAAACCAAGTAAGACGCAACTGCATTGAGCAAGTAAACAGCTGGCTGCCGTTATTAAAACCGCTATTGGCTTCTCAAAAGCAAGCGGAACCAGCAGCGTTGACTCTGGAGGATGTGAGCAATTTGAGTGTTAGAGAACTTCAACAGGTGTGTGAAAGCACCCAAGCCAAATGGCAGAGTCAAGGTGAGCAAATATTAAAAGATACAGGCTTAACACTGGCGGATTGGCAACCGATTTATCAGGCTTTGAGCCAAAATCAGGAACCCGTGTTAACACCTGAGCAACAGAAAGGACTTGTAGACAAAGGCATTGTAAAAATGCGCCTTACCTTTGCCACTGGTTTATAGAGGTGACGCGATGAGTCTTTATTTATCTGCGGCACTGGCCAGTAATCGTAAAGGCCGTTTTTTGCAAACTGTTGCGGAGGCTACTCCCTTAACGAAGGATTGGATTAGCTCGCCGCCTGCCAGCGGTTTGTTAATAGCGCAAGCAGAAGAGTTGACTGACGCTAATACTATTCAGCACCTGTATCACTGGGCTATGCAGGCAGGTTGTACCGCTTTGGTAATAAACCTGAAAGCTGAACAATTTACCTTATTAGCGCAATTGCCCTCCCAACTGGATTGGCAGTTAGTACCAGCGAGCTTGAGGGTGCAGGAACCGGGGCTAACCGCTTTGCTAGCCAGTGAAACAGACCAGGCTATTGCTGGCTTTACTGGCAGCGCAGATCGCTACCAGCACCAGGCCGGTGATGTAGTGCATACCCGCTACATACGAAAACACAGCAACAGTGGGCTATTAGCCTTTACCACGTTACCTTTGTGGTCGCTGACTTTACTCGATCATAGTGAGATCCTGGTGAGCTGGTTGAATTGGTTTGTGGACCATGCAGGCATTGCTGAACGAATAATCAAACCTAAAGCGCCATCAACTGACTACACACCAGATAAGCACGATCTGGTTGTATTGCTACTACTCTACGCTGGAAGTGGCATGAGCTTACAAGCGTTGTCTGAGCATAATGCGGTTAAGCTGATGTTTGATGTTAATAGCCTTGATATTGTCAAGCGGGGTGAGATGTTGCGGCAGCACGATTTTATCGACGACGCGGGCATAACAGCTACCGGTAAAACATGCCTACAAGCCTCGCAATATTGGGCTTATGCCCCATTACTTAGCGAGCAGCTACACACAGGAACGCTATAAACATGAATGAGAACAAAACGATGAATTTAGCGCAATCGCTCGCCATCGATAGCCAGCTTCGCTTACCGGGAAGTGCAGGACGCTTGCTTAAACAGGTCCGTGATATTGAGCAAGTGGCGCCGCTGTTCCGTGATGCTGGCTTAGTGAAAGCGGTCCCCAAGCCCACAATCGTTAATTTACGCGTAGCCGGTATTGCGACTAAATCGTGCTTAGACAAGGTATTGGGTGGTTTTATTTATGCCAGTGCAGCAGTGCGCGCAGATTTGCTAATAGATGACAATAAAGTCAGCACGGTGGGTAGCGACTCGGTATCAGAACTGGATGATATTGATTTTGAAGCTCAGCGTAAACGGCTTGATTTAATTGAAATTCGTCAGGCTTATCAGTTAGTTGAGAAAAAAATTTTAAGTTATGAGCCTGGCGATTTAATTTTGCTGGATACGCCGTTGTTTTTAGCACGGGATATGGCTCCGCTGGAGCGAAATGTCCGTCATAAACAAGAGTACGAAAAAACCAGACAAGTGATAGAAACTTTTTGGCAAAACCATCGCTCCAGAATTTTTCCCTGGAATCAAAATGGTGTAGTACTTGCGAGCATTTTGGCTGAGCGCTTTAGTGCCATTGTAAGTATCGCCAAACAAGATTTACGTACCGAACAAGGACGCAAACAAATTTTAGCATCTGATGGGTTTTCTAAAGAGTTGATGCAAAATCTGGAAGGACTGGATGAAAGTTTGGTTGGCGTGGGGGATTTACGATTTATCAATGGCATTTTAGGCAACTATTCGCGCACCATCGCATTTCGTTTGTCTGAACAAGAAAAGCGCATTGAACCCAATATTGAAGCTAAGCAAGGTCTAATTGGTTTTCACTTCCGTAGTGCCAGAGGTGGACAGATAAAAATGGTGCAATTAGCGGGTGACGAACCAGAATGGAAAAGTGCTGATCTCGATTTAGTTGCCTCTCGCCTGATGGTGCTGGATATGCAAAACAAAGGTAATGCAATGCCGTTGCCACAATTACTTGGCTATCAACAGCTTGGTATTTTACCTAAATTTGCTACGTTTTATCGCCAGGGTTTACACCAGGCACTAAAGAATAATGATATTGAGGCCGGGTGGTTGGCAGGCCTCGATGAGGGATTGAATAATGGCTTATAAAGTTTTAGGTAAATTAGTCGGTAACACTGGTGATGCCAGTCAGTTAACTATGGTTGTGCAAGACTCGTTTTCAGTACGCCGTGGTGAGTTTATACGCATTATGCACCAGGAACGCAAAGATGAGGGGCAAGTCGCCGTACTGGGGCGAGTGACCAAGATAAGCCGTACTAATATGCTCTATAACGCCGGCTTTGGCGATGGTGTAACCGAGCTTGAGCTTTTGCCCGGTGCGAATGTAACTGGTGAGAATATGTTTGCTCAGGTCGAATTGGTTGGTTACCGCGATCCTGTGACTCGTCAGATCAAAATTCCACGTCGCCCACTTAACCCGGGTACCGCTGTTGAAACCGTCGATTTTCAGTTTTTGAGTGATTTTTACGAATTTAATGAACACTCCAGTTTGCACTTGGGTAACTTAGTAGGCTACGACAAAGGCGAGAATACAGTTCCTGTTTTTATTGACGTGAACAAGTTGGTCACTGAGCATTTGGCTGTTCTGGCAATGACGGGTTCAGGTAAGTCTTATACTGTTGGCCGCATTATAGAACGTTTAGTCGCGGTTAATAACGGAACTGTGGTGGTATTTGACCCACATGGTGAATACGGTAAAGCCCTCGCTGGTGGTAATCTGCAATTCTCAAGCTTCTTAGATGCTACTGACGATAAGCGTGATCAAGAAGCACTGCCACTGATTAAACAGACCTTTGAAAAGCTGCAAGCCGTCGGTGCGGGTATTCAGATTTACTCACCGCAACACGAGTCTTTTAAACATAAATACGCCAGCAAGAACACACCATTAGCGCTTCAGTTCGACCATTTTGAAATGGACGATATTGCTGAAATATTACCTGGCTTAACGGAACCGCAGCAACGAGTACTCGATGTTGCAATTCGTTATTGGCGCTCTGCTGATAAGACAGAGCCACGAGATATTAACCGCCTGCGCTTCTTATTAGGTGATGGCATTGAAGAGTTAAAAGAGTGGGACGACCTTTCTGAAGCTGAGGCGAAGGCGTTATCGGGCCGTAGTGCCGCTGTCGCCTCGATGAAGCTTTCACGCGTGCTTAATGAAGCCAAAAGTTTTTACAGTGCAACGATGGCTGAGCCAACTGATATTTACAAAATGGTGGGTCGCCCGAGCAATCAACAGGGGCGTTTAGTCGTTGTGGACTTACAAGGTTTGAGTGATACCGCCAAGCAGGTCGTTTGTGCACTGTTATCTAGTGAAATATTAAAAGCAGCATCTAGCAAGACGGACCCGCTGCGCCCATGCTTTATCATTTACGAAGAAGGCCATAATTTTGCACCGGCCGGTGGCAATGCAGTCAGTCACCGCATTATTAAAAAGATTGCCGGTGAAGGTCGTAAATTTGGTGTTGGATTTGGCATTGTGAGCCAGCGTCCTTCGAAATTGGACTCGGATGTGACTTCTCAGTGCAACACCCTGATTACAATGCGCTTAAAGAACCCAGATGATCAACGCTTTATAGCTAAAGCATCAGACATGGTGAGTAAAGCTGACCTAGAGGAGCTTCCGAGTTTATCAACTGGAGAGGCTTTGGTATGTGGTCGTTCAATCCCTGCACCACTGCTTGTTAAAGTCGGTAGTAAGGCATTGATTCACGGTGGTGAATCACCGGAAGTCTTGCGCGTTTGGGGCTCTTTCAATGGCTAAGCTGCCTATGCCTGAAGTTGCTTGGGTAAATGAAAATTTTCCACTTTTAGCAAGCGGTAAGCTACTGGACCAGGATGTATTGGTCCACAGCTTAGGCTGCAGTGTTTGGAATACATTTGGGCATGAGCAATCATTTATGGCGGTGGTGGAATGCCCAGCACCAGGCACATTTGGCGCTGATATTCGCTCAGACTCGGGCTGGTTTCATAAAGCTTCAGCATCGCCTCTGTGTTTAATCGAATTTGAACGCTTTGATGGTTCTGCGAAAGGACAGCAAAAGCTAGAGGAAAAATTAAAAAACTTACTGGAAGCAGCACAGCGCTGGAATCATTCCCCCAAAACCCTGGCCCTCAGTGCCTGGAGCCAAGGCTTAGTAGGTGCACCTGATACCCAAAAACTGAAAGACATTTGCCGCATGGGTTTTACTTCGTCCACTGGTGCCCAAATAAGCGCCGCTCCTGATGTTGAGGTGGTGTTTAGTCGCTTTTTATTTATCAAAAATCTGAGCATGATTGCTTTGGACAGAATTCACTATGAGGTATTGATGTGAATATAAAATCAGCACATTTTTTGCCAGGGACGAATAAACGCCTTGGCAACAAATACCTGTTACTTGAATGTCTTGGTGATGGTAGTCATGGTTGGGTATGGCGATCGGAGCGTCTGCAGGATGGAAAAATCGTCGCAGTAAAAATCCCTAAGGATATTACTCGGGAAGACCGTCAGCTTGCCGAAGGTAAAGAACTTTTAGACGTCGAGCCGCACGAGAATATTGTGCAAATTTTTGATATGGGCCGTATAGATAATGAATGGTTCTATATTGAAATGGAGTATTTTCCTAGCCAAACCTTAGCGCAAAAGCTCGATGACAGGCAGCGTAATTTTGGCCAGACCTATGAGCGATTGTTCAAAATATATCGTCAAGTGCTCTGTGCTGTGCATTATCTGGCCGAGCTCCCAGTGCCAATATCCCATGGAGATATTAAGCCGCATAACATTTTGGTTGGTGAACGTGATCTGGTGAAGTTGACGGACTTTGGCAGCTCCGCTTTGCCAGAAGAGATCTACGTTCGTACCCGAGAAAATGGTGGGACTGTGTTGTATTCGGCCCCAGAGTTCTCCAATGTCGATAGCCGTAGAGGCAGTCTAGAAGAGCTACTGTTGGGCGACATCTATAGTTTAGGTGTATTGCTATACCAGCTGCTGACAGGAAAGCTACCCCATGACACGCCAGCACAAGTTCAGCGCCACGCACCTTTCAAGCTTCCGACAGAGATTAATAGCTCTATTCATACCGACCTGGAGCAAGTGGTTCTTACCTGCTTACAAAAACGAGCTGAGGATCGCTTTTCAACTATTTCCGACTTAATTCATGCATTTGATGCAGCCACAATTAAGCAACTAAAAGTTGGTGCCATTGTTCCAGTTTTTCATACTAAGCCTGATCAAGACTGGTCAAGTGCGGTACTTGAAGCAATGTCCGATCAGTCTTACCAAAAAGCCGCTCAGTTAGCATCGCAGGAGTATAGCCGCAGTAAAGATTTACAAGCTCTACATCAGCAACTTATTGCCTTGTACCGAGCCAATCGCTTGTTCGACTTTGAAAAAGTTGTAGAGGACAATAAAGCGACCTTGCTTGAGGGAAAGTTGACTCAACCAGCGGATTTGTTCGAGCTGATTGTTAAGGCAAACCTACAATTGCGCAATATCAGTCAAGCAAAATGCTGGTTGTTGCAACGAAAGCAAGCTGAAGCAGAAAACGCTGCGACCATGTATTTAGAATCTTCTATCCTTGGCCTTGAAGCTAAATATCCTGAAGCAAGAGCACTATTGGAGAGAGTAAACCAAACAACTCCAATGAAGTTCCATGTATTAAGCCAACTCATTTTAGTTTGCGAGCAAATGCGTGATTACTCTGGTGCTGCGGCTTATTTGAAAGCAGCATTACGAGTTGCACCATTGGATAACAGCATGAAAGAGAAAAAAGAATTGTATGCAAAGCTTGGGGTTATTTGATACAAAAAACACCAACTAGGCAAATACAAACTATGATCTTTCTTTATGAATTATTAAGAACAAAAATCTCCTCTCCAAGGGGAGGAGACTTGAAATTATGAGTATTTGATTAATAAAGTTTAAGTCCCCAATTACACAACTAATGCTATTGGAAAACACGATTAGCCTTAGCAAAACTAAAAGGCGAAACTTCCTTCACTCTATTCGCATCCAAATAATCAGCCCACCATTGCACCATCAGTCGCCTCTCTTCAATATGCTCCGCTTTATGAATATAAGCAGCTCTTACTGAATTGCGTTCTTGGTGGCTCATCTGCCTTTCTACCGCATCCTTCGACCATAGTCCTGACTCGATCAACGAGCTACAGGCCATCGTTCTGAAACCATGACCACAAACTTCTGTCTTCGTATCATAGCCCATCACACGTAATGCGTTGTTAACCGTGTTTTCACTCATTGGCTTTCTTGGATTATGATCACCGATAAAGATCAGTTCATGGTTACCGCTGAATTGGTAGATCTGTTTTAAGATCTCAATGGCTTGTCGGCTTAAAGGGACTAAATGAGGTGTGCGCATTTTTGATCCACGATGGGAGTGTTTAACCCCTTCTATCGCTTCGCGTTCAGCGGGGATCGTCCACATGGCATTTTCAAAATCGATTTCATCCCAACGAGCAAAGCGCAATTCACTGGAACGAATGAAGACTAACAAAGTAAGTTTAACTGCAAGTTTAGTTAAAGGCCTTCCCTTATAATCATCGATGCGTTGTAAGAACTCAGGTAGGCGTTTAAGTTCTAAGGCCGCTCTATGAACTCGTTTACCTGTCGCAACTGCGCCAGCCATGTCTTGCGCTGGGTTATAGTCGATCAAACCGCTTTGTACGGCATAGCGCATGATGCCGGTTACACGTTGTTGTAAACGTGCCGCCACCTCAAGACGTCCAGACGTCTCTACGGCTTTAATGGGTTCAAGGAGATCGCGAGTTTTCAGTTCGGCAATATTGCGTTTACCAATAGCAGCGAAGATATTGTCCTCAAGGCTTTTTAGCACTCGATGGCTATGCCCTTCTGACCACTTCTTATTGGTTGCGTGCCAATCGCGAGCAACCTTCTCGAAAGTGTTAAATTCCTTTTGCTGCTCTTCCTTTAATTCTTTTTTGAGTTCGCGTGGATCGATACCTAAAGCAACTTGCTTTCTGGCAGCATCCCTTCTTTCTCTTGCATCTGCTAAAGAAATTTCAGGGTATACACCAAAAGCCATCAAATGTTGTTTACCGCCAAAGCGAAAACGGAAGCGCCAATATTTAGAGCCATTGGGGTGAATATAAAGAAACAAGCCATCACTGTCTGTCAGTGTATAAGCTTTCTCGTCAGGTTTAGCTGCACGAACTTTTGTATCGGTTAATGCCATATTCTTTATCCTCTACACCCCAGAGTGAGTATATAAACGAGATATCTCAGATTACTGTTGATAATTTCGAGTTACATAACCAACTATGCACCTACGCCACAAGCTGCACCTGTATTGCACTATCATCGGTAATACGAGGTAAAATGAGTATACATTCATTATCGAAGCGATGTATATACTCAGTTGTATACTCACTCGAAGGTTGATGTGGGTTGAGTTAAGTTGACATGCATTGACTGAAAATGAGGGGAAAGCCTTGCAAACACTGGATTTTAGATACAAAAAAAGACGTCCGTTGACGTCTCTTGATGTTCTTATGGTGCCGAAGGCCGGACTCGAACCGGCACACCCGAAGGCGGTTGATTTTGAATCAACTGCGTCTACCAATTCCGCCACTCCGGCACGAAGTGATGTGTTTCTTGGAAAACGCTGCCATTATACTTGCCTTGTGCCTACTGGCAACACTTATTCGTGAAGATACGGTTTGTTCGATTAAAAAAAAAGCATATTCCTTAGATCTTATAAAATCACAAGGAAAGCTTCTTTTGTTTATATATCTATTAATGAGTATGTTAACTTCTCCCAAATTATTTTTCTTATCACGAGGCTCTGTGACTGGCGGCAGGTCATTATTTTTGTTAGTTTATCTGCAATCTAATGTCAATATTTAAGGTTTAATCATGGGTTTTGTTGGGTGGATAGCAACAGGTATCTTTATTGGCATCTTAATTGGTGTGGTAATGAAGATTTTCGCGAAGAAAAAATAATATGGCTGAAAGGCCATTTGCAAACAATCATATCGGCTGGCTTCCAACATGAAGAAATCATTTCTAAAAGTTCTGTCTGTATCTGCATTATCCTTAGTGTTAATGGCATGTTCAAGTAAGACAGAAAAAACACCAAAGTTTTTGCAAAGTAATGATATTGAATCCTCTGACTGGCAAGTTTTTGAGGGAGATAGAAGGACTTACGAGCGCGTCGCTAAGATTGTCGATTTATACGCTAATCGCATTTTTAATGAAAGCAATGCACGGGGCATGGCTATCATTGTTATCGATAATAATCAGGCGTTATCGCGTTATTATGGTGAAACCGCACCGGGTAATGGTAAAAAACCTGGTCCAAACTCATTAATTCGCATTGCATCAATTACAAAATTAATGACAAGCGAAATATTAATTAAACTTGAACAAGATAAGAAACTATTAATTACGGACCCATTACAACAATACGCTTACCATGGCGTTACTGTTCCTGATAATGCCAGCGGGCAACCTATTCGCTTATATCACTTAGCAAGCCATACCAGTGGCTTACCTCGCGAACAACCCGGTGGGAAATGGGGACGTCCTGTTTTTATTTGGCCAACTCAAGATAACCGCTGGACCTGGCTAAAAACAGGTAAGTTAGATGCAACACCGGGAACAGAAGCTTCTTATTCCAACTTAGCGTATGACTTATTGGCAGATGCGATGGTTAAAGCTTCAGGAGTCTCTTACCCTCAGCTATTTAACCACTATGTTACTTCTCCCGCCAAAATGACGAATACCACTTACACCCCCAATAATGCACAATGCGCGCGGTTAATGGAAGGAACGAAACCCAGCCCTTGCCATAACACTCTTGCAGCAGCAGGAAGTGGTGGTGTGTATTCCACCCCTGCAGATATGCAAAAATGGATGCAGCAATTTTTATCGACAGACAGTAACCTAAGAAAAGTCACCGCAGCCCGTGAACAAGGCATCTATTTTCCCCGTGAAAAACTTTTAGAAATTAAAGGGATGGATGTTGCAGGCCATGCTGATGGATTAGGCCTTGGGTGGGTGTATATGAAACCGAAAAATGGCATTCCTGGTATTTACCAAAAAACAGGTGGCGGTGGCGGGTTTAACACCTATATGGCGATGATCCCACAGCAAAATATTGGGGTATTTGTGGTAATGACCCGCAAAGATAACAGTAAATTCAGTAAATTAACGATTGGTGTTAATGAACTAGTCGCCTCATTATCTACTAACCATGCGTATGGGAAACATTGAAGGAGTACCGCCGAAGTGTTACAAACAATGGCGAGTTACACCCCGACCCTAAAACGTGGATTTACCCGCGTTATCTCATTAATTGCGACAACAGCCTGATAAATTCAGGCTGTTTTTGATAATTTTACTATCCATTTTTAAAATCAATTCATTCAGATTACCGATAATCTTTTAGCCTTCCATTAACACATGCGGAGCTAAAATGAGAACAAAAAACCACGCGATAACATCAAGTTGTCAGGCTACACAATACCCCAAAATTAGCCAATTTGAATTGATAGAAGTTTTAAATAGTATTAAAGACCATTGTACTAAAAAACCAGAGTATGTAGAAAATAGGTCTATTGCTATTCAATATCCCTACAAGTATTTCGAAGGCTCAGAATTACAAGCTATCAAAGCTTGCCGACAAGAAGAAAGACGAATATATCGGGAAAAGTGCCAAGCTGCTTTTAAATTTAAACGACAAAATAGTATGAAAGGTGGAATTTTTTCACTTGCTCAGCAATTAGCAAACCGGAGTCGCCAAAATATTTTAGCTATTGATGACCAAAGTAATATCCCAGGTGCCAGAAAAAAGTTATTTCAACCGCAAACAAGGATAGTAGCCTTTATCAGTGCATTAGGTTATGCAATAGCTGGTTAATAATAACAGTACTAATCCGCTATTATTCAAGCTATTTCTTAAGTTTATTATCGTTTTATGCAATGCTATAAGCTAATTCAAGGCTAATCTTAATCCCTCTTCTACTTTGTGAATAGGAATTAAAATGCGTATTTCTCCATTTTTTTTACATCATATAACACGGCCCTGTACCATTAAGCAGGGCAAAGTTTCTGAGTTAGCTCTCCAACTTAGAAGAATCTATAACCACCAAAACATATTCCCTGCCCCGCAAAAACCGACATCAGTAGAAATCGGTCTTGAATCACTCAATTCTCATCCCTTAAAAAACAATCAAAAGAAATTAGAACAAACACCTGAATATAAAAAACTTGTCAGAGAAGCACGAAAAGAAGCACAAACTGCATTCACAAAGCAAGAATGGAAAAAAGCTTATCTTGTTCGACAATCATATACGGCGAATGGCGGTATTTTTTCTTATGCTCAACAGTTAGCTAATAAAAGTCGATTTAATGTTGTTGGGATCAAAGGCGAATATATCAGTACATCTGCAGATAATAGACAACAACAAGCTTTATTCCGTCCTCAAAACAAACTATTAAGAATTATCAGCAAATTAGGGAATTTATTACTCAGTAAATGACGAGAAAAGAAAAAGGCTGTGATACCCAAAGATACACAGCCTTTAATGACCTATAAAACGTTATTTTCGTTTTACTAATAGTACGATACTAACAATTAAAAATAGTAAGCTCGGCAAAATTGCTGCAACAATGGGTGGTACCGAATAAACTAGGCTCCAGTTACCAAACCCTTGGTTGAGTACGTAAAACAAGAACCCACCCACAATACCTGAAATAACACGAACACCCATCGGAACGGTACGCAGCGGCCCAAAAATAAATGAAACTGCCATTAACATCATGACGGCTGCGGATAATGGCGCCAGTATTTTTTTCCACATACTGAGCTCATAAACCGCGGCAACTTGGCCACTTTCTTTTAAGTACGAGACATATTGATATAGGCCACGGATGGAAAGCGAGTCAGCATTCAGTGAAACTATTCCTAGTTTTTCTGGGGTGAGATTGGTTTTCCAATCAACCGTTAATCGCTGTGAACCTGTAATTTTTTTCTCACTACTTAGAATTGACTCGTCCACTTGAGATAATACCCAAAGCTGATTTGTCGAGTCATACTCGCCATTCGCAGCAAACATCACTGACTTCAATTTACGTTGGTCATCAAAACGATACACCGACACATCTTGAATCGATGTCGCATTATTAATCCGCTGAATATGGATAAAATCGTTGGCATCTTTTGCCCACATACCTTCATCTGTCACAACTAATGAATTACCCACGATTTTTTCTGCGCGATAATTTCTTGCCCACTGCTCTCCCGCTGGTGCGATCCACTCACCGATAAACATGGCGACAATGACCAATGGAACCGCCGTTTTCATCACCGATAATGCGATTTGCAAGCGAGTAAAACCAGAAGCTTGCATAACGACTAGCTCACTACGTGAGGCCAGTGCCCCTAACCCCATGAGCGCACCTAACAACGCCGCCATTGGAAAGAAAATATCAATATCTTTTGGAACAGTTAATAAGGTGAATACACCTGCACTCAATGCCGTATAGTCGCCATCGCCCACTTTGCGAAGCTGCTCAACAAATTTAATGATCCCAGCTAGGGAAACGAGCAAAAATAACGTCACTAAAATCGAATTTAAGATGGTTCGACCGATATACCTATCTAAAACACCAAACATCAGGCAACCCCTTTACTCAATTTAAGACGTATACGGCGCATTGGGACGGTATTCCACGCATTTAGGACTATCGCTAATACCAAATACCCCACATTCACCGCCCACATGGTATACCTTGGGTCAAGGTCGCCCTTATCAGCACTGTTACGCAATGTACTTTGTAATAAAAAGAAAATGAGGTACAGCAACATTGCAGGAAGCATACTGAGTACCCGCCCCTGACGTGGGTTAACCTCGCTTAACGGCACAACCATCAAAGCCATGACGACAACGGAGAAAACAATGGTTAAACGCCAATGAAACTCAGCGTTCACCTCAGGCGTATTTTCAGACCACAGTTGCAGCATATTTTTTTGCTCGACTCGGTCACTACGCGTTTCTGCAGTTTGGTGATCAACAATGGCTTGGTAATTAACAAAGTCAGTTATGCGAAAATCGCGTAGTAACGCGGTTCCTTCATAACGAGTACCCTCATTTAAAACAACGACTTGTCGACCATCAGGATCTTCTTTCATATAGCCGCTATCAGCAACCACAACAGAAGGCCGTTGTTCATTAGCGGCGCGTAGTTGTGCAAGAAATACATTCTTGAAGTTGTTACCTTTTACATCACCAATGTACAGCACATAGTTGCCATCTTTAGTGGTTTTAAATTGCCCTTCGACCATTGCAGCTAACCCGGGATTGGCTTTCGCATCAGCCAATACCTGCTCTTGATATTGAGATGACCACGGCAACATCCACGTAATATTAGCAATCGCGACCATAGCGGTAATGACTGCAAGGACTAACGCAGCTTTCACTAAAACACTTTTACCTAAACCGCAGGCATGCATTACCGTGATTTCACTTTCAGTATAAAGTTTACTGTAGGTCATCAAAAGCCCAAGAAATAGGCTCAAAGGTAAGATAAGCTGAGCCATTTCAGGCACACCTAACCCCAGCAAAGGAAGTACTAAGTTTGAAGGAATATTGCCCTGAACCGCAGCGCCAAGAATATCTATCGACTTCTGACTAAAAAAGATTAGCATCAATACAAAAAGTATGGCTAACTGACTTTTCAGGGTTTCCCGTACCAAATATCTAATAATGATCACGCTTATTACGCCTGTGAAAACTTGTCTTTTGGGAAGAAAATGGCTAAGTTCGTTCGATGTCTGCCATTTACTAACATATACTCTAGTTTATTGTATGGCTAGAATGATATAAAAGCATTATCTATACTGATTGAAATATCAGAACATGCTTAATATTCGAGAAACCAGATATACCCGCCATACTTCATGGTGTATCGCGATTAACAGCATACAATGTGAGCTATTTCGCGTATAGATGGTTAGTTTAACATAAAGAGTTCATTCTCTATGAGGTAGATCATGCGAAACGCTAATTTTAGCGGGAGCATCGGCCTTTGTCTTTAAGATTCAGGAGAACGCATGGAGTTTAGTGTAAAAAGTGGTAGCCCGGAAAAACAGCGCAGCGCATGCATTGTTGTCGGAGTCTTTGAACCACGCCGTCTGTCCCCAATTGCTGAACAGCTGGACAAAATAAGTGACGGATATATCAGCGCCCTGCTGCGCCGCGGCGAACTTGAGGGTAAAGTGGGGCAATCCCTGCTACTCCATCATGTACCCAACGTTCTGTCTGAACGCATTCTACTTATCGGTTGTGGTAAAGAACGCGAATTAGATGAGCGCCAATTTAAACAAATTATTCAGAAAACAATCAGCACACTGAATGAAACTGGCTCAATGGAAGCCGTCTGTTTCTTAACTGAATTACACGTCAAAGGTCGCAATAATTACTGGAAAGTGCGCCAAGCCGTCGAAACAGCCAAAGAGTCGCTGTATGTATTTGATCAACTGAAAAGTAATAAGACAGAGCATCGCCGTCCGCTACGCAAACTGGTTTTCAACGTGCCAACTCGCCGTGAATTAACTAGTGGTGAACGTGCTATTTCCCACGGCTTAGCGATTGCTTCAGGTGTTAAAGCGGCGAAAGATTTAAGCAATATGCCGCCAAACATCTGTAATGCAGGTTATTTAGCATCTCAAGCTCGTCAATTAGCTGATATTTCAGACAGTAAACTCACCACTCGAGTGATTGGTGAGGAGCAAATGAAAGAACTTGGAATGAATGCCTATCTAGCGGTCGGTCAAGGTTCACAAAATGAATCGCTAATGTCCATCATGGAATATAAAGGCAGTCCAGACCCAGAAAGCAAACCTATCGTTTTACTTGGTAAAGGCCTAACCTTTGACTCCGGCGGTATTTCAATTAAACCATCCGAAGGCATGGATGAAATGAAATACGATATGTGCGGTGCTGCAAGTGTATATGGCGTCATGCGCTTTATCACTGAATTGCAATTGCCAATTAATGTGATTGGGGTTCTTGCTGGCTGTGAAAACATGCCTGGTGGCCGTGCTTATCGCCCAGGTGATATCCTTACTACCATGTCTGGGCAAACCGTTGAAGTCCTCAATACCGATGCCGAAGGCCGTTTAGTTCTGTGTGATGCACTCACCTATGTTGAGCGTTTTGAGCCAGAGCTGGTTATCGATATAGCCACCTTAACAGGGGCTTGTGTGATTGCATTAGGTAGCCATTACACTGGGTTGATGTCAAACCATAATCCACTGGCTCACGAGCTATTAAATGCTTCTGAGCAAGCAGGCGACCGTGCATGGCGTTTACCATTAGCAGATGAATATTTTGACCAAATCACACCAAATTTTGCTGATTTAGCCAATACCGGTGGACGTCCAGCGGGTGCTATCACCGCAGGTTGTTTCTTGTCTCGCTTTGCGACGAAATATAACTGGGCACACCTTGATATCGCAGGAACTGCTTGGCGTTCAGGTGCAGCGAAAGGGGCCACTGGCCGCCCTGTTTCCATGCTAGCGCAGTTCTTGTTGAACCGTGCAGGCCTTAATGGTGATGAATAACCCGATTTAGCATTTTAGCTGTACATCACTCGTAAAAATATCCCGATGAGCACTTATGCGATTCGGGATATTATTTTTGGCTTTTCGATACACATAGAAGCCATTTTGAGGCAGCAATAAAAAAGGTTATAATTCAACATAGAAATAATTTTGAGCTATGCCACCAAAAAACTTAACCAACACCCCTACAAATTGAAGTATGGCAATTTACGCTATACCCTAAATAATTCAGTTTGTAGGTAGGCGGCAAGCAATTGAGGCCTTGGGAGCATACAAAAGTATGTGACTAAGGCGAAAGCGCGTAGCCAACACCCCTACAAATTGAAGTATGACGGGTATATGAAAAAAGGTACATTTTACCAACTAGAACAGACATCACCACATTCTGAACTTGAAGCCCATGAATGGCTAGCTTGTGAGCTTGCCGCTCAGATGTGGCGCAGTGGAAAGCGTGTTTTGATTGCTTGCGAAACACAACTACAGGCTGAAAAGATTGATGAGGCCCTTTGGCAGCGTGATCCACACCAGTTTGTCCCGCATAATTTGGCAGGGGAAGGCCCGCGTTATGGTGCACCGATTGAAATTTGCTGGCCGGCCAAAAGAGGCACAACACCTCGCGATATACTGATTAATTTACAAAATCAGTTCGCAGATTTTGCCACGGCTTTCCATGAAGTGATAGACTTCGTACCTATTGATGAAACTTTAAAACAGTTGGCGCGTGAACGGTATAAAACGTACCGTAGCGTCGGCTTCAATTTGACTATGGCGACGCCGCCAACTTACTGAATACAAAAAGATAATGGAAAAGAAACCAGATAGCCCAATGAATGAGCCCTCGCTCGATAAAACATATAACCCCGCAGAGATTGAGCAGTCATTGTATGCTCACTGGGAGAAAAGCGGTTATTTTAAACCTAATGGGGATACCACCCAAGACAGCTTCTGTGTCGTCATTCCGCCACCGAACGTCACTGGTAGCCTGCACATGGGGCATGCCTTCCAGCAAACTATCATGGATACCATGATCCGCTACCAGCGTATGCAAGGTAAAAATACCTTATGGCAAACGGGAACAGACCATGCAGGTATTGCAACTCAGATGGTCGTTGAGCGCAAAATTGCCGCCGAAGAAGGTAAAAACCGTCACGACTACGGCCGCGATGCGTTCATTGACAAAATCTGGGAATGGAAAGCGGAATCTGGCGGTACAATTTCACAACAAATGCGCCGTTTAGGCGACTCTGTTGATTGGGATCGCGAGCGTTTTACCATGGATGAAGGCTTATCTAAAGCTGTTAAAGAAGCATTCGTTCGTCTCTATAAAGAAAACTTAATTTATCGTGGCAAACGCTTAGTCAACTGGGACCCGAAACTGCACACGGCAATTTCTGACTTAGAAGTTGAAAACCGTGAAGTTAAAGGTTCTATGTGGCACCTGCGCTACCCACTGGCTGACGGCGCAAAAACCGCTGAAGGCAAAGACTACTTAGTGGTCGCAACTACTCGCCCTGAAACCATGCTAGGGGACACCGGTGTTGCAGTTAACCCTGAAGATCCACGCTATAAAGATTTAATTGGCAAAGAAATTATTCTGCCAATTGTTAACCGCCGTATTCCAATTGTGGGTGACGAGCATGCCGACATGGAAAAAGGCACTGGTTGCGTGAAAATCACGCCAGCTCATGACTTTAATGACTATGAAGTCGGTAAACGCCATCAGTTAACCATGATCAACATGATGGATTTAGACGGTAACGTCCGTAATGAAGCGGAAGTTTTCGATACTAACGGTAACCCATCCACCGCTTATAGTTGCGAAATGCCAGAAGCGTATCGTGGGATGGAACGTTTCGCGGCTCGTAAAGCTATCGTGGCAGAGTTCGAACAACTTGGCCTGCTGGTTGAAGTAAAACCGCATGACTTAACAGTGCCTTACGGTGACCGTGGTGGCGTGGTTATTGAACCTATGCTAACCGACCAATGGTACGTACGTACCGAGCCTTTAGCTCGTGATGCCATTAAAGCCGTTGAAGATGGCCGTATTCAGTTCGTTCCTCGTCAGTACGAAAACATGTATTTCTCTTGGATGCGAGATATTCAAGACTGGTGTATTTCTCGCCAACTTTGGTGGGGTCACCGCATTCCTGCATGGTATGACGAAAAAGGCAATGTCTATGTGGGTCGTGATGAAGACGAAGTCCGTCGTGAAAACAACTTAGGTGCAGATATCGCTCTGCGTCAAGACGATGATGTGCTGGATACGTGGTTCTCTTCTGGCTTGTGGACATTCTCGACTCTCGGCTGGCCAGAAAATACCGAAGCACTGAAAACATTCCATCCGACAGATGTATTGGTCAGTGGCTTCGATATTATTTTCTTCTGGATCGCCCGTATGATCATGATGACCATGCATTTCATCAAAGATGAAAACGGTGAACCACAAGTACCATTTAAAACCGTTTACATGACAGGCTTGATCCGTGATGAAGAAGGCCAAAAAATGTCGAAATCCAAAGGGAACGTTATTGACCCACTGGATATGATTGACGGTATTTCTTTAGAAGACTTACTTGAAAAACGCACTGGCAACATGATGCAGCCGCAATTGGCTGAAAAAATTGCTAAACGTACTCGTAAAGAATATCCAGAAGGCATTGAAGCCCACGGTACTGACGCCCTACGCTTTACTTTAGCGGCATTAGCTTCAACAGGTCGTGACATCAACTGGGATATGAAACGCCTGTCCGGTTACCGTAACTTCTGTAATAAATTATGGAATGCGAGCCGCTTCGTATTGATGAATACCGAAGGCCAAGATTGCGGCCAAAACGGCGGTGAAATGAGCTTCTCATTGGCTGACCGCTGGATCATGGCGCAATTTAATCAGACTGTAAAAGCTTACCGTGAAGCGTTAGATACTCACCGTTACGATATCGCAGCGGGTATTTTGTATGATTTCACATGGAATGAATTCTGTGACTGGTACTTAGAGCTGTCTAAACCTGCAGTTCATAAAGGTAATGAAGCGCAAGTTCGTGCAGCGCGTTTCACCCTGATCGAAGTGCTGGAAGGCTTACTGCGTCTTGCTCATCCAATCATTCCATTCATCACTGAAACCATTTGGCAACGAGTTAAAGTGGTTAAAGGTATTGACGCTGATACCATTATGTTGCAAGCGTTCCCTGAGTTCGATGCCGCTAAAGTGGATGAACTTGCGCTGAGTGACCTTGAGTGGATCAAAGAAGCGATTATTGCCGTTCGTAACATTCGTGCAGAAATGAATATTTCTCCAGGTAAACCGCTCGATGTGATGCTGCGTGGTGCTTCTGCTGATGCAAAACGCCGTATCGAAGAAAACCAAAACTTTATCAAATCAATGGCGCGTTTAGAAAGCATCCGCGTGCTATCTGAAGGCGAAGAAGCACCGGTTTCTGTCACCAAACTGGTTGGCGGTGCTGAGTTACTGATCCCAATGGCGGGTCTGGTTGATAAAGACGCGGAACTGGCTCGTTTAGATAAAGAGCTGGAAAAAGTGGTGAAAGAAATCGAAACCATTGAAAACAAACTGGCAAACGAAGGTTTTGTGAGCCGTGCGCCTGCTGCCGTTGTTGAAAAAGAGCGTGAACGCTTAACTGCCAATATTGAAGCAAAAGCTAAAATTGAAGCACAAAAAGTGACGATTGCCTCTTTGTAATCATTAAGCTTTAAGTATTTGTCCCTGACTCGTCGTTGATGAGTCAGGGCTTTTTTGTATTAGGGCATTGAAAATATTAAAAATGTGCCAATATCATACATATTGCGACTACCAATGCCGCAATGAAAAATATAATTAATACAAATAAAAGAGATGTTCCCATGACAACAGACACAAACCAAATCGTTAAAGTTCGTTTAATTCAACCTCAAGACAACCCTGGGATCGCCGCCGTTATTCGCGAAGTTTCCGCTGAACATGGCTTAACTGCGGACAAAGGCTTTGCCGTTGCTGACCCTATTTTAGATACCTTATTTGAGGTGTATAGCAAACCGCGCAGTGCTTACTGGGTAGTTGAAATGGATGGCGAAATTGTTGGCGGTGGCGGTGTTTCACAAGTTGCTGGTGGTAATAACGAAACAGCAGAACTACAGAAAATGTATTTATCTTCAGTACTACGCGGCAAAGGCTTAGCGAAGCAAATCGTACTGATGTCTCTGGAGTTCGCTAAACAGCAAGGCTACACCCGTTGCTACCTAGAAACAACCAAAGAGCTCCAAGCGGCTATTAAGTTATATGAAAAATTAGGGTTTGAATTTATTGATGAACCGTTAGGAAATACGGGTCATAGTGACTGTGAAATTCGCATGTTAAAGGCATTATAATTCTACGCTAAACGAAAAAGGATAGTTTTTAGCTATCCTTTTATGCAGTTGCATGATGCGACTAATAATTAATGAACGCGATCTTCAGGGTCGATATCGTCTTCGTCGTCATATTCTGCGTCTGGGTCTTCAAAATACGTGCCCCAACCATCATAGTTGATGCCCATTTTCTCAGCCAGTTTCATTAATTGTTCAACTTGTGCGTCAATCAGCTCTGCATTTAAAGCACTTTCACTGATCACATCGCAGCACATCAGGGTTTCACCCGTTTCAATTTCGAGTTCTTCCGCATCTGTGACTTCATAGCCTAGTTTAAAAGCTTCAACAGCCGCTTTTTCTAACAGTGCAAAGTTGTCAGCAGAGAAATGATGCTCAATCGCATACAATGCATCAGGATCGCTGCCATCTTCCAATAATTCTTCGATAATTAAGCGAGTTTCTTCGTACTGCGCATCCAATTCAGCTTTATCTACCATATCCACACCCCTTTTATTTCTTTGTCGCTCGTCTTTCTTTGCGCCATTCTCCCATACGGTTGACAGTGAAACCATATATTTAAAGATAATTTCTTTTGCGTTGGGGGTTGATTTTGAATTTTTATGAATATAAATTGAATATTAATTCAAAACAAAAAGGCTGCCAATTATGAATCCCCTATATAATAAACCTTTTCTAAGGTTACTTGATTTTACTTCTAGCGAAATTCATTCACTTTTAAAACTCTCTTCTTGGTTAAAATCAGAAAAAAAATCCGGTACAGAACAGCCCTTTCTTTCAGGTAAAAATTTTGCCCTTATTTTTGAAAAAGATTCAACTCGGACACGCTGTGCATTTGAAGTTGGTGCATTTGACCAAGGTGCTAGAGTCACTTATTTAGGGCCTTCTGGTAGCCAAATCGGCCACAAAGAAACCATGAAAGATACTGCTCGAGTATTGGGCAGGATGTATGACGGTATTCAATACCGCGGATTCGCTCAAAACACAGTAGAACTCTTAGCCGCGCACTCGGGAGTGCCTGTATGGAATGGACTAACTAACGAATTCCATCCCACACAGTTATTAGCCGACCTGCTAACTATTCAAGAGCACCGACCAAATACACCATTCTCAAAAATTAAATTTGCCTATTTAGGCGATGCACGCAATAACATGGGTAATTCGATGTTAGAAGCCGCTGCGCTCACAGGTTTAGATTTACGCCTTGTTGCGCCGAAAAGCTGCTGGCCAGAAGAAGAGTTAGTGAATACTTGCCAAGCACTGGCTCAAAAAACGGGTGCGAAAATCACACTCACGGAAGATGTCGCCGAAGGTGTTAAAGATGCCGATTTTATCTATACTGACGTGTGGGTATCGATGGGAGAAGCCAAAGAAGTATGGGCACAGCGCATTAATTTATTAAAACCATACCAAGTGAATATGGATGTGATTAAGCTCACTGGCAACCCGAATGTTAAGTTCTTACACTGCTTACCTGCATTCCATAATGAAGACACCACATTGGGAGCACAACTTGCTAAAGAATTCAATATGTTTGGTGGGTTAGAAGTCACGGAAGAAGTCTTTGAATCTCCTTACAGTATTGTCTTTGATCAAGCAGAAAACCGTTTACATACCATCAAAGCGGTAATGGTAGCGACATTAGCGCCAGAACTTCCTATTAATGTTTTTTAAATTCCTACCCTCAACTCAACCAAATGAGTTGAGGGTAACCTATCATTATGGACGTTCACCTTTCGCCAAACGCTGATTGATACAATCAATAACCGATGGCAAATCCGCTAACGTATCAATCACATAATGAGCACCAGCAGCATACAATTTCTCGGCGGCTTGTTGTTTTAACGAGTTAACCGTATCTACAGTCATCTCTTGATACTCTTCCCATGTTTTACCAAACTCATTACCCGAGATAGACAAACCAACACTCCACATCCCGGCATTACGTCCTTCTTCAATACCAGGAACAGCATCATCCACTTTAATACAAGCTGATACGGAGCCGATACCTAACTCAATCACGTTCTGAAGTGCCATCCAAGGCCCCGGTCGCCCACCCGCGGGAATATCATCGCTCGCGACCCAGTAGTCAGGTTGATAGCCCAACACCTTTGCTGCTGGAACTAACTTCTCCATCACGGCACGAGGGTAACCTGAACAAGAACCAATTTTAATGTTTTGGCTGCGTAATGTAGCAATTGTGTCGACAACTCCAGCGATTGGCGCAGCAAAGTCGACCACTTTAGCAATTTGCAATGGCATAAAGGCCGCATAGATTTTATCGATATCCTCACTACTCATTGAGCGGCCAAACTTCGCGTTCCATAAAGCGTCTACCTCAGGCAATTTACCCAGTGCTTCAATATGCTGCCATTTTCCTAGCCCCATAGGAATGCGCGCTTGAGCCAGTGTGATATCCATATCGAACACAGATTTAAATGCTTCAATGAAAATCTGAGTAGGCGCAAAAGAACCAAAATCAACAGTGGTACCCGCCCAATCAAGAATAACAGCTTCAATACGGTTCATTTCTTTCCCTTATTTTTCCCAGTAAATGGCTTTTTCTATTGCTACCAACAAGGCATCAATGTCTTTTTCATAAACTTCACCAATGTTTCCAATGCGGAAACAATCACTTTGCGAGACCTTGCCCGGATAAATGACAAAGCCTTGTGATTTTAAATTTTGATAAAATTGCTTGAATTGGTAATCAGGCGAACTTGGTGAGTAAAATGCGGTGATAATTGGCGAATGGAGACCATCTTCTAACAATGTGGTAAAACCCAATTGACGCATACCAACCACCAGCTTGTGTTGATTTTGTCGATAACGTTGAAAACGCGCGGCTACGCCACCTTCTTGAGCTAACTCTTTAAGTGCTTGGGCAAATGCTAATACCGTATGGGTTGGAGAAGTAAAACGCCATTTACCATGGAAATCTTCCATACAGCGCCACTGCGCATACAAATCTAGCGATAATGAACGGGAACGCCCTTTACAGACCTCAAATGCATCAGCACGAGCAATGACAAAAGCAAACCCCGGAACTCCCTGAATACACTTATTTGCCGAACTAATGAGAAAATCAATGTTAAGCTCAGCAATATCCATGGGGATCCCGCCAAAACTGCTCATTGCATCCACGATATAACATTTTTGATACTGTTTCGCTAACTTCGCGATTTTCTCTATCGGGTTTAAAATCCCAGTCGTGGTTTCACAATGTACCATCGCAATATGAGTGATTTGGTTATCTTGTTGTAATAACTGCTCGACCCGCTGCAGATCAGGCAAAGCCACTTCACCACAATCATAAACACAATGGGCAACACCTAAGCCTTGGGCCATTTGTGCCATTCGAGCACCATAGGCGCCATTACTGATAATCAAAACTTTCTCTTTATCGCCGATAGCACTACCTAAAACAGCTTCAACCGCATAGCTTCCACTTCCTTGAAGTAGTACCGATGAATACCCTGCGTTGGCCGTTGCCAGTGCCACTAATTGTTGGCGAATATGTTGTACAACGCCTAAATTGTAATCATCATCCCATGTGCAGCTATCAAACAACATGGCTTCCTTCACCGTTTTAGATGTCGTGAGCGGTCCCGGTGTTAATAGCAAATAATTATTGTTTGTCATTCAATTCACCTTTGGTCTATACCAGATTGCTATTATAATGGTAGTAGGCGACTCAAAAGGTCAAAGGAAAAGTGTGCGTGAAACAAAAAATTCATATAACTATGTATAATATGATTGAAACAATGATAGGAAATAACCATGAAATTATCAGCGGATGAAACCCCACAATACTTGCTTATCAAAGCCCAATTACAGGAAAGGATTCAAAATGGTTCGTTAAAATGTGGGGATAAACTCCCCTCTGAACGCGAACTTTGCACCATTTTCAATACTACTCGCGTCACTATTCGCGAAAGTTTGGCGCAGTTAGAATCCAGTGGAGTCATTTACCGCTCTGAACGCCGCGGTTGGTTTGTCACACCTGAGCGCCTCTGGTTAGATCCAACCCAAAATACCAATTTCCATAAACTTTGCCTTGAACAAGGTCGCCAACCGAAGACAGTCTTACTGGATGGAAAAGTCATTCCCGTTCCTCTCGAAGCGATGACTCCCTTAAAACTTCAATCGTTTGAACAAATTTATTTACTCACCCGCCTACGTTTTGCTGATGACAGACCTGTTTGTTACTGTGAAAACCATTGCTTACCTGCTCGCGTTCCTGAGCTGCTACGTTACGATCTCAATGGCAGCCTAACGGAGGTATACGAAGCCCATTTCAATTTAATTTATACCAGCATGCATTTGTCTTTTTACCCAACAGCAATGCCGGCGCAAGCAGCACAAGCACTGGGGGTTACCATTGGTCGCCCAGCCCTATTGTTGCAGCGCTTAAACTATGACCAACATGGCCGAATTTTAGATTATGATGTTGAGTACTGGCGTCATGATAGCTTGCGCATCGAAGTCGATACTTTGTGATTATTTCTGCCTATAGAAAATAATTTTAGCTATTTATCTGCATTTCATCTTTCTGTCATATAAACCCGTTAGCGTAAAAAACATCTGGTATATACCAGAATACATTTTACCTTAACAGGAGAAAACCATGAAACGCACCTACTTAGCTGGCCTATTAATGGCAACCCTTTGCTCTACCTCTGTTTTTGCTGCTGATGTTGTGACTGTTTACTCCGCTGATGGGCTTCACGATGGCAACAACAGTTGGTATAAAAATCAGTTCGAAGCATTTACCAAACAAACCGGTATCAAAGTACAGTATGTCGAAAGTGGTTCAGGGGCGATAGTTGAAAGGCTCGCTAAAGAGCGTACCAATCCACAAGCCGATGTGCTGATTACTGTTCCTCCCTTTATTCAACGTGCCGCAAAAAACCAGTTATTAGCTGAATTTACGCCAGAAAATGCAGCAAATATTCCTAATTCCAATCACTATTACACACCGTTAGTCAATAATTACCTGACCTTTATCTATAACGCTAAACTGCTTAAGTCTCCTCCTGAAAATTGGGACTCCCTACTCGATTCTCGCTTTAATAATAAACTGCAATATTCAACACCGGGACAAGCAGGGGACGGCACCGCAGTGATGTTACAAGTTTTCCACAGTTTTAATGGCAAAGATGCAGGGTTTGATTACCTCGGTAAATTGCAGGCTAATAACGTTGGCCCATCGGCCTCCACAGGTAAACTCACCGCACTTGTCAATAAAGGGGAACTGTATGTCGCTAATGGCGACTTACAAATGAATTTATCTCAAATGGCACGTAACCCGAATGTCCAAATTTTCTGGCCAAAAGATGCCAATGGGGAACGTAGTGCACTGGTTTTACCTTATGTTATCGGCTTAGTTAACAACGCCCCTGAAACAGAAAACGGCAAAAAGCTGATTAATTTCCTTTTAGATAAACCCTCACAAAGCCGGGTCAGTGAGCTTTCATGGGGAATGCCTGTTCGTTCAGATATCACACCATCTGATAAGCAATACCACACTGCTGTCCAAATGTTAGACGGTGTGAAAACCTGGCAGCCTAATTGGAATGAAGTTGAAGTTTCCCTATCCGATGATATTTCACGTTGGCAAAAAGTCACTGATGGTGAGTAACTTGTGATGTTGATGAAACGAAAAGCCACTACTGCAATGCAGCAAAACGAGCACTCAGGGATCAAACTCGAGTCTTTGCGGGTGTCCTACCACAACAATGTGGTATTGAAACCCTTGGATCTCACTATCGACCCCGGTGAAATACTCGTCTTAATCGGCCCTTCAGGATCGGGGAAAACCACGGTATTACGTGCTATTGCCGGGTTTGCTCAACCTGATAGCGGGCGCATCTTATTAGGTGATATGGATATCACCCACCTTCCCCCCTACCAACGTGGACTTGGTATGGTTGTACAAAACTACGCATTATTTCCCCACATGAAAGTGGAAGAAAATGTGGCATTTGGCTTACGAGCTCAAAAACAACCTAAAGCACTCATTAATGAGCGAGTCGTTGAAGCCCTTAAAATCGTCGGAATGACGGATTACGCAACCCGCTACCCTCACCAACTTTCAGGAGGTCAGCAACAGCGAGTGGCGATTGCTAGAGCGATTGCCGTAAGGCCTCGTGTTCTGTTACTCGACGAACCACTTTCCGCGCTAGATGCGCAAATTCGCCATAATATGGTTGAAGAAATCGCCCGGTTACACCGTGAACTACCTGATTTAACCATTCTTTATGTGACCCATGACCAAACGGAAGCTCTCGCGCTTGGTGATAAAATTGGCATTATGAAAGATGGCTATTTAGTCGCACATGGTGAGAAAAATGCCTTATATCACTGCCCCCCAAACCGTTTTGCAGCTGAGTTTTTAGGCCGAGCCAATATTCTTGCCGCGACAGCACTTGGCTTTTCAACAACTCCCGGAAAAGTAAATGTCAGTTGTGGTGGAACATTGCTGGAAGCTCATACATTAGGTATGCGAGCTGGCACCCACAAATGGGTGTGTATCCGCCCACAACACATTACGCTAGTACAAAACGCCAATACCACCAATCAATTACAAGCCACATTAACGTCTATTCGTTGGCAGGGGGATTTAACGCATTTAATTTGTGATGTTGCGGGTGAAACCGTGAGTGTTGCCATCACCCATTTGGCCTCACCGCCTAAAATCGGCGATAAACTCACCTTATGGTTTTCACCAGTAGATACCGTTTTAATTGAGGAATAACATGTCACATATTAGCGTGCCAAAAGGTTCATCAATAACAATAAAGCCCATTTATTGGATATTACCGCCATTACTGGTGTTAGCTACGCTGTTTTTTTATCCCTTATTGTTGATAGCGCAACAAGCACTACAAAATGAGGCGGGAAAATGGGGGTTAGACGCATTTTGGCAACTTATTGAGTCAAAGCGCTTTATTAATGGGTTATGGAACACACTCTACATCGCCATTTTGGCCACTTTAGGTTGCCTTGTGATAGGTAGTATCTTATCACTGATCTTAGTGTTTATTCCTTTCCCGGGAAGTCGTTTTATCACGCAAGTGATTGATACTTTTATTGCTCTACCGACCTTTTTGATTACACTCGCTTTTACCTTCATTTATGGTTCTGCAGGGCTACTCAATGGCACCTTGATGGCATTGTTTGATTTCGAATTGCCGCCCGTTGAGTTCCTTTATTCAATTCATGGCGTGATCTTAGCAGAAATTACCGTTTTTACCCCTTTGGTGATGCGTCCCCTTATGGCGGCACTGCGCCAAATCGACAAGAGCCAATTAGAAGCCGCCAGTATTTTAGGCGCACATCCTGCACGGGTTATCGCGCAAGTTATTTTCCCAGCAGCACTTCCCGCTCTATTAGCAGGGGGTAGCCTGTGCCTGCTGTTAACCACCAATGAATTTGGCATCGTACTGTTTATCGGGGCGAAAGGCGTCAATACCTTACCGATGATGGTCTATAGCAAGGCAATATTAGAGTCAGATTATGCCGTAGCATGCATGATTGCCTTAATTAACATCTTGCTTTCACTCGGGTTATTTTTTCTCTACAGAATGGCAACCACTCGTCTTGGTGTAAGGAATTAATTATGTTGATTTGGTCTAAAAAAGGACGAGTTACTGCTACTATCATTGCCATCAGCTTATTTAGTTTATTGTTTTTACTGCCTTTAGTGATGATTTTAATGTCGAGTTTCAGTCGCCAATGGAATGGCATTTTGCCTTCAGGCTTTACTTTTGAACATTTTGTTAACGCATTTAGTGGGCCAGCTTGGGACGCCATGTTATCCAGCCTAGTGGTTGGTTTTAGTGCCAGTCTATTTGCGCTGTTTTGTGGGCTTTGGGCTGCGTTAGCATTAAGAAGACACAGTGGGAAAATACAAAAGTGGCTGAGTATTGCATTTTACCTCCCCAGCGCCATTCCTTCTGTTTCTATCGGGCTTGGGATCCTTGTGGCATTCAGCCAAGGCTATTTACAGATGAACGGCACCTTTTGGATTGTATTTAGTGCCCATTTTGTGTTGATTTCGGCTTTTACTTTTAGCAATGTTTCCACTGGCTTAGCACGTATTTCTCCCGATATAGAAAACGTAGCTTTTAGCTTAGGCGCTTCCCCTTGGTATCGTTTATGCCATGTGACCTTACCACTCTTGATGCCATGGATGATTTCAGCACTGGCATTAAGCCTCTCACTGTCTTTAGGGGAACTTGGCGCCACGATGATGTTATATCCCCCCGGCTGGGCGACATTACCTGTTTCAATTTTCAGTTTAACCGATAGAGGCAATATTGCAGATGGTTCGGCACTAACGATTGTATTAGTTTCGATTACATTATTACTAATGATGAAATTAGAGAAAGTAGCGAAAAGACTTGGGCAAAAATAAACGTTGTCATGCTAAATAGCCAAGTAAACTGCGCCTACTGGGCTATTTAGCTGCTTGTATGCTATTCCCACATATACTTATCTTTTTTTGTCCAGCCTTTAGACACCATGCATTCCAAGTAATAATTATTACGGGTGTCTTCATTGACATCAATCACATAGCTTTCCATAACTGGTGTTTGTTCTTTATAAGTTTTGTCTTTGCCACAATCATCATCTTTTTTGCATTTTTTTTCGACATAAGACATAACAGAGCGCTGCGCAACTTCATTTTTGATTGGGTACAAATGAAGGGCTTCAGGTTTACAAACTGCATTCGCCTCAGCTTGAGTGAATTTTGAACCGCCGGAAACAGGTACCCAAACAGATGAACAGCCAGAGAGAAGGAATGCCAATAGAATAAAAAGTCGTGATTTCATAATGATCATATTTAATTAAAAAGAAAAATTATCTTACTCGCACATAAAATAAGTGTAAATAAATGTACTGTATATTCAATCATGTGATTTAATTTTGGTTTAAAAAACACCAATACTCAGCGCATTCCCTATTGAGAGATACTATTTCTCCCATTTTTCAGTTAGTTCAAATATTCACCAAAACGCAAAAATAAAAAAAATGTATTTTTCTTTATGCAAACGCTTGCGTCATGGAATCAGATGCGTATAATGCGCCACAATTTGCCGGGAGAAACCATGAACGTTGCTGCTCTATTTTTTACAGAGAACACCTCCACTGCACTGCCTTCTGGCGGTCTGGACAGCCTGTTTTTCCCCTTCTTATTTATAAAAAAGCCCCTCAATGAGGGGCTTTTTTTTGGCCTATAGACCTAATATGTCTTGCTGACACAGGAGAACAACAATGCCGAACCCTTTATACCACCGCGATATCATCTCGATTAATGATTTAGACCGTTCAGATCTTGAATTAGTACTTAACGTCGCTGCTTCATTAAAAAAGCAGCCACAACCCGAGTTCCTAAAACATAAAGTTATCGCAAGCTGTTTCTTTGAGGCCTCGACACGCACGCGCTTGTCATTTGAAACAGCTATCCACCGTTTAGGCGCTTCTGTTGTTGGCTTTTCTGACAGCACCAACACCTCCCTCGGTAAAAAAGGGGAAACATTGGCCGATACTATCTCTGTTATCAGCCAATATGTGGATGCTATCGTCATGCGCCATCCGCAAGAAGGTGCCGCTCGCCTCGCTAGCCAGTTTGCAGGCCATATTCCTGTCATTAATGCAGGCGATGGCTCGAACCAGCATCCGACGCAAACATTACTCGACTTGTTTACTATCCAAGAAACGCAAGGCCGTTTAGAGAACCTACAAATTGCCATGGTTGGTGACTTAAAATATGGTAGAACCGTGCATTCTCTTACACAAGCACTGTCTAAATTTGAAGGTAATCACTTCTACTTTATTGCTCCCGAAGCGCTTTCAATGCCAAACCATATTCTGCACATCTTAGAAGAAAAAGGCGCAACCTACAGCCTGCACAATAACATTGATGAAGTGATGCCAGAACTCGACATTCTGTATATGACTCGCGTACAAAAAGAGCGTCTCGACCCTTCTGAATACGCGAATGTGAAAGCCCAATTTATTTTAAGTGCCGCTGACCTGCATTGTGCAAAACCGAATTTAAAAGTCTTACATCCATTACCTCGAGTTGATGAAATCGCGGTTGATGTAGATAGCACCCCATATGCTTATTATTTTCAACAAGCAGGCAATGGGATTTATGCAAGGCAAGCATTGCTATCACTGGTTTTAAATAAAGAATTGGCTATCTGAGGAGGAAATCATCATGACACACGACCATAAATTACAAGTTGAAGCAATCAGCCACGGTACAGTGATTGACCACATTCCTGCTCAAATTGGCTTCAAATTACTCAAACTGTTCAAACTGACCAAAACGGATGAGCGCATCACCATTGGTTTAAATTTACCTTCAAGCAACTTAGGCAAGAAAGATATTATCAAAATTGAAAATACCTTTTTAACTCCTGAGCAAGCTAACCAATTAGCTATGTATGCCCCTGAAGCCACTGTGAATCGCATTGAAGATTACCAAGTGGTCGAAAAGCTTGAACTCACACTGCCTCAGTATATCGACAATGTGTTAATTTGCCCAAATAGCAACTGTATTAGCCATAATGAGCCCGTATCAAGCAGTTTCCGAGTGAAAAAAATCGGCAAAGAAGTCGCACTGACGTGTAAATTCTGCGAAAAAGAGTTCGATAGAGACGCTGTGATCAATAACCAGTAGGTTGTTTTTGCGTAGACTGCGGTGTTGTCTAGGTGCAATCCATGTTTATAATAGCGCCTAATACCCCATAAAGTTATACTCAAAGTCACACCAAGCCACAAACACTGCTGTGGCTTGCCACATGATGAGTATTTTCTCTTTACGTGATGAAACGGAGTAGTTATGTCATACGAAATCAATACAGAAAACGCACCAGCAGCGATCGGTCCTTACGTTCAAGGCGTAGATTTGGGTAGTATGGTTATCACATCAGGTCAAATCCCTGTTGACCCTAAAACCGGTGAAGTGCCTGAAGATATCGCAGCACAAACTCGCCAATCACTGGCTAACGTAAAAGCAATTTTAGAAAAAGCTGGCTTAAGTGCGGCTAATATCGTGAAAACAACGGTATTTGTAAAAGATTTAAATGACTTCGCGACAGTGAATGCCACCTATGAAGAGTTTTTCAAGCAACATAATGCACCATTCCCAGCTCGCTCTTGTGTTGAAGTTGCTCGTCTGCCAAAAGACGTAAAAATTGAAATCGAAGCAATCGCAGTACGTAAATAACGATTAGTTCGAGCCAAACACCCCATGCTTTGAGTGGGGTGTCTTTATTTTTCCCGCTGATTTTGTCACCCCAAACGTATTACCGTCCTCATAAAACTTCCCGATTGTACACTATAACTCTACTTTTCCCGTTTTCCGCTGATGGAAATTCGATTACACACACTTTATTTGCATGATTAAAATGAATCCTAGTAACTGAAAAGATTTATTTCCTCTGCGCTTTTGATCTTCATACAAATTATTTTTTTCTTTGTTTTAAATCAAATGTTAGCGATCTAAATAAAAGCAATATCCCACATATTGTGCTTTAATTACACCAATTGACACAACATATAGTATTTATTCACATTTTATCCACAGATTAGTACCCGTGATAAACATGGCGAATAGCTGAAGTCGTATTGTGGATAACTTAACAAGGAGAATGCCCGTGGGAACGGTTGTTATTAAAAGAGATGGTTGTCAGGTCGGTTTTGACCTTCCACGAATTCAGGAAGCCGTTAAACGCGCAGCGGCTGCTGTGAATGTTAAGGATGACGATTATTGTCTTCAGGTTGCTTCTGTCGTCACAGAACAACTTTGCAGCCGTGACCGAGTGGATATCGCTGACATTCAAGATGCGGTTGAAGACCAACTAATGGCCGGGCCTTATAAAGACTTAGCTCGTGCTTATATTGAATATCGCCACGATAGAGACAGCGAACGTGAAAAACGCAGCCAATTGACTCATGACATTCGTGGGCTAATCGAACAAAGTAACGTCTCTTTACTCAATGAAAATGCCAATAAAGACAGTAAAGTGATCCCGACACAACGCGATTTACTCGCGGGTATTGTCGCTAAACACTATGCAAAACAGCATATTTTACCAAGAGATGTCGTTATCGCACACGAACGCGGTGAAATTCACTATCATGACCTCGACTATGCTCCCTTCTTTCCAATGTTTAACTGTATGTTAATTGACCTTGAAGGCATGTTAACTAACGGGTTTAAAATGGGAAATGCCGAAATAGAGCCGCCAAAGTCTATTTCAACCGCAACAGCCGTTACCGCACAAATTATTGCCCAAGTTGCAAGCCATATTTATGGGGGCACAACCATTAACCGTATTGACGAAATTTTAGCGCCATATGTGGCAATTAGCTTCGAAAAACACCTAAACGTCGCCAAAGAATGGGGAATTGCAGACGCAGAGGGTTATGCACACAGCCGCACCGATAAAGAGTGTTACGACGCCTTTCAATCTTTAGAGTATGAAGTTAATACACTTCACACTGCGAATGGCCAAACCCCATTTGTCACCTTTGGTTTTGGCCTTGGAACCTCTAAAGAAGCACGATTAATTCAGCAATCTATTCTGAAAAACCGCATTGCGGGCCTTGGCAAAAATCGTAAAACGGCGGTTTTCCCTAAGCTCGTATTCGCAATTAAAGATGGCCTAAACCATAAATTGGGTGACCCTAATTACGACATAAAACAACTCGCTTTAGAGTGTGCCAGTAAGCGCATGTACCCCGATATTCTTAACTACGACCGTGTCGTTGATGTTACTGGATCATTTAAAACGCCGATGGGCTGCCGCAGTTTCTTGGGTATCTATGAAGAAAATGGGCAACAAATTCACGATGGGCGCAACAATTTAGGCGTTATTAGCCTCAATTTGCCTCGTATTGCTATCGAAGCACAGGGCAGCGAAGATGCGTTTTGGGCATTACTGGATGAACGTTTAGCCATTGCCAAAAAAGCCTTAATGACTCGCATTGCCCGTTTAGAAACCGTAAAAGCGCGTGTTGCCCCAATTTTGTATATGGAAGGCGCCTGCGGAGTTCGCTTAAAAGCGGATGACAACGTTGCTGAGATCTTCAAAAATGGTCGCGCGTCCATTTCGTTAGGTTACATTGGGTTGCATGAAACCATCAATGCACTTTTTGGCACACAAACCCATGTCTATGATGACGAAAAATTACGTGAAAAAGCCGTCGAAATTGTCAACCACTTACGCCAAGCCACTGATGAATGGAAAGCCCAAACAGGCTATGGTTTCAGTTTATACAGCACACCAAGTGAAAACCTATGTGACCGCTTCTGCCGTCTCGATACCGCTGAATTTGGTGTCATACCAGGTGTTACCGACAAAGGTTACTATACAAACAGCTTCCATCTAGATGTTGAAAAACAGGTGAATCCTTACGATAAAATTGATTTTGAAGCGCCTTACCCTGCACTCGCGAATGGCGGTTTTATCTGTTATGGCGAATATCCAAACTTACAACATAATGTTAGAGCCTTAGAAGACGTGTGGGACTACAGCTATCAACATGTGCCTTATTATGGTACTAACACACCCATTGATGAGTGTTATGAATGCGGTTTTTCCGGTGAGTTTTCCTGCACCAGCAAAGGCTTTACCTGCCCTGCTTGTGGTAACCATGATACTAACCGAGTTTCGGTTATCCGCCGTGTGTGTGGCTATTTAGGCAGCCCAGATGCAAGACCATTTAATGCAGGTAAACAAGAAGAAGTAAAACGCCGTATTAAGCATTTAGGTAACGGTCAAATAGGTTAATACTATGAATTATCACCAATATTATCCTGTTGATGTCGTCAATGGCCCCGGAACTCGCTGTACACTGTTTGTGGCAGGGTGTGTTCATCAATGCCGTGGTTGTTACAATCAAAGTACATGGCGAGTTGATTCAGGTGTGCCATTCACCCAAGAAATGGAAGATCAAATTATCCAAGATTTGCAAGACACGCGTATTCGTCGACAGGGTTTGTCCCTGTCGGGCGGAGACCCGCTACACCCAGCCAACTTGCCTGCGGTGCTCAAGTTGGTTAAACGCGTAAAAGCCGTTTGCCCAGATAAGGATATTTGGTTATGGACAGGATACATATTGAGTGATTTGACGCTTGAACAACAAAAAGTGGTGAGTTTAGTTAATACCGTAATTGACGGTAAATTTGAACAGGATTTACATGACCCACGCTTAATTTGGCGCGGTAGCTCCAATCAAGTGATCCACAAATTGCGTTAAATTTGGCATTCCCAATGTAGTTTGGTACCAAAACCTAATTTGTTATCGACCATTTTGACATTCCGCAAGTGAAGCTGCCAAACAGGCAGTTTCGCTACTAATGCCACAGGGAAACGACGACAGTAAAAACCGCGGGCAAGCCGTTCTTCCTCACCTTCTAATATTTTAATTTCACCTGTAAATTGAATACCTTGTATTGCATTAACGGCTTTGGTTTGCGCTGATATTGTGCCAGCCACTTGCGGGTTAGCCACCATCAATTGCCCATGCCTTGAATTCGCGTCTGTCATTAAAACCAGGCACATCGTTTTCGCATCAAATGCATAGTAACAACTGGCAGGCCAGATATCATTGTTATGGTGAGTAAAAAGAGAGAAAACGTGTTGGCGGGCAATATAGCGCTGGATGTGCTTTAAAGTTTGTTCAGGCGTCATAGCGGTTTCCATGTAAACCCGTTCAGAACAAGCTTTTGGGGGATTCCCCTTAAGCTTGCTTAAACCGTTCTGAACGTAGGCATAAAATTCGCTATTACTATACTCTAACTAGCTGAAATATTAACCTAAATATTTTTAGGCCTATACGCCAACTAAATTCGAGTCATTACTCTAAATAATTGGAGTTGTAGCTAGGCGGCAAGTGAACGAGGCGCTAGGAGCATACATAAGTATGCGACTAGTGCGAATGAACGCGGCCAACAACGCTACGGCTCGAAGTATGACGAGTAAATATGACGAATAAATTTATTTATAGATAGCCGCGGTACCATTCATTGAGTTTTCACCACCAGCAGAAATCACACGGAATGAAGTTGCACCAGCTTCATCAGCTTTTTTGGCTAATTGTGCGGTCAGGTCATTGACACTCACTGCACCTGTTACTGAGACATAACCCGCAGCTGGCTGACTAGTATGTTGAACTTCTTCAGCAGCCATTGAACCGAATGATGCAGCACCTAAAGCTAAAGCAGCAGCAAATAATGTTGATTTTTTCATTGTATATTCCTTCTTGTAAACTTGATTTTTAGTTGGGATTTTTACTGTCCCTCTGTGATATGGATCATATTATGCGCTTTAGTTTGAAAAGAAAATTAGCTAATTTTGCTATAGTTATTCAAATAATTTGAATCATAACTTAGATTGAGGTTACAAATTTGTGACAGTTTCATATCATTTTTTATTTAAATTTTAATATGTTATAAATATCTTACTTAACGAATATATTCGTTGTTCACCCAATATTTTTCCCTTATAAATCAGCACAAAATGATAAAAACAACACTAAATAATAGCCAATTAGAACAAAATGACTGGTATCTTTACTTGGTGAGAGAGAAAAATAACGCCTTGTATTGTGGTATCACCACCAATGTGCAACGTCGTTTTGAGCAACATAAAGCAGGAACAGGGGCAAAAGCATTGAAAGGGAAAATGCCACTGACATTAGCATTCTCGTGTTTTATTGGTTCTCGTTCAGCAGCGTCGAAAATAGAATATCAAGTTAAGCAACTGAATAAAAAAACAAAAGAAAGGCTGGTCATAGACCAGCCCGATGACTTAGTTAACTACTTAGCTAACTATAAATTATTGAAGTGTGAAGAGTAAGTCACCAAACCTTGGTGTTCTCCAATTTCACCATTCTCTAAGCCACAAACCAAAAAATGAGCTTGTTGTTCAGGCCATTGGCAGCTTATACCGTGACTTGCAGCGGGTTCAAAACCGAAGCGCGAATAGTAGCGTTCATCCCCCAGTACAACGACTGCACCATAGCCAAACTCATTGAGGCTATCTAACCCTTCATAGACCAGTTTTTCTGCAATCCCTTGGCCTTGATGCGCTTTATTTACCGCTAATGGTGCAAGGCCAACCCATTGCACGTCTTCATCGTTAACGTCGACAGGCGTGAAGCCTACATAGCCAATCACTTCACCATCATCATTTGTTGCCACAACCCCGAGAGTTAGCAAACCATCCTCACGTAAATGTTGAACAAGATTAGCTTCTGCTTCAGTTGGAAACGTTTCACGCAATAATTTATCAATACCCATTGCGTCGACAGGGATTTCAACTCGAATTAGCATGAAGTTAACGCAGGCGACTTATGCTCTACGTCCTCACTTTCATGCACGGTTTTAATTACATCAGCCAATTGTAATAAAGCAAAACGCAACGGAGCTGGCATATTTTCGAGTTCAAAAGCATCCATTAAGTTTTTCACATAGAGGCCAAGCTCTGTATCCCCTTCAATCACCAACCTACGTTGGAAAAAGAGCGTATCAGGGTCTTCTTTACGCGCGGCGATCAGTACTAGATCATTCGCATTACCACTCACACTAACATCAGCCTCTGCATGCTGTTTGACGGACAGTTGGCCACCTTGCAAACTGATAAACCAGACTAACGCTAAGTCACGAACTTCAACCTTTAGCCATTTGTCTTCGAGAAAATCAAGTTCCCCTTCTTTCACTGATTCACGAAATTGCCAGCTTAGTAATTGCTCAAGAACTTGGCGCTGCAATGCGAATGGGGTTACTTTTAAAGGCAGTTTCAAAAATGAAGGGCCTTTCGTGATGAGTTGAGAACGAATTTTACCTAACACAGTACTGACTCCCGTAGTAATTGTCTGCCCGTTTTCGTGTAACTACTTAACAGCAGTAGCAGCTCGAATTATTTAGGGTAACATATTGCATATTTAGACGATTAAATTTTCGACGCTAATAACCCCATTTATTGAAGCCATTAACCTAACATTTGACTCACGATAAGTTATCTTGCCAAAAAATGTTATTATTGGCTTGATCCTATATCAATTTTTGCCCATCCCGCCAATATTTATTTCTCACTTCCCATGGATAAAAAATCATCCCTAATTACCTATCCGTTCCAATAAACGATCAAAAACTAGTCATAAATAATTCATATCCCCTATTTATAAAACTTATCCTCTTTCATTTGGTAAAGTTGCTTTATTACCCACCAGCCCCCTTATTTCCCTAACGACCTTAATTAACGAATACTGATATCCATTAACAATTTCTCTGCTCTAAATCAAAATCTATAACAGTTCTGTTGACTAGAATGTCAGCTGTTAAATTTTACACAGGGATAGGACAATGGAATTACTCTGCCCCGCAGGGAATTTGCCCGCTTTAAAAGCGGCGGTCGATAACGGCGCTGATGCCGTTTATATTGGACTAAAAAATGATACCAATGCACGGCATTTCGCAGGACTTAATTTTACTGAAAAAAAACTGCATGAAGCTGAGCGTTATATCCATAACCGTAAACGAAAATTACATATTGCGATTAATACGTTTGCACATCCTAATGGTTACGAACGTTGGCAAAACTCCGTCGATCTTGCCGCAGATCTTGGTGCTGATGCCTTGATCTTAGCCGATATTGCCATGTTAGAGTACGCTGCAAATAAATACCCACATATTGAAAGGCACGTTTCTGTCCAAGCCTCAGCGACCAATACTGAAGCCATCCGCTTCTATGAACGTAATTTCCAAGTCCACCGCGTTGTCCTTCCACGTGTGCTATCTATTCACCAAGTAAAACAATTAGCCAAAAATAGCCCTGTGCCACTGGAAGTGTTTGCTTTTGGTAGTTTATGTATCATGGCTGAAGGGCGCTGCTATCTGTCTTCTTATCTCACAGGTGAGTCACCAAATACGGTAGGCGCATGCTCTCCAGCCCGTTTTGTTCGTTGGCAACAAACGGAAGAAGGAATGGAATCACGCCTCAATAATGTGTTGATAGACCGTTACCAAAAAGATGAAAATGCAGGCTACCCAACGCTATGTAAAGGACGTTATCTTGTCGATGAACAGAAATATCATGTCCTTGAAGAGCCTACCAGCCTCAACACCATTGAATTATTACCTGAACTGATGGCAGCAAATATTGCTTCTGTCAAAATTGAAGGCCGCCAGCGCAGTCCTTCTTATGTGACTGAAGTGACGCGTATTTGGCGCCAAGCCATCGACCGCTTCAAATCCAACCCTAACAATTTTGTCACTGACCCGAAATGGCTAAAAGCGTTAGGTGGGCTGTCTGAAGGAAGCCAAACCACATTGGGTGCCTATCATCGTAAATGGCAGTAATTTAAAAGGTAAATATCATGCAGTACTCGTTAGGATCTATTCTTTATTACTGGCCAAAACAAACGCTGGAAGATTTTTATCAACACGCCATGCAAAGCGACGCTGATATTATTTATCTCGGTGAGACGGTGTGTAGTAAACGCCGAGAAATGAAGCCCAATGACTGGATAGAACTCGCACAACAACTCGCCAAGAGTGGCAAACAAATTGTTCTGAGTACCCTTGCTCTTCTTCAAGCTCCTTCCGAACTTAAAGAAATCAGCAAATTAGTTGATAATGGCGAGTTTCTCGTTGAAGCCCATGATTTTGGTGTGATCAACATGTTAGTCGAAAGAAACCTTCCTTTTGTCGCTGGTCACGGTTTGAATTGCTATAACGCACAAACCTTAAATATTCTGTTACGCCAAGGTATGGTGCGCTGGTGTATGCCTGTAGAGTTATCGCGTGACTGGCTGGTTAATTTGCTAAATCAGTGCGATGACATCGGTATTCGTGGCAAATTTGATGTTGAAGTAATGAGCTACGGTCACTTACCACTTGCCTATTCCGCACGCTGCTTTACTGCGCGCTCTGAAAATAAGCAAAAAGACGAATGCGAAACTTGTTGTATAAACTACCCACAAGGGCGCAAGGTGCTTTCTCAGGAACATCAGCAGGTGTTTACGTTGAATGGTATTCAAACGCTCAGTGGTGCTTGCTATAACCTTGGCAATGACCTGTATTCAATGCATGACCTTGTGGATATTGTACGCATATCCCCTGAAGGTATTGAGTCACTTGAGATATTCAAGCAATTTAAAGCGAATGAAAATGGGGATATTCCATTGAATATTTCAGATAAAAATTGCAATGGTTATTGGCGACAAATTGCAGGATTGTCGATGGTGCCTTAAATCAATTACCCACCTTATAACCACCTATCCTCAGGTACAATGCATTTGCATTACACTGAGGATAGACTGGAAAGTTTTGAGGTAAATAAAATGATTGATATAGACCCAAGCACCGTGTCTTTACGTGCAAAATCCCACCTTACCGAATGCAGCCAAACAACTATCCCTGCGGCTATACGTGATGCCTATCAAGTATTTGCCTCAATGCTAAGTACAGGTAGCCCTCCTGATGACTGGGAAACCTTAAGCCAAGAAGCAAAAATGGCAACAAAAGCCGTTGATCCCAACTCAGCAATAGGTTTCCTACTCAAAAATAACGGTTAATGCCGATGCCTGCGCCAACGGTTAAACATATGGCTAATATGGCGTAATTCTCCATCTCGGAGCATACCAATGAATACCCCAATAACCGTGTAAATAACGCCTAAAATCAACATCATCACGATATCCATAAGTACATCACTAAACGGTAATCCCATTTGGTTAAGGCCTGCCATGGCGTTTGTAGCCCATGTAGATGGTAATGCAGAGGCAATCATACGTACCCAATCAGGCATCGCCTGTAGTGGCCAAATCGTGCCTGACATATAAAACACCGGGGTGGTAATAAATGCCAAAGTTAAGTAAATCATTTCAACACTGCGTAAACATTCCGTCACTAACTTGCCAAGCCCTAAAACAGCTAATAGGAATGGGAACGTGAACATCCAAATTACATACAATGGCGCTTCTTGTCGGTAGCCCAATACCCATGGCCAAAGCGCGAAAAATACAGTGGATAAAAATAACCAGATCGGAATTAAAGCAGATAACGCCCCTAAATAAACGGCTAATGGCGGCTTTCCTTTAGGCGTAGAACGCACCGCGATACTGACTCGTACACAGGCAATCAGTAAGGAGTGCTGCAATAACATCACCAATAAGCCAGGAAAAACGATCGCTGCAAAGCTGATCCCTGGGTTATACAATGGCTCAGTTTCACTGCGGATAGGGGTAATAATCACTTTAGCCTGCTCTTGGCTATAACCTGCTTTAGTGAGTAATTGGGTGTTATAAGCATTGAGCAGGGTTTGGTAGGCTTTTGATAACTCTTGCTGAATTTGCCCACTCGCTAGCCGGTTGGTTCCATCTCCATACACTGGCACCGTGATATTTTTACCGCTCAGTAAATGTTGTTGGAAATCCGTTGGAATGATAATTATCGCGAATAGTTTTCTCGCGATCATATCTTGACGCGCTTGAGCAAGGTTATCATAACTTTGCAATTCCACTTTCGGTGTCGCATCGAGGTCACGGATTAACTCGCGGCTTGCTGTGCTGTGATCCATATCAATCACAGCAACAGGTAAATCCCAAAGAACGGGCTTTGCATAAACTAAGCTCATGACGCACAGAGAAACCAACAATAATAGCCACATCGGTTTTTCCAACATTCCCAGTAGCACTTTACGAAAGGTTGCAAAATAAATAGCCATCAGACAACCCCTCCTTGGTTTTCTAACCGTTTGACTAAACGCTTACGAATTAAAAAGCCAATGACAAATGGGTAAATCAATAAGAATAGACACACTTGAACAATGCGAGCAAAGGAAATCTCCCGCAAGAAAATATCAAACATGGCATTTAACGTATGTGTAAGTGGTTCAATATTCGAAATAATTTGTGCAGGCAATATCATTGACAGTTCCGGTACCGCCATACCCGAAAAGGCCAAAGCGATACTCACCAGCATCCCTATCAAGCTATACGCCATAATGGCACTTGAGGTAAAACTAAACAGCAATAAACCAATACTCTGCGCTGCTATGACATAGAAAAACCCTAATATAATCATATACAACGGGTTTCCTACCACTTTAGCATCAAAAATAGTAACTAATGCAGCAATCTCTACAGCAAGTAATATACTGAAAAATAAGGTATAAGGGGCTAACTTCCCAAGTAACGCCATCACAAACGGTTTAACACTTTGTAAGGTAGAACCTCGTGACATCGTATAGATTGTTGCGGTAACAACAAACAGCTGGAGCATATGAATGGTTGCAGCAAACTGCTGATAATAAATATAACTACCGCTCGGGTTGAATAAACTGTCATAAGAAAGTGTCACTTGGGCTAACGGAGGCAACGCCTTTCCCATTGACTTGGCCATTTCTTGGCGATACTTCGCATTCAGCTCTGCCACTAACCCACTAAAATCTTGAATCGCATAACTGCCTGATGCATAGAAGAGCGCATTATAATACATACGTAGCTCAGGTTGACGCCCCCGTAAGACATCTTCTTCGAAGTTATGAGGAATGTACAATAACGCGTAATCTTTTGAACTACCGAGTCTTTTTAATGATGTACTGAGATTGTCATCAATGGTTTTCACATCCGCATGTGGACCCGCATCGAGGTCACGAATAATTTGCCGAGACACTGGGCTATGGTTATTGTCCACCACAGAAACGGGTAAATCCATCAATGTCCCCTCTGAAAAGTTAGCACTAACTAACGTAAACAGCATTAATGGAAACAGCCAGCTTAACCAATGAAAAACAGGGCTACGAATAGCCATTTGGGTTTCACGGCTAAAGGCGTGCTCAAAACCGTGCCAAGCGAACTTAAATTTCATGGCAACACCTTTTACTTATCCCAGTGCCATAACACACTCATACCAGGCCTTAGCCCTTCAATCGGCTCTACAGGGTATAAACGAATTTCAAATGTTTTTAAATCGAAGTCACCGGTTGCACGAGTCGCTCGTTTTGTCGCATAGTCACCTTTCGGTGCGATATAGCGAACCTCAGCCTCAATTAACTTATTCCCCAAGGCAGGCACATCAAGTTGCACTTTGTCGCCTTTTTTCACATCAACTAAAATATCTTCACGCAAGTTATAGACAAAATAAGCTTGAGGAAGTCGAATTAATGAAATTAAAGGACTACCGGCATTGAAAAGTTCACCTATTTCAGCAGGAATAGGGCCAACTTCGCCATCTACAGGGGCTTTTACTTGCAAGTCATCAATTTGTACTTGGATTTCAGCAAGTTTATGTTCTGCTTGTTGTAATGCCGCTTCATATTGTTGGCGTTGCTCTATACGGTCACCATGTAAGCCCTCATCTAAGCGCGCTTTTGCACTTTGCACTTGCGAAAAAGCCACATCTTTGGCTTTACGTGCATTATCAAGCTCATTCGCGGAAACATACCCTTTACCTTTCAAATTACTCAAACGAGCATATTCACGAGACGCATTTTGATATTGAGAATTGGCTTGTGATAATGAGGCTTGTAAATCGCGGATGGTTTCAACACGAGTCCCATTCATGGATTGTTCTAGTTGCGCTTTTGCTTGGTCTCTCGCGGATTTCGATGCCTCATATTGCGCTTGCAGTTCTGGGCTCTCTAGAGTTATCAGTAATTGCCCTTGTTTGACATCATCGCCACGCTCTACGTGGCGTTCTATCACTCGTCCTTTTGCCTTCGAGGTGACGATTACCTCGGGTGCATCCACCTCTCCCTGTAACAATAAATATTGGTTATGGGAATGAAAAAGTGCCGCTGCTGCGATTAAGATAAGCATCAGCAAAATCAGTGCTATTGTTCTTTTTTTCATTATTTATGTGAACCTTAAATAATAACGGGGGAAACTATCATCCCTAGAGTATGACAAGAAAGTTAAATACAGCGTTAATAAATTCGTGCGCAAGATCACGAAAAGGTAGGACATTGACTAATATTGAAGCGATTTCTACCTTATGTCAAATAATGATGAGTGCACTTTTCTCAAATGCCGATTACTTAGCCAATGACTTACGATATAATGACTAGCCAAATAAATACTAAAAATAGATAACAATAGTAAATAACTCAACCCCAAATAGGAATCCCACAACGTGAACACGACGAGCCATGCTCTAAATAATTCGCGATGTGGGTAGGCGGCAAGCGAGACTATCTTGGGAAGCATACATCAGCATGTGACCCGAGTAGGCGAGAGCAGCCAACACCCCCACAACGTGAAACATAACGAGCCATGCTCTAAATAATTCGCGATGTGGGTAGGCGACGAGGAAGCGAGACCCTAGGAGCATACATCAGTATGTGACTAGGGCGAGATGACGAAGTCAACACCCCCACATCACGAATTATGACGAGCATGTACGAATTTGATTTAATATTACTCCTACTCCAGCAAATGTGTGTCTACCTCGTTATTGCTTGGGCGCTTAGCCGCACACCATTAGTTATCCCTCTTCTGAAGGTGACCATCCGCTTACCGCATAAAGTCATGTGCTACCTGATTTTCTCGGTATTTTGCATTATCGGTACTTATTTTGGTTTGCATATCAATGATTCTATTGCCAATACTCGCGCTATTGGAGCCGTACTTGGCGGCCTATTAGGCGGCCCTGTGGTCGGCTTTGCTGTCGGTTTCACTGGTGGGCTGCATCGTTATTCATTAGGAGGGATGAGCGCCTTTGCTTGTATGGTCTCGACCATTGTTGAAGGATTGATTGGCGGGTTAGTTCATCGTTACTTTATGAAACGTGGCGAAATTAATAAAATTTTTAATCCTATGATTGCCAGTTGTGTCACTTTTATCGCTGAAATCATACAGATGCTAATTATTTTATTGCTGGCGAAACCTTTCGATGAAGCGCTAGAACTCGTTAAAAATATCGCTGCACCGATGGTGATCGCGAATACTATTGGTGCGGCAATGTTTATTCGAATTTTACTCGACCGCCGTGCGATTGTTGAGAAATACACTACCGCGTTCTCTGCTCAGGCACTAAAAATTGCTTTAACGACTGAAGGGATTCTGCGTAAAGGCTTTAATGCTGACAACAGCATGAAGGTCGCTAAGATTATTTATCAAGAGTTAGAAATTGGTGCTGTCGCCATTACAGATCGTGAAAAAATACTCGCGTTTATTGGCATTGGCGCTGACCACCATCGACCCGGGACACCGATTTCGTCAAGCCAATCAAGGCAAGCTATTGAGAATAATGAAGTCGTCTATGCTGACGGCAATGAGACTCCGTATAAATGCTCATTAAGCCCCACCTGTAAACTCGGCTCTGCGTTAGTGATCCCATTACGCGGAGAAAACGAAAAAGTGATTGGTACCATTAAACTGTATGAAGCGAAAAATAGCCTGTTTAGTTCCATAAACCGTACTCTCGGTGAAGGAATTGCCAGCTTGTTTTCTGCACAAATTTTAGCGGGCCAATATGAACGCAACAAACAATCATTGTTGCAATCCGAAGTTAAGCTGCTTCACGCTCAAGTAAATCCTCACTTTTTGTTCAATGTGCTCAACACTCTGCAAGCCGTGATCCGCAAAGATAGCCAACAAGCAGGCCAGCTTGTGCAGTATATTTCGACGTTTTTCCGTAATAACCTAAAACGGCCCGAGCAAAGTGCCACACTCGGCGAAGAAATTGAACATATCAATGCCTATTTACAGATAGAAAAAGCCCGTTTTCAAGAAAGCTTACAAATTCATATTGAGATCCCTGATGAAGTCAAACAGGTTGAACTGCCTGCATTTACCCTACAACCATTGGTTGAAAATGCAATTAAACATGGCACCTCACAGTTATTAGAAACGGGTTATATTACAATACGTAGTTATATCGGCAGTGAACATGTGTATATCGAAATAGAAGATAACGCAGGGCTGTATAAGCCTGCAAAACAGTCTGATGGCTTAGGGATGGGCTTAGTCGATAGGCGCTTACGTTTAAAATATGGTGAGCAATATGGCATCAGCGTAGAACACGAGCCAGAAAAATTCACCCGAATGAAAATTCGCCTGCCTTATTTGGCTACAACATAATAATGATTAAATTACCTCTATGAATGTATTGATTGTTGATGACGAACCTCTTGCACGGGAAAATGTGCGTTGCCTGCTCGAAGAACACGATGATATTGAAATTATTGGCGAATGTGCCAACGCAATAGAAGCGATTGGCATCATCCATAAAAAAAAGCCTGATGTGGTCTTTTTGGATATTCAAATGCCACGCCTAACGGGTTTAGAAATGGTACGCATGCTAGATCCAGAAGACCGCCCTTATATTGTCTTTCTTACCGCTTTTAATGAATTTGCCATTCAGGCTTTTGAAGAACATGCTTTTGATTACTTGTTAAAACCCCTTGAAACAGAACGATTAGAAAAGACCTTAAACCGCCTACGCCAAGGCAAGCAAAAACAAAATCTAGAGCTGTTAAGTAACAATGAGCCACTAAAATTTATCCCTTGCACTGGCCATAGCCGTATTTATTTAATGAAACTTGATGAAGTGCTATATGCCACCTCGCGAATGAGTGGCGTGTATGTAATGAGTACGCAAGGATTGGAAGGTTTTACAGAGCTCACTTTACGAACCTTAGAAACTCGAACACCTTTAGTGCGCTGCCATCGCCAATATTTAGTCAATATGACCCAATTAAACGAAATTTTATTTGGTGACAGTGGGCAAGCGGAGTTAGTACTGAGCTCAGGTGAGCGCATTCCTGTTAGCCGTCGTTATCTAAAACCACTAAAAGAGGCATTGGGGTTAGCTTAAAATCATAATATGAAAAATTGTTCTCTAACATGTATAACAATTTGAAAACACAACAATCAGATGCTTTATTAAAACTGATTATGGCCGCTAAAAATAACGTGGATAATAATCGTATAATGACAGTTAGTGAAGCTAGAAGAAGGTTGATTGAAAGAAGGGCTAAACAAACTTAAATAAAAAAACCCGCACTTCAATGAAATGCGGGTTTTGTGTTTTAGTAGGGAATTAATCCCTATAAAACCAAGTCATTATGCGTTATGGCTGCTGCTACGACGACGAGGTGCCGCATTAGTGCCATCTTGGCGTGGAGCAGAGTTACCACGGTCACGGTTACCACCGCCACGACGCTCACCGCCGCCACGACGTTCACCACCACGGTCATTACGACGACCTGCACCGAAGCCACCTTCGCTACCGCCATCACGACGACCACCACCACGACGCTCACCACCGCCACGACGTTCGAACGGTTGTGCATCACCGATCAGCTGCATTTGAGTCGGTTTATTCAAAATGCGTGCGCGACTTAAATGAGTTAACACGTCCGTTGGCATACCTTTTGGCAATTCAATTGTCGAGTGCGTTCCGTACAATTTGATATTACCGATATAACGGCTGCTGATATCCGCTTCGTTAGCAATCGCACCAACAATGTGACGAACTTCCACACCATCATCACGGCCAACTTCGATACGGTACATCTCCATATCACCCACATCACGACGCTCACGACGACCGCCACGCTCACCGCGTTCTGCACGGTCAAAACCATTACCATTGCTATTACGGTCACGACGATCACCACGACGATCATCACGGTCGTTGAATTCACGACGTGGGCGACGCGGTGCATCTGGTGGCAAGATCAGCGCACGTTCACCTTGTGCCATTTTCAGCAAGGCTGCCGCTAAGGTTTCCATATCAACATCTTCTGATGGGGACATTTTCGCTAACAGTGAACGGTATTGGTCTAAATCGCTGCTTTCTAATTGCTGTTGAATTTTCTCAGCAAATTTCGCCTGACGACGTTGGCTAAGCAGATCTGCATCTGGTAACTCAACTTCAGGAATAGTCAGTTTCATCGTACGTTCAACGTTACGTAGCAGACGACGTTCACGGTTCTCAACAAACAGTAACGCACGGCCCGCACGGCCCGCACGACCTGTACGACCAATACGGTGAACGTAAGACTCCGCATCCATTGGGATGTCGTAGTTAACAACTAAGCTAATACGCTCAACATCCAGACCACGCGCTGCAACGTCAGTAGCGATCAAGATATCTAGACGACCATCTTTTAAGCGCTCTAACGTTTGCTCACGCAGTGCTTGGTTCATGTCACCATTCAATGCGGCGCTGTTGTAGCCATTGCGTTCTAATGCTTCAGCCACTTCTAATGTTGCATTTTTGGTGCGTACGAAAATAATCGCAGCATCAAAGTCTTCTGCTTCTAAGAAACGTACTAACGCTTCATTTTTACGCATGCCGTACACAGTCCAATAGCTTTGAGCAATATCTGGACGAGTGGTAATGCTAGCCTGAATGCGAATCTCTTTCGGGTCTTTCATAAAACGACGTGTAATACGACGAATTGGTTCAGGCATTGTTGCAGAGAACAGCGCAGTTTGGTGCTCAGCTGGAATTTGGCTCATGATGTTTTCAACATCTTCAATGAAGCCCATACGCAGCATTTCATCAGCTTCGTCTAAAACTAAGCCTTTTAATTTAGAGAGGTCTAACGTGCCACGTTTTAAGTGATCCAGAAGGCGGCCTGGTGTACCCACAACAATTTGCGGTCCTTGGCGCAGCGCACGTAATTGTACGTCATAACGTTGGCCACCATACAGGGCAACAACGTTAACGCGATTCATATGTTTAGAGAAATCGCTCATTGCTTCCGCTACCTGAACAGCCAACTCACGAGTTGGTGCAAGGACTAAAATTTGCGGAGCTTTTAAATCTGGGTCGATGTTATGCAGTAATGGCAAACTAAATGCAGCAGTTTTACCGCTACCTGTTTGTGCCATACCTAATACATCATTACCATCCATTAACAATGGAATACATTGTTGTTGGATTGGTGATGGTTTTTCATATCCCAGGTCGTTTAGTGCTGTCAAAATAGATGCTGATAAACCTAACTCAGCAAAAGAAATATCGGTCTCAGTAGTCATGTAAAGGTGCCTCATACATAATGGCAGCCAGTTTACATAACCATGCGAAAATCATTTCGGTCATTTTCATTTAAAATGTGAACTGGCTCAAATTGTGTTTATTAAACGAACAAATAGGCCGTCATCCCGAGGGATGATGACTTAAAAAAATATCGTGAAATGTTCGTCAGCTATTGCTGGCCCGATTCTAAAAGGTCGTCTTGTTCTTGGCCTAACAGCGCCAATTCCAACAATGCATAGCGGTGTTCAACAAAGCTGTGAGCGTTGTTAGCTACCGTCAGTTTGAATAACGCAACTGCGCTATCCTTATCCCCCAGACTTAGGTAATGCTTACCTAAATAGAAGTTAGTTTCACTGAGATGCTCAGCGAGCGAAGTGTTATCCGTAGACGTTTCTTTCAAACGCGCCATCAATGTATTTTCATCGATATTGCCAAGATAGAATTCTACGATATTCCAGCCCCATTGCCCTTTCTCCGCTTGGTTGTAGCGGGCGGCAAGATTATCTTGCGCCATACGCGGGTCTATGTCTTTCTCTACGAGATAAAGCCACAGAGTACGAAAAGGATCATTTGGATCTATCTGATAATACGCCAGCAGATCATCCTGCGCTAGTTTGTATCGTTCACCGTAATATAATGCGATGCCACGATTCATTCGCGCGAAATTGTAAGTTGGATCAAGCTCTAAAACAGAATCAAACGCTTCATAGGCAGCATCATAATTGCCTGCCTGCGTAAAATATATTCCTAAAAAATTAAAAACTTCAGGAATATCAGGACGAATGGCTAACGCAGTTGAAAAATCATTACGCGCCAGTGCCCTTAAACCGAGACTATCATACAACACACCGCGCTCATATAAAAGCTGTGCGTATTCATCATCGGTTAAAGACCGGCTCGCAAGGATTTGTTCCATACGAGCCAGTATCACTTCTTGTTGCAATGAAGGTTGAAGTGGAACGGCAAATACCTCGTTCTTTCGCCAATCTTTGCTACTACATCCAATAATAACAAAAAAGATAAGCGCCAAGAGCACACGCGGTAACGTGCGATAATCTCTCACCCGAAGACAGATACTGTTCGACATACTCCGCCCTTACATTACCACGCTTTACAAATTATGGTTTCAGCAAATTTAGGCTGATAGCGCCCTAACTTAATAGAGCGCGGTTAGGTCAGCTTACTCTGCTGAGTCCTGCGGCTGTGCAGTTGATTCTTCAGTTGCTACCGCTTCTTTCATGCTAAGACGGATACGACCTTGACGGTCAATTTCCAATACCTTAACAGGAACTTCTTGACCCATTTGCAGGTAATCTGTCACTTTCTCAACACGCTTGTCCGCGATTTGAGAAATATGAACCAGACCTTCTTTACCCCCACCAATCGCAACGAATGCACCAAAGTCGACGATACGGGTTACTTTACCTGGGTAAATGCGGCCCACTTCAACTTCTGCAGTAATGTCTTCGATACGACGAATGGCTTCTTTCGCTTTCAGGCCATCAGTTGCGGCAATCTTAACAGTACCATCATCTTCGATTTCAATCGTTGTGCCAGTTTCTTCCGTTAATGCACGGATCACTGAACCACCTTTACCGATGACATCTTTGATTTTGTCTGAGTTAATTTTGATCGTGTAAATGCGTGGTGCAAATTCAGAGATCTCTTCACGTGGACCATTAATTGCTTGTTCCATTGTACCAAGAATGTGCAGACGTGCACCTTTTGCTTGGTTCAGAGCAACTTGCATGATTTCACGTGTGATACCTTCGATTTTGATGTCCATTTGCAGTGCACTGATACCTTCACGGCTACCAGCTACTTTAAAGTCCATGTCACCTAAGTGGTCTTCGTCACCTAAGATGTCAGACAGAACAACGAAATCGTTACCTTCTTTCACCAGACCCATTGCAATACCTGCAACAGCGGCTTTAATTGGCACACCAGCATCCATCAGTGCTAATGATGCACCACAAACAGATGCCATTGATGATGAACCATTAGATTCAGTGATTTCAGATACAACACGGATAGTGTATGGGAAATCAGCGTGGTCTGGCATTACTGCTAACACACCACGTTTCGCTAAACGGCCATGGCCGATTTCACGACGTTTTGGTGAACCCACCATACCAGTTTCACCAACAGAGTATGGAGGGAAATTGTAATGGAATAAGAAACGGTCAGTATATTCGCCCATTAATTGGTCGATAACCTGCGCATCACGTTCTGTACCTAACGTTGCCGTTACCAGTGCTTGAGTTTCACCACGAGTAAACAGTGCAGAACCGTGAGTACGTGGCAGAACTCCTGTACGAACGTCCAGAGCGCGAACCATATCTTTTTCGCGGCCATCGATGCGTGGCTCACCACGGATAACACGGCTACGAACAACTTGTTTTTCTAAGCTTGCTAAAATGTCAGCAACTTCAGAAACATCAACGTTTTCGTCTTCAGCAACTAATACTGCAGTGACTTCTTCTTTGATTAAGTCAACCTGCGCGTAGCGCTCTTGTTTCTCAGTGATGCGGTAAGCGTCGCCCATACGGCTTTCAGCTAATTGTGCAACACGGTCATGCAGAGCTTGGTTAACTGGCTCTGGCTGCCAATCCCATTTCTCTTTACCCGCTTCTTTCACTAATTCATTGATATTCTGAATAACAACTTGTTGTTGGTCGTGGCCAAATACCACCGCACCTAACATTTGCTCTTCGCTTAATAAATCAGCTTCAGATTCAACCATTAATACCGCGTTATCAGTACCTGCAACCACTAAGTCCAAACGGCTGTTTTTCAGCTCGTCTGCTGTAGGGTTCAGAACATATTGGTCATTGATAAAACCAACACGTGCCGCACCGATTGGGCCATTAAATGGAACACCTGACAGTGCTAATACTGCAGACGCACCGATCATCGCAACAATATCTGGATTAACTTGTGGGTTAACAGACACAACAGTCGCAATGATTTGAATTTCGTTATAAAAACCTTCTGGAAACAGAGGGCGTAGAGGACGGTCAATCAGACGAGCGATTAACGTTTCACCTTCACCAGGACGACCTTCACGACGGAAGAAGCTTCCTGGGATACGGCCCGCTGCATATGTACGTTCTTGATAGTTAACAGTTAAAGGGAAGAAGTCTTGACCTTCTTTCACTTTTTTCTGTGCAACTGCAGTCACAAATACTGCAGTGTCATCCATGTTAACCATAACAGCAGCAGATGCTTGGCGTGCAATCATACCTGTTTCAATCGAAACAGTATGTTGACCGTATTGGAATTTACGAACAATAGGATTTAACACTATATTACCCTTTTTGTAAGGCTACCTGAGATTCTCAGGGAGCATTGGCTTACTCTTCCTACTACAGCCTCGCGACTAATGAGAATACTGATATTCCAGTGATCAGCTCTCTCATTAGCCGCGCGAATCGGATGCAGCGAAGAGGCATTAATAAAACAGCTTACTACGACTTATAGCTTAGCATTTAAGTTAAGTATAATTCGAGTATTACTTCAACTTTCAAAATAACTTTTAGAAGAAAAGGGGCCTCTGGCCCCTTTTCTCTGAAACTGACTCTACTCGTCATACTTCAAGTTGCAACGTTGCTGACTACATTCACTTGTACTAGCCACATACTGATGTATATACCTAGCAACTCACTCATTTGTCGCCTAGCTGCAACTCAAATTATCTAGAGTAAGATTAGCGACGCAGACCTAAACGCTCGATAAGAGCAGTGTAACGCGCGATATCTTTACCTTTCAAGTAAGCTTGTAAGCGACGACGCTGAGCAACCATACGCAGCAGACCACGACGGCTGTGGTGATCTTTTTTGTGCTCTGCAAAGTGGCTTTGCAGGTGGTTGATTTGTGCAGTCAGCAGAGCGATTTGAACTTCGCTTGAACCAGTGTCATTTTCACCGCGGCCGAACTCAGCAACGATTTTAGCTTTCGCTTCATTACTTAGAGACATAATAAACTCCAAAATGATTAATGTAAGTGATGAGAGCCAATCTCTAATTTAGCATCTCAAGATTAAGCGCCGCTATTCTACGCTGCTTAAGGCAGCAAAGCAATAAGCGCTACTACGCGGGCTGTTCATTTTCCACAACCAAACGCTTCGGTGCGATACGTCCATCCTCACTCACCAGAGCAATGCCGATAAACCGCTGCGCTGTACCACAAGTGACTCGAACCATACCGTCTTCTTCAAGGCCTTCAACCGCAGCTCTTACAGGTTGCCCCTGTTTAAAGTAAGCCGCTGTTTCCTCTGTAATATTTACAGCTGGGAAATGAACGACTGCGGTATCCATTGGCAATAATAAAGTATCAAGCAAGGACTCAAAAGACCCTTCACCTGCATCTACTTTTGCTCGTAAAGCGGCTAATTGCTCCAATGTTACCATTCGCTCATAAGGATAATTAGCCACTTGCACTCGACGCAAGTAAATCACATGCGCACCACAGCCTAACATCTCACCTAGGTCATCAATAATAGTACGAATATAGGTTCCTTTAGAACAGTGTATCTCAAGCTCTAATTCATTGTTTTCTAAACGAATAAACTGCAATTCATACACTGTAATTGGACGAGCTTCACGCTCAACCGTAATTCCTTTACGCGCATATTCATACAATGGACGACCTTGATGTTTCAGCGCAGAATACATTGAAGGAACTTGTAATGTATCACCGCGGAAAAACGCTAAAGCGTCATCCAATTGCTGCTGTGTAAACTCTACGTTACGCTCACTGATAATTTCGCCGTGTGAATCTGACGTGTCAGTACGTTGTCCAAGACGAGCAATGACGCGATAACGTTTATCTGAATCGAGTAAAAACTGGGAAAATTTCGTCGCTTCGCCGAGGCAAACAGGCAACATACCTGTTGCGAGAGGGTCAAGTGCCCCCGTATGCCCAGCTTTATTGGCATTAAAAAAGCGCCGCACTTTTTGCAGCGCATCATTTGAAGAAATATCCGTGGGTTTATCCAGCAGCACTACACCGTCAATATTACGGCCGCTACGACGACGCCCCATTATTTTTCCTCTTTATCACTAACATCCGCACGACGTTTTTCATCATCGCGGATCACATTTGACACTAAATTAGACATCCGCATACCATCAACAAGAGAGTTGTCATACTCAAATGTTAACTCAGGAATAATACGCAAACGCATTGCTTTTCCAATTAATGAACGTATAAAGCCTGATGCTTCATTTAATGCTTTAATGCCGTCTGCAACCATTTCTTCTTCACTTTTATCATTAGCGATATTGAAGAAGGTCACAAAGACTTTACCGTATGCAAGATCGCGAGATAACTCGACACCTGAAACAGTAGCCATACCAATACGTGGGTCTTTGATCTCACGTTGTAAGATGATCGCAATTTCTTTTTGCATCTCTTGCGCAACGCGCTGAGCACGACTGAATTCTTTTGCCATCGTTATATCTCCTGACAATAAAGGGGGCTATCGCCCCCTTATAACACTATTTTGTAATCACGATACTTCGTGGGCTCCCACAAAATTAACCGTCGATAGAACGCTTAACTTCAATGATTTCGAAGACTTCGATCATATCGCCAACGCGAACGTCGTTGTAGTTCTTAACGCCGATACCACATTCCATACCGTTACGAACTTCATTGACGTCATCTTTAAAGCGACGCAGTGATTCTAATTCACCTTCATAGATAACGACGTTATCACGTAATACACGGATTGGGTTATTACGTTTGATGGTGCCTTCAGTGACCATACAACCAGCAACAGCACCGAATTTCGGTGATTTAAACACATCACGAACTTCTGCCAGACCAATAATTTGCTGTTTGTACTCAGGCGCTAACATACCGCTCATCGCTTGTTTGATTTCATCAATTAAGCTATAGATAACAGAGTAGTAGCGTAAGTCAACACTTTCACTTTCAATCACACGACGAGCAGAAGCATCTGCACGTACGTTGAAGCCTAAGATAATAGCATTCGATGCCGCAGCTAATGTTGCGTCAGTTTCAGTGATACCACCGACACCAGAACCGATGATCTTAATTTTAACTTCATCAGTCGACAGCTTCATTAGAGAGTCAGTAATCGCTTCACAAGTACCTTGAACGTCGGTTTTCAGAACGATGTTCAGCTCAGATACTTTACCTTCTTCCATGTTAGCAAACATGTTTTCCAGTTTAGATTTCTGCTGGCGAGCTAATTTAACATCACGGAATTTACCTTGACGGTACAGGGCAACTTCACGTGCTTTTTTCTCGTCACGTACAACGGTGGCTTCATCACCCGCCGAAGGCACGTTAGATAAACCTAAAATCTCAACAGGCATTGAAGGACCTGCAGATTGAACTTCTTTACCTAATTCGTTACGCATTGCACGAATACGGCCATATTCGAAACCACACAGGACGATATCGCCTTTGTTCAATGTACCTTCTTGAACCAGGATTGTTGCAACTGGGCCACGACCTTTGTCTAAGTACGATTCAACAACGACACCGCTTGCCATACCTGCATATACTGCTTTCAGTTCTAAGACTTCAGCTTGCAGCAAGATAGCATCAAGCAGCTCATCAATACCGGTACCTTTCTTCGCAGAAACGCTGATGAACTGAGTATCACCACCCCAATCTTCAGAAATAACACCGTACTGAGACAGCTCATTTCTAACGCGATCTGGGTCTGCTTCTGGTTTATCAATTTTATTTACCGCGACAACAATTGGCACACCTGCCGCTTTCGCATGCTGAATAGCTTCAATTGTTTGTGGCATAACACCATCGTCTGCGGCAACAACCAGAACAACGATATCCGTTGCCTGAGCACCACGAGCACGCATTGAAGTAAACGCGGCGTGACCTGGGGTATCTAAGAAGGTGATCATACCCTTGTCAGTTTGTACGTGGTAAGCACCAATGTGCTGAGTAATACCACCCGCTTCACCTGATGCTACTTTCGTTGAACGAATGTAGTCAAGTAGAGAGGTTTTACCATGGTCAACGTGACCCATAATGGTCACAACTGGCGCACGTGGCTCTTGAAGTGCAGAACCCGTGTCACGGTCATTCATTACCGCTTCTTCTAATTCGTTTTCACGACGCAGAATAACTTTGTGGCCCATTTCCTCTGCGACTAACTGTGCAGTTTCTTGGTCAATCACTTGGTTGATAGTCGCCATGGCGCCCATCTTCATCATAGTTTTGATGACTTGAGAACCTTTTACTGCCATTTTATTAGCAAGTTCACCAACGGTGATCGTTTCACCAATTACCACATCACGGTTAACCGCAACGGCTGGCTTAGTAAAGCTTTGTTGTAAAGAACTACCTTTACGTTGCTTACCTTTGCTGCGACCTGAACGGCCAGCGGCACGTTCTTCTTCGCGATCTGCTTTTTCAGAAAGTTTATTACCTTTCTTTTGGCGAGGTGCTTTTGCAGTACGATTACGTGAACGACGGCCTTCTTCTTTCTCATCACTTTCATCTTCGGCTGCACGAGCGTGCGTCGAAGTTGTTGTGTGATAATCGCTATCTTCTTCAGTTTTCGTGTCTGCAGTCCACTTTTCACCGTTTTCTTCAGCCATTTTGCGTGCTTCTTCAGCCACGCGACGTGCTTCTGCTTCAACTTTGCGCTGAGTTTCTTCTTCAGCTTTACGTTTTAGCTCCGCAGCTTCAGCTTCACGGCGTTGTTTGTCGGCATTACTTTCTACAGCTTTGCCTGCTTTTTGTTGATTTTCGCTTGGTTTCACTTTTTCTCTTTCCGCTGCTTCGCGCGTAGCTTTATCTGCTGCTTCACGTTTTGCTTTCTCTTGGGCTTCACGTTTTGCCTTTTCTTCCGCTTCACGTTTAGCTGTTTCTTCTGCTAATCGTTTTGCTTCTGCTTGACGTTGTGCCAGTTCTTCAGCTTCGCGCTGTGCCTGCTCTTCCGCTTCACGCTGCGCCTGCTCTTCCGCTTTTGCTTCTTCAGCATCACGGTTCACATAAGTGCGTTTTTTGCGGACTTCGACATTTACCGATTTGCTTTTGCCACCGGTGACGGGGACACTCAGCGTACTACGAGTTTTGCGCTGTAGTGTCAATTTGCTTGGCTGACCCGCTACTCCGCCTTGTTCACGGTTTAAATGGCTCAGTAAAGCTTCTTTTTCTGACTGGCTAACAGAGTCATTCTCACCTTTTTTGATCCCTGCTTCAGCAAATTGCTGTACCAGGCGATCAACTGTGGTTTGAATTTCCGTTGCCAATGTTTTTACAGTTTCTGTCATGCCGTTCCTTCCTGCTACAGTGTTTACGCATCGTTACCGAACCAGCAAATATTACGTGCGGCCATGATGAGCGTACCTGCTTTCTCATCATCCAGACCTTCAATATCAATCAGGTCGTCGATGCCCTGCTCAGCAAGATCTTCCAGTGTACAGATTCCACGAGTAGCCAAATTATAGGCAAGAGTACGATCCATACCTTCAAGATTCAACAAATCTTCTGCTGGCTGATTATCACCTAGGCTCTCTTTTTGAGCCAATTCTATTGTGGTGAGGGCCGCTTTCGCTCTTTCACGTAGAACTTCAACAGTCTCTTCATCAAGACCATCAATTTCCAGAAGTTCATTAATAGGCACGTAAGCCAGTTCTTCTAACGTCGAGAAGCCTTCTTCAACAAGTGCAGTGGCAAACTCTTCATCAATATCAAGATGCTTGGTGAATGTATCAATAGAAGCATGTGCTTCTGCCTGATGTTTTGCATTAAGCTCTTCTGCGGTCATGACGTTTAATTCCCACTTGTCATCACCACGGTGTTTTTTCAGTAATTGCGCTGCCAGACGCACGTTTTGACCGTTACGTCCGATGGCTTGCGCCAGATTACTGCTTTCTACGGCAACATCCATCGTACATTTGTCTTCATCGACTACGATAGATGCAACATCAGCCGGAGCCATTGCATTAATAACGAATTGAGCTGGGTTATCGTCCCATAACACAATATCAATTCTTTCGCCGCCTAATTCACTAGAAACGGCTTGAACTCGCGCTCCACGCATACCAACACAAGCACCAACAGGGTCGATACGCTTGTCATTAGTTTTAACCGCAATTTTTGCACGAGAACCTGGGTCACGGGCAGCGGCTTTGATTTCAATAATTTCTTCACCGATTTCTGGCACTTCAATGCGGAATAACTCAATCAGCATTTCAGGGCGAGAACGCGTAACAAAAAGTTGTGCGCCGCGCGCTTCAGGACGAACATCATACAGGACTCCGCGGATACGGTCACCTGGACGGAAGTTTTCACGTGGCAACATATCTTCACGCAGAATCACAGCCTCAGCGTTATTGCCTAAGTCTAACGTGATATTTTCACGATTAACTTTTTTCACCTGAGCAGTGATAATTTCACCTTGTTGCTCACGGAATTGGTCAACAACCATCGCACGCTCTGCTTCGCGTACTTTCTGTACGATAACTTGCTTAGCTGTTTGAGTGGTAATACGGTCAAATACAACAGACTCGATTTGGTCTTCGACGTACTCTCCAAGCTGCAGTGCAGGATCTTCGTATTGAGCCGCTTCTAACGTAATTTCACGCGTTGGCATTGTGACTTCTTCGACAATTAACCAACGACGGAAGGTGTCGAAATCACCTGATTTACGGTCAATTTCTACACGGACATCAATTTCTTGCTCGTATTTCTTTTTAGTCGCCGTCGCTAATGCAGTTTCCAGAGCCTCGAAGATTTTTTCACGAGGGAGGGATTTTTCGTTAGAAACCGCTTCTACAACAGCCAGAATTTCTTTATTCATCCTAGTTGCCTCATTGAACTTTATTAAAAGTGGGGTACCAAGTTAGCTTTCTGGATGTTGCCGAGGGCGAACACCTCATCCTTACCATCTACAGTAACCGTAATCATTTCACCGTCTATGGCCTTAATAACGCCTTGCCACCTACGGCGGTTCTGCATTGCTATACGCAAAGTCAATGCCACCTCTTCACCCATAAAACGCTCGTAATGCGCAATAGTGAATAATGGACGCTCAAGCCCTGGTGACGATATTTCCAGGTTATAAATGACAGAAATTGGATCTTCAACGTCCAATACTGCACTGACCTGATGGCTGACATCAGCACAATCATCAACAGTGATGCCTTCTTCACTATCGATGAAGACACGCAGTGTCGATGTGCGACCACGGATAAACTCTAAGCCAACAAATTCAAAGCCTAGCGCCTCCACCGGTGCTGAAATCATCTCTGTTAATTTCTGTTCTAATGTGGACAAGCCCACCCCCAGACATAAAAAAAGGGCTATAAAAGCCCAGTTAATTCGATTGTCAAATAACAAAAAACCCCGAAATTCGGGGCTTTATGCAACTGGACCCTGTAGTGCACGGGTTCACCATATTCTTATTATACCTGTAAAATCTAGAGAAATCGATGAGAAATTTTGAGAGCTGTTAGTTAACTGCACTTGATTGCTACACCGGATAACTACTATAGACTAAGATACTGACAAGGTATGTTGAATAAGAAATGGTTGCGGGAGCCGGATTTGAACCGACGACCTTCGGGTTATGAGCCCGACGAGCTACCAAGCTGCTCCATCCCGCGTTCGAAAACGTGTCATATTCTACACAGATAACCTGCAAATCACAAGCCATCTAAAATAATGGTGCCGAGGACGGGACTTGAACCCGTACGCCCGTTTTGTAGGCACTACCACCTCAAGGTAGCGTGTATACCAATTTCACCACCTCGGCACTGAGGCGAGGTTATCAATAGTTAATCAATAACCTCAAATTTTAACTTCTCACTCATCGCTGAGCTTACTACTTAATGATGGCATTAGTTGCCTTCATTCGGAATCTTTCACACTTAACGAGGGATATCGCTCGTTGGTGTAGCTGGTGCTGCCGGAACGTCTGTTGGTTGCTCGACTTTTGTAGGTTCACTAATGTTTTCCCACTTACTACCACTACCAGTTCCGTACTTGTTAGCAGTCATATTGCCAAGTATCAAACTGATGATGAAAAACACAGCAGCCAAGATTCCAGTCATACGGGTCATGAAGTTACCTGAGCCCGATGAACCAAACAGTGTTGCAGAAGCGCCCGCACCGAATGAAGCTCCCATGTCAGCACCTTTACCTTGCTGTAACATAATCAGACCAATAAGCCCGATAGCCGCTAGCAAGAAAATAATTAAAAGAGCTACATACATTTGAGTTACCTATTCAGTTGCGGTGCATAGCCTAATGCTATGACCTTTATCACTGCACACCTACTCATTTCGACCGTGAAAGAATACTCTTACGGGATTGAGCAGGTGCGAATACTAACCAAAGCTGAGCCGACAAGCAAGTCTATTTTGATTCCATTTGATTATTTGCAGAAAAAAACAACAAATCATCAAAATATCGCTCAGCTTCACCCATAATAACTTAGCCCGCTGCTTTTACAGCATCCGCAATATAGTTTGCCATTGCAGTCACATCAGCTTCATTTTCACCTTCAACCATGACACGGATTAACGGCTCTGTTCCTGATTTTCTCAGTAATACACGGCCTTTTCCTGCCAATTGTTTTTCAACTTCTTCGTTCGCTGCAACCACCGCATCACTTTGTAGTGGATCGTGTTGGCCTTTGAAACGGACATTGACTAACACTTGAGGTAATAATTTCATACCACTGCATAAGTCATGTAAGCTCATATGGTTACGTACCATAGCACTTAATACCTGCAAGCCTGCAACAATCCCGTCACCAGTAGTCGTTTTATCCAATAAAATCACGTGGCCTGAGTTTTCAGCCCCCATGCGCCAACCTTTTTCCTGTAATTTTTCGAGGACATAGCGGTCGCCCACTTTTGCACGCTCAAAAGGAATTCCTAGCTGTTTCAGAGCGATTTCTAATCCCATATTACTCATTAGTGTTCCGACTACGCCGCCTTTTAGCTGGCCTTGACGTAGCGCTTCACGAGCAATAATAAAGAGGATTTGGTCACCATCGACTTTTTCACCGAGGTGGTCAACCATGATAATGCGGTCGCCATCACCATCAAATGCCAAGCCAACGTGCGCTTTTTCTTCCAGTACTTTTTGTTGCAATTGACGCACATCCGTTGCACCACATTCTTCATTGATGTTGATCCCATTAGGATCACAACCGATAGTGATAACCTCAGCCCCTAATTCACGAAACACATTTGGTGCGATGTGATAAGTCGCCCCGTTAGCACAGTCAATCACTATTTTTAAACTTGCTAGGCTTTGTTCGTTCGGGAACGTACCTTTACAAAATTCAATATAACGGCCCGCAGCATCGACAATACGGTTTGCACGACCTAATTCTGCTGATTCAACGCATGTGATCGGCTTTTCCATTTCAGCTTCAATAGCTTCTTCGACTTCATCAGGCAATTTGGTTCCATCAATTGAGAAGAATTTAATCCCATTGTCATAATATGGGTTATGAGATGCTGAAATGACAATCCCCGCTTCTGCGCGGAAAGTACGTGTTAAATAAGCGACCGCAGGGGTTGGCATTGGGCCAGTGAAAGATGCAGATAAACCTGCAGCAGCTAAGCCGGCTTCTAGCGAGGACTCCAGCATATAGCCAGAAATACGCGTATCTTTACCAATAATAATTTTACGTGAACCATGGCGTGCAAGAACCTTTCCTGCCGCCCAACCTAATTTTAAAACAAAATCAGGAGTAATTGGGCTATCACCCACTTTGCCACGAATACCATCAGTACCAAAATATTTACGGTCGCTCATACGCTTATTTTTCCTTTTCTGACAGAGTCATCTGTACCACTTGCATCGCTTGCACGGTTTCTTTGACATCATGAACTCGAATGATGTGTGCTCCTTGCATCGCAGCAATCACTGCGCAAGTTAGGCTGCCTGCGAGACGTTCTTGTGGTGGAACATTTAATAATTGTCCAATCATAGATTTACGTGACATCCCTGCCAATAGCGGTAGTCCGAAATTATGAAATTGCTCTAAGTTTGCCAATAACTGGTAATTATGCGACAAGTTCTTACCAAAACCAAAGCCTGGATCAAGGATAATTTGCTGTCTCTCTATCCCTGCAGTCACGCATCGGGTGATTTCAGCGTCAAGATAGTCTTTTACTTCACGCACCACGTTTTCATAATTTGGTGCTTCTTGCATCGTTCTTGGCTGGCCTTGCATATGCATAATGCAAACGGGTAAACCTGTTTTCGCAGCAACTTCTAATGCACCTGGCTCATGGAGCGAACGAATGTCATTGATAATATGCATGCCTGCGTTTGCAGCTTCGGCCATGACTTTCGCTTTCGAAGTATCAACTGAAATCCACACATCAAAACGCTGTGCTATCGCTTCAACAATGGGAATAACTCGGTCAAGTTCCTCATTCACAGAAACTTCAGCGGCGCCAGGACGGGTCGATTCGCCACCAATATCAATGATAGCCGCACCGTGTTGAACCATTTTTGCCACATGCTCAAGCGCATCATGATAACGATTATGAGTGCCACCATCTGAAAATGAATCAGGAGTGACATTCAAAATCCCCATCACCTTTGGTGTGGATAAGTCAAGAACACTGCCTCTCGCTTTGATTTGCATTGTTATTTTTCCTTAACGAAAAAAAACCCCAGCGAACTGGGGTCTTAGTATTTTATTTCACGACCGCTTATTGTGGTTTGCTGTCGTTATTATCTGATGGTTTTGATTCATCAGTATTATTACTATTATCGGTATTACTTGGTTCTTCAGCACTGTTATTAGGTTCTTCAGATTGAGGTTTTTCGGCTGTTTTTGCTACATTTGCCGCACCTTTACCAAATGTTCCCGTCACATTACTGACTTTTTTATCTTCATCCCAACCCGCTGGTTCACGAACTGGACGACGATTCATTAAATCATCAATCATTGGCATATCGATAGTTTCATATTTCAGTAATGCATCTTTCGTTGCATGTAGAATATCGATATTGTCTTCCAGTGTTTTGTAAGCCAGTTGGTAACAGTGGTCTAAAATTTTCTTAATTTCTTCATCAACAATACGTGCTGTTTCATCAGAAATTCCAGAACCATTACCTGAAGAACGACCTAAGAACGCTGGACCTTCTTCTTTCGAGTATTGCATTGGGCCTAAACGGTCTGAGAAGCCCCATTGCGTTACCATGTTACGTGCCGTATTAGTTGCAAACTGAATATCTGAAGATGCTCCCGTCGTTACTTTATCGCGACCGTAAATCAGTTCTTCAGCAATACGCCCCGCATAGGCTGTCGCAATCATACCTTCGAGTTTCAAGCGACTACGGCTAACTTCATCACCTTCCGGTAAGAAGAAGGCCACACCCAGTGCTTGACCACGTGGAACAATTGTGACTTTGTGAACAGGGTCATGCTCTGGCATTAAATGACCGATAATCATATGACCACCTTCATGGTAAGCCGTTGATTCTTTTTGCTCTTCGGTCATCATCAGAGAACGACGCTCTGCACCCATCCAAATTTTGTCACGCGCTTTTTCGAATTCAACCATGGAAACGACACGCATGTTTGCACGTGCGGCAAACAACGCGGCTTCGTTAACCAAGTTTGCCAATTCAGCACCCGAGAAGCCAGGTGTTGCACGAGCAAGAATGAAAGTATCTACGCTTGGGTCGATAGGAACACGACGCATATGTACTTTCAGAATTTGTTCACGGCCACGAACGTCTGGTAAGCCAACAACTACCTGACGGTCAAAACGACCTGGACGTAATAAAGCAGGGTCAAGTACGTCAGCACGGTTAGTTGCTGCGATAACAATAATACCCTCATTACCTTCAAAACCGTCCATTTCAACTAGCATTTGGTTCAGTGTTTGCTCACGCTCATCGTGACCACCACCAAGACCGGCACCACGTTGACGACCTACTGCGTCAATCTCATCGATAAAGATGATACAAGGCGCTGCTTTTTTCGCTTGTTCGAACATATCACGAACACGAGAAGCCCCCACACCCACAAACATTTCCACGAAGTCTGAACCGGAAATAGTGAAGAATGGGACTTTTGCCTCACCAGCGATAGCTTTTGCCAGTAATGTTTTACCTGTTCCTGGAGGCCCTACCATCAGGACGCCTTTTGGAATTTTACCGCCAAGTTTTTGGAAACGAGCAGGTTCACGCAGAAACTCTACGATTTCGCCTACTTCTTCTTTGGCTTCATCACACCCAGCAACGTCTGCAAATGTTGTTTTGATCTGATCTTCTGTCAGCATGCGGGCTTTACTTTTGCCAAATGACATCGCCCCCTTGCCGCCACCGCCTTGCATCTGGCGCATGAAGAAAATCCAGACACCAATCAACAGAAGCATTGGGAACCAGGAAATAAAAATAGATGTCAGTAAGCTAGGTTCTTCTGGTGGTTCACCAACAACCGTCACATGCTTATTCAGCAAAGTGTCTAACAGCTTCTCATCCTGCATAGGAAGATAAGTTGTATAGCGGCTATTATCAGCCTTTCTGACGTTCAGTTCACGACCGGTGATACGAACTTCACGCACCTGATCCTGGGCTAACTCATTGATAAACGTAGAATAATCGACTCTGCGACTATTCGAATCGCTTGGGCCAAAACTCTGGAACAAGGACATCAGAACAACTGCGATGACTAACCAGAGAATCAGGTTTTTCGCCATGTCACTCAAGGGATTAACCTCATATTACAACTGTGTTAACAAATAACGCTCAGGGTACTATAGTTTTAGCCCTGTCGCTACAATGTATACTTCACGTGACCGTGCCCGCGAAGATTCGGGTTTACGAACTTTTACTTTCGTAAACAGGGAGCGGATATCCCTAAGGTAATCGTCAAAGCCTTCTCCCTGAAACACTTTAACAATGAAACTCCCCCCAGGCGCCAATACAGCACGGCACATATCCAATGCTAATTCAACTAGATACATAGAGCGAGGAATATCAACCGCTGGTGTCCCACTCATATTTGGCGCCATGTCAGACATGACCACCTGTACTTTTTTGTCGCCAACGCGTTCTAACAAAGCGGCGAGAACGGCTTCATCGCGAAAATCCCCTTGCAGGAAATCAACGCCAACGATTGGGTCCATCGGCAATAAGTCACAAGCAATAACCCGCCCATTATGACCTATTTGGCTAACAACGTATTGCGACCAACCACCAGGGGCTGCTCCTAAATCAACAACGGTCATACCTGGTTTAAAAATTTTATCACCTTGCTGGATTTCTTCCAGCTTAAACCATGCACGTGAGCGTAGCCCTTTTTTTTGTGCTTGCTGAACATATTTATCACTAAAATGCTCTTGCAACCAGCGACTTGAGCTTGCCGAACGTTTTTTATTGGCCATTGTGCTTTCCAACTATACTAAAAGAACTTCACCTAACTTGCTGCTTCTTTACCATCAAAAAGATATAATTGATGGTGATAGATATCAGATGGCGGTAGAATAAGCCATTTTCAATACTAACCAAGCAAAAAATCAATGAATCTTAATAAAAAACAAATTCAGCACCTAAAAAGTCTCGCTCACCATTTAAACCCTGTTGTTATGATCGGCAACAATGGTTTAACCGAAGGTGTTTTGGCTGAGATTGAACTCTCATTAGCGCATCATGAGCTTATCAAAGTCAAGATCGCAGGCGAAGACCGTGATACTAAAAATTTGATCGCTGATGCGATTGTTCGCGAAACTGGTGCAGTAAATGTACAAATCATCGGTAAAATTCTTGTTATCTACCGTCCTTCGGCAGACCGCAAAATCATTTTACCTAAATAATTTCCCATCATTTATATAAAAATGCCATTGAAAGCATGTTTTATATGATGAAAAAGGCCGCCTGCGGCCTTTTTCTTTAAATCAGGGAAATAATATAACCAATTCAGGGAAATAGGAATCAGATATACTCAACTTTAAGAATTTCGAACTCAACATCGCCACCTGGGGTTTTAATTGAGACCACGTCATCAACTTCTTTACCCACTAAACCACGTGCTATCGGGGAGTTAACAGAAATCAGATTGATCTTAATATCTGCTTCGTCATCACCAACGATACGATACGTTAGCTCTTCATCTGTATCAACATTCAGTACTGTCACAGTTGCGCCAAAGATAACGCGACCATTATTGACCATTTTAGTTACATCGATCACTTGAGCGTGAGAAAGCTTACCTTCGATTTCTTGAATACGGCCCTCACAGAAACCTTGTTGCTCACGTGCTGCATGATATTCTGCATTTTCTTTTAAGTCACCGTGCTCACGCGCTTCTGCAATAGATGCAATAATTTCTGGGCGACGGACAGATTTAAGGAATTCAAGCTCTTCTCTTAGCTTATCCGCACCAAGTACCGTCATCGGGATCTGTTTCATTAATAAATACCTCGGTTCAATCCTATCTAAAAACAAGTATCTTCCTGATTTTGTAACAACAGTACACCGAACACCTACGTAAAACCGGGGGGTGTTCTAGTAAAAAAACGCAATCAGACTTATGTACTCATTTATCTTATCATAATGTACGCTATTTTAACTGAGACTTAATAACGGGTCACCGTTTACTTTCTTGGGCATTACACTTTAGTATGTATTATATGTCCACCCTAATGCGTGAAATATATGTCATTATTAACTTTAACCAGAAAATGGATCATCTCTTTAGGAATTACCTTAGCCAGTACGCAAGTTTTTGCGATTCCTATTGATGAGTACAAACAATATTTACCTGATGGCACTAACCTTGCTCTGGTCGCGCAAAAAGTGGGAAGTAGCACCCCATTAATTGATTATAATGCACAGCAAATGGCATTACCTGCAAGTACACAAAAGGTTGTGACCGCTCTTGCTGCCCTATTACAACTGGGGCCTGATTACCGTTTTGTCACCAATTTTGAAACTGATGCAAAACTTAGCAACAACACATTGACTGGCGATTTAGTGATCCGCTTCAGTGGTGACCCAACACTAACCCGTCAACAAATTCGCAATATGGCTAATGCGTTAAAGCAGCTTGGGATCCATAAGGTTGATGGCGATCTCGTCGTTGATATTTCTGCTTTTACTAGCCATGACAAAGCGCCTGGTTGGGTTTGGAATGATATGACCCAATGCTTTAGTGCGCCACCTGCAGCTGCTATCATTGACCGCAACTGTTTTTCAGTTTCTCTTTATCCCGCAGAAAAAGCAGGTGACTATGCCTTCATTAAGGCGGCTAGTTTTTACCCTGTCAATATGTTCAGCGAAGTCAAAACATTAGCTAAAGGCTCCCCTGAAGCGCGCTATTGCGAACTTGACGTCGTTCCTGGTGAACTAAACCGCTATACCCTGACAGGTTGTTTAACCCAACGCAGCGAGCCTTTACCACTTGCCTTTGCGGTGCAAAACGGAGCGAGTTACTCAGGGGCGATTGTCAAAAATGAGTTAACCACTGCGGGTATTGAGCTCACCGGCCATGTGAAAAAGCGCACATTCCCAGCGCCTCAATCACAAGTGTTAGTCAAAACTGAATCTAAACCACTGCATGATTTGTTAAAAGTGATGCTAAAAAAATCCGATAATATGATAGCAGATACTGTTTTTCGTACTATCGGTCGAGAATATTATGGCGTCCCAGGTACTTGGCGTTCAGGATCCGATGCGGTAAGACAAGTACTGAAGCAAAAAGCGGGGATCGATCTTGGCAATACTGTGATGGTTGATGGTTCAGGACTGTCTCGCCACAATTTGATCACGCCTGCAACAATGATGGAGATCTTGCAATTTATCGCAAAAAATGATCAACAGCTCGATTTTATCTCCATGCTTCCACTTGCAGGTCATGATGGTACATTGCGTTATCGTGGCGGCTTTGATGAAGCTGGTGTAAATGGTAAAGTTTCCGCCAAAACGGGGGCATTGCAAGGGGTCTATAATCTCGCAGGTTTTATCACAACTGCCAGTGGCCAGCGTGTTGCTTTTGTGCAGTTTATCTCTGCTTATGCAGTACCGCAAAACCAGCAACGTACTCGTCGAGTACCATTAGTACGGTTTGAAAGCCGTTTGTATAAAGATCTGTATCAGAAAAACTGATCATACGTGATTTAGATATTAAAAAGGCGCTTTCGCGCCTTTTTATATTTCTAAGATAAACTATTTTTGATAAATGATTTCGACACCTTCGTCGTCATCTTCATCCCAATCGTCATCCCAGTCATCATCAAAATCTTCAGTACCAGAAAGTTGTTCCTTATGATAATCATCCCACATGAATTCAACTTTTTCAGGTTGCTGTGCATCTTCAGTTGTTGCCATATCACGTGGTTGAGTATTCATAAATTCCATGATATCCCAACAAAGTGCTTTCACACCTTCGTGGTTAACCGCTGAAATCATGTAGAATTTATCTTCCCAGCCCATCGCTTTAGCAATTTCTGCCGCACGCTGTGCTGATTCCTCTTCACCTAAGATATCAATTTTATTGAAGACTAACCAACGTGGTTTTGCTGCCAGTTTTTCACTGTATTTTTCTAACTCACTGATGATGATCTTCGCATTTTCGACAGGATCAGACTCATCAATAGGGCAAATGTCAATCAAGTGAAGTAAGACACGACAGCGCTCTAAGTGTTTCAGGAATTGGATCCCAAGGCCTGCACCTTCTGCTGCGCCTTCGATCAATCCTGGAATATCGGCAACCACAAAGCTTTGCTCGTTATCCATACGCACGACACCCAAGCTTGGGACTAAAGTGGTAAATGGATAATCAGCGACTTTTGGTTTTGCTGCTGATACAGAACGGATAAATGTTGATTTACCTGCATTTGGCATACCAAGCATGCCCACATCTGCTAACAGCATCAATTCTAACAGTATTTCGCGGGTTTCACCTTTAGTCCCCATAGTACGTTGACGTGGAGCGCGATTTACTGAAGATTTAAAACGGGTATTCCCAAGCCCATGGAAACCGCCTTTAGCGACCATATGACGTTGATCATGACGTGTCATATCACAAAGTACTTCGTTGGTCCCTAAATCGCGTACACGCGTTCCTACAGGTACTTTTACAGTGATGTCTTGACCACGTTTACCTGTACATTCACGGCTTTGGCCATTTTGGCCACGTTCTGCACGAAATGATTTTTCAAAACGATAGTCGATTAGCGTGTTGAGGTTTTCGTCTGCTTGTAAGTAAACGTCCCCACCATCGCCACCGTCACCACCGTCCGGTCCCCCTTTAGGGATGTATTTTTCACGGCGGAAGCTGACACAACCATTGCCACCATCTCCTGCCACGACCAATATTTTGGCTTCATCTACAAATTTCATAATTCTTTCTCCGCTTCTGAGCCGCATAACGCTGGATGGCTGTTCTACTCAGAGATGGTGTATCTTTAATACGTGTGTAGTTCATTAAAGATCAAATATCTGAATATAAAAAGCCCCGCAAAAGGTTTTTGCAGGGCTTTAATTCTGAATTAAAGGTCAGAAAACTTATTCAGCTTCGATGCTGATAAATTTACGATTGTTTGGACCTTTAACTTCAAATTTAACTTTACCGTCCGCTAATGCGAACAGAGTGTGGTCACGGCCACAACCTACGTTGTTACCTGCGTGGAACTTAGTACCACGTTGACGAACGATGATGCTACCTGCTAATACAGCTTCACCACCAAAACGTTTAACACCTAAACGTTTTGCTTCTGAGTCACGACCGTTACGAGTCGAACCACCAGCCTTTTTGTGTGCCATTAATCTGCTCTCCTAAATCTTAAGCGATGACAGTGATCTTAACATCAGTGAACCACTGACGATGACCCTGTTGTTTACGGCTATGTTTACGACGACGGAATTTGACGATTTTAACTTTTTCGCCACGACCGTGTGCAACCACTTCCGCTTTCACTTTAACGCCTTCAACGACAGGAGCGCCGATTTGGATCTCATCGCCATTAGCAACCATCAGAACTTGATCAAATTCAACAGTTTCACCTGTTGCGATGTCCAGCTTTTCTAGGCGGACAGTTTGACCTTCGCTAACTCGGTGTTGTTTACCACCACTTTGGAAAACCGCGTACATATTAACTCCGCTTTCCGCGTACCCGCTAAATATTTCAATTCCAGAGTACGCTATAAAATATTCACAATAGGGCGCGAATTCTACGCAAAAAAGCAGCAGAACACAAGCCAATAATGCGGTTAGATGACAAAAAATACGACTTTTTTCTCAATAACCGTTTTTGAGCATTGATTTCGTCCCTATTCACTCAATTGTTACTTATTTAAACATTTTTTGCATCACACCTGATAATCTTATAATTAATAATGTTATGCTAGAAAGATAACTGTTCTATCGGTCTCCCATTTTTTTATTTCGGGAATGAACCAAAAACTAATAATATGAATAAATTACGATGAATTTAGAATCTATTATTGAACTGACAACTGAGGATATGTCAGCGGTAAACGAAGCCATCCTCAGTCAATTGAATTCAGATGTTACACTAATTAACCAGCTTGGTTATTACATAGTCAGTGGTGGCGGTAAAAGGATCCGGCCAATGATCGCAATACTTGCAGGTCGATCCTTAGGCTATTCGGGTCATAAACATACCCAAGTTGCTGCATTGATCGAGTTCATTCATACAGCAACATTGCTGCATGATGACGTCGTTGATGAATCTGATATGCGTCGAGGAAAGCAAACTGCAAATGCTGTTTTTGGTAATGCCGCGAGTGTCTTAGTGGGTGATTTTATTTACACTCGATCATTCCAGATGATGACGGATCTTGATTCAATGCGAGTGCTAAAACTAATGTCTGAAGCGACGAATGTGATCGCTGAAGGCGAAGTTTTACAGTTGATGAACTGCAACGATCCTAACATTACTGAAGAAAACTACATGCAAGTGATCTACAGTAAAACCGCACGTCTGTTTGAAGCAGCGGCTCATGCATCTGCGATTTTAGCCAATGCAACACCCGTGCAAGAAAAAGCACTACAAGATTATGGTCGTTATATTGGTACCGCTTTCCAGTTAATTGATGATCTCCTCGATTATGATGCAGACAACGCTCAACTGGGAAAAAACACGGGTGATGACTTAGATGAAGGTAAGCCTACACTTCCCCTACTTCACGCGATGCAAAATGGTAACGAAGAAGAATCAGCATTGATCCGCCAAGCCATTGAACAAGGTAATGGACGCCATCTGTTAGATACTGTTCTTGCAACCATGAAACGTTGTGGTTCTCTTGAATATACTTATGAAAGAGCCCAAGAAGAAGCACAAAAAGCGATTGATGCCTTACATGTCATTGAAGATTCAATTTATAAAGATGCATTGATCGGCTTAGCTTATATCGCAATCCAACGCCATTCTTAGTCACTAAAAAAGATAAAGCGGGTCAAGAAAAGGGGAAACGCTATTTTTCCCCTTTGTCTTCTTCATCAATTTGAGCAAGCAGTGATGACAGACCATAACGCAGGATGTATTTCACTATTTTATTGCGCTCAGGCTCAGTCAGTTGGTAATACGCTTCCGACCAGATTTGCAATGCATCGGTTCTTTGGCTTTGATAAGTTACCGAAGGCTCATGCAGGCTAAGCTGCCCTTGGATTTCCCCCGGTAAGCTTTCAAAGTAATACTCAACAGCCTTACCCTGTACCCCTCTTTTACGGCGGTTTTTCCAGCCTTCTCGTCTTGCCATTAGGTTAATTCCCTGGGGTGATGTAGGGAGCCCTTCTAACCCTGCTAATTCTTTGGCAGTGAACCACAATTTTTTCATTTTCACTTCACGCTTATATTATGAAACCCGCTGTTGCAGCTTTGCTAAAATGTCATCAGTTAAAAAAATTTTTAAATTCAATATAATATTATTTTTATATATTAATTATTTACACCTTAAGTAATTGTAAATTATTTATTATTAATTAAATTAATTAGCGCTAATGCCCCTTCACGCATAATAAATGTCAGGATAATGTCTCTCTCCTCATTGGAAAGCTGGTTATAAGCTTCCTGCCAAATAAAGGCATTATCATTTCTTTTTACTTGATAAGGTGGTGAAGTTTCGTTAGCAAACTGACCTTCAAAAATATCGATAGGTAAAGAACTAATATGGTATTCCAATGCTTTGCCTTGAATACCCCGCCTTTTGCGGTTTAACCAGTTTTCACGCCTTGCCATTGCATTAATACCTTGAGTTGTCATGGGAAGCCCTTGTAACCCAACCAACTCTTTTGCCGTTAGCCATTCCTTGTACATGCTGACCCTCCTAGTCATGATGACAATTTAATTTTCAGTTGTTGAAAACTATCTATATTTTCTCAAAACCTTATTGACTCATTCGTTTTATTTATACCTATAAATAATAATATACAAATTATATTTGTTATTAGCATTCTAATTTCTTTTAATAACAGATAATTAAATAATTTACTTGCTAATAATTTAACTAATTTTATTAACTAATCTAGATATATTACTCGTACAAGTAAAAAGTAGCATTAAATACGCTATTCTTGTCCCTAACTAGAAAGAGTTAGTTTTAACATCAAAGTTTTATCCTAATTCACAGTTATTCATTCTGACTTTCTATTTAATTTCATAAAAACCACGACAGTTTCATAAAATGAATTTTTAAGAAAAATTCAGAAATTATTTTGAGAAATTTCTGTTATTTTATTTCCAATAACTAAACGGATGTACTGAATGTATCATAATTTTCGGTTACTCGTACCACTAACTCTACATGATTCTAAGTGAAAAAAGGACTAAAAAATGATTTTACGGAAGTCGGACTGGCACCCTGCAGACATCATTGCAGCTTTACGTAAACGTGGAACTACACTTGCCGCAATTTCACGCGAGGCAGGGTTAAGCTCTTCAACGTTAGCAAATGCACTATCACGTCCTTGGCCTAAAGGGGAATGGATCATTGCAAATTTCTTAGCGATCCACCCTGCTGAAATTTGGCCAAGTCGTTATTACGATCCAATTACAGGGGATTTATTAGAAAGAAAAGTCAGAGTAAAAACACCAGTGGAAGATTAAAAACTGAATGAAATAAATTATAAGGCCGTGAATAATAAATTAATTTATTCACGGCGTTATCTTTTGATGGCAAATCAATAAAAACAGCTTTGTTTACTTCATTCGCGCGAAACCATCAGCAAGGTCTTGTTTTAAATCATCTAAATTTTCTAAGCCAATCTGCAAGCGCAATGTCGGCCCTCCAGGATTCCAATTAGTCACAGTTCGATATTCAGCACAGTTAAATGGAATAATTAAGCTTTCAAATCCCCCCCATGAATACCCCATACCAAAAATTGATAAACCATCCAGCATTCTTGCAATATCTGTTTGGGTATATTTAGGATCAAGTACAATGGAAAATAGCCCCGATGAACCTGTGAAATCCCGCTTCCAAATTTCATGGCCTGGGCAATCCGCAAATGCAGGGTGCAAAATACGAATCACTTCGGTGCGTTCTTGCAGCCAATGTGCAATATTTAAAGCTCTTTCTTGGGCTTCTTTTAAACGAATAGGTAAGGTTCGCAAACCACGTAACGCAAGAAAACAGTCCTCTGCTCCCGGCAGCATGGCCATGTAATCATAAGTTTCACGTAATTTCGGCCACCACGCTTGGTTTGCTGAGACAACTCCCATTAGCAAATCAGAATGGCCACCTAAATATTTAGTACCCGCCTCCAGCGAGATATCACAACCCAGTTCATGAGCTTTAAAAAATAGAGGTGTCGCCCATGTATTATCAATAATCGTCGCAATATTATGGCGCTTTGCAACCTCAACAATTGCAGGAACATCCTGAATTTCGAAACTTTGAGAGCCAGGGGATTCTAAAAAAATTGTGCTGGTATTTGGCGTTACTAGTTTTTCAATATCAGCACCAATCATCGGATCATAATAGGTCGTGATGATCCCCATTTTATCCAACAAACCATGGCAAAATTTACGTGTTGGCCGATAAACACTATCAGGCATTAATAAATGGTCACCTGTTTTCAAGGTTGTCAGCAATGCCAATACAATCGCGCCTAAACCAGATGGTGAAAGCACCGTACCTTCAGCTCCAGCAAGAGCAGACCAAGCTTGCTCCAATTGCTTAATTGTTGGCGTGCCCGCTGTGCCATAATTAAATTCCGCCCTATCATTAATTAAAGCATCAACCGTTGGAAATACGACCGTTGAGCCACGATAAATGGGGGCATTTACAAACCCAGCTTGCTTAGCGGGGTCTCTCCCTAACTGGGTAACTTGTGTATCAACATGAAATTCAGATACCGCTTTTTTCTTCATGAGATCCTCTCAACAACATTATTATTTATTCGAAAAATTTAAAGAATGGAGATAGGCATAACAACACACCAAAGAAAATGATGAACCACACTGTTGGGCCTTTAAATTTGTGTAATGCAGGGACTTTGTAAACCAGATAGCAAGGAATTAAACAAGAAACGATACCAAATAATGGGCCACCAAGTTGCATAAAAAATAGAATTGAGAACCGTGTTGAAACCCAAAACCACAGTGCAATGATAACGCCTAAGCATACCCCATAATGTAGCACTGTTTGGTTAATACGTTCTTCAGGAATAAATCGACTCAGTAAATTGACTACGATGCCTTTTATCGCTTCTTGGAAGCCTAAATAAATGCCTAAGAATGCCGTCAAGATAGCAAAAATATTGAGTAATGCGGTCATTACTTTTACAACGGCACCGGGTATCACTTGCGCAGCAATCGCTAATGCTGAAATATTTTGTTCAAAAGCCGATACCGCTTGCTCATGGCTAATTGAAAAAGTAAAAGAAAAAGCAAAAAACAAGACTGCAACAGCGAGAATAATATATGCAACACGGTTAGCGCGTATTGCACGGTATGTCGCAATGCGTTTATCACTTTCTATTTTACGATACGCAATATTCATGGGACTCAATATTTGCACAAATAATATAGAAAATAGGGTAAATGGGAGTGTTAAAAAAACATCCCGCATAAATGGGAGAAAATCAGGAAAAGCCGTGATATTCGCAAAATTCCAATATGGCACCATCACTATACCAAGCAGTACGATAATGCCAAATTTTACAATAACCATTGGACCAGAGACTTTAAACAGTAACCGCTCCCCTTGTGCAGCAATGGCGACTAATACTGATATAATAATCAATCCATACCAAACAGAATCAGATAATAGCCCTTCCGTTAGTCCAAACGTTTTAATGTAAGAAGCGCTGTCGAAGGTGACTGCCAACGAGTAAGAAAACATCCCGTGCAATAACATCAAGAAATAGGCAATTCCTAATGCTATCCCCCAGTTTTTCCCCAAATATTGTGTAATAACACTCGCGTAATCATTGCATTCTTCAGATTCTGATAATGTTCTTAGATATAAATTTTGTAGCCAATAAATTGCTGGATAAGAAAGCATTGTCGCTGCAATAAAGACCCAAATACCTTTGATACCAATTTGCACAGGCATAAAAACAATTCCTGAACCAATTGCCATGCCAATGCACAAAATAACCCAACCAACATCATATTTTGTAAAGGGGATCTTTTTCGTATTAATCGGATTATCTGCACTTGCCTGAATACTATTAGACATAGTCTATTCCTCAACGTTATAGATTTAATTATTAAAAAAGTTAGGAACAACATTATTGTGTAGGAACTAGGTTTCTTTTTAAAACTGGTGTGGCATGAGTAAACTGCGATAAATTCACAATTATAGTATGCTGGAATAAACGGGTTTAATAGGGCATGACAATGCTAATAAATAAAAACACTTTTGCGTTTAAAGCAAAAATTGACAGCTACGCGATTTTTCGGCATTTAGAGTTATTCATTAAAATCGTCGAGTGCAATAGCTTCAGCCTTGCCGCCAAGAAGCTGAATGTAACACCATCGTCAGTTAGTCGAGGTCTTCAACAACTCGAAGATCAGTTGGGGGTTGTACTCCTAAAGCGCACAACGCGAAATTTTATTTTAACGGATGCAGGGCGCTATTTATTGCAACGATCGCAAAACTTATTGGCCGATCTCGATGACTCATTGGTCAATACCGCCAGCTTCTATCAACATGCTCAAGGGCAATTAAAAATTACCTGTTCTATTGCATTTGGAGTCTGTCATTTAATGCAAATATACAGTGAATACCGAGAAACCAATCCGAAAGTGAGTTTGTCTGTTGACCTTAATGATGAGCTCATTAATTTAAATGAAGTCGATTTTGATATTGCGTTACGAATTACCAGCCATCCCCCCGAAAACTTTGCGTTACGAAAAATTTGTAATATTAATTGGGTATACTGTGGGAGCCGTACTTATTTCGAACGATATGGTATTCCTCAATCTCCTGCCGATATTGCATCACACAATTGTTTAATTAACCCAAATATTCCTGACACTTGGCGCATGACAGATAAAGACGGTAGCGCATATCCTCTAGAAATTAATAATATGATTGAGGTAAATAGTAGCTTAGGGTTATTAGAGGCGGCTCGCTGCCATCAAGGTATCGTTTGTTTACCAACTTATATGCTAGGCAATTATATTGAAAATGGGGAATTGCTCCCTGTTTTATTGGATTATGACCCTAAATCCACTCCATTTGCCCTATATGCCTTATACCACCCAGCCCACACTCACTCACCTAAAATCAGGACATTTATTGATTTTTTAGTAGAGAAAATACCATCAGATCCGCATTGGGACCATTGGATGCGGCAGCATGCTTCATGATGACTTACCAATAAAAAAGGTTGAGTTCAAAACGAAACTCAACCTTTTACTATTAGGAAAAATTAATTGGCATTAGCCATTAATGAATTTTTCACCTAATTCGATATCTGCTTTTAATACATCTAGCATATCTTTCAGTGCTTTTTCTTCAAATGCACTTAATTTACCGATTGGTAAATGCTTTTCGATACCGTTTTTGCCTAAAACAACAGGTTGTGCGAAGAAGCGAGCATGTTCACCATCACCTTCGGTGTAAACACATTCAACCACATTGCTTTCGCCTTGGAGACCACGAATTAAAGATAAACCTAAACGTGCAGCTGCTTGGCCCATAGATAAAGTTGCAGACCCGCCACCCGCTTTCGCTTCAACGACTTCTGTACCTGCATTTTGAATACGTTTAGTTAACGCAGCAACTTCCTCGTCAGTGAAGCTAACACCTTCAATTTGAGATAACAGAGGCAGAATGGTCACACCAGAGTGGCCGCCGATCACAGGCACTTCAAGATCATTAACATTTTTGCCTTTTAATTCAGCAACAAACGTATTAGAACGAATGATATCTAATGTCGTCACACCGAATAAACGGTTTTTATCATAGACGCCTGCTTTTTTCAGGACTTCTGCAGCGATAGCAACGGTGGTATTCACTGGGTTAGTGATAATACCAATCAATGCTTTAGGGCAAGTTTCAGCAATTTGTTGGATCAGGTTACGGACAATACCCGCATTGATGTTAAATAAGTCAGAACGGTCCATACCTGGTTTACGAGCAACACCCGCAGAAATAAGGACAATGTCAGCACCTTTCAATGCAGGTTTTGCATCTTCGCCAGCAAAACCTGTCACTTTAACATCAGTAGGGATATGGCTTAAGTCAGCAGCAACACCTGGAGTGACTGGTGCGATGTCGTAGAGGGAGAGTTCTGAACCTGCTGGGAGCTGGTTTTTGAGAAGAAGGGCGAGAGCCTGACCGATACCACCTGCTGCACCTAGGACTGCAACTTTCATTCTGAAACTCCTTAATTTGTACTTTAAAAAGATATCACTTTATTTGTTATACACTTAACACATTACGTATAAAAAACAATTTGTTAACAGATAGAGAGAGAGTTTAACGCAAGAGAACTTGTTTAATAATTGCCAGTATTCTAAACAAATTCCTTATCTGTTAATGAGATAACGGGCACTTTTTTAACAAATAGTTTTTCTAGCTATTGCATTTCGCACAATAAGTTGTTTTTAGTGTATATTATTCAATCAAAAACATTTTTATTAACAATAAATTTACAACGAATATCTGAAAAATTCATTGCTCTATCATGCTAATTTTTCATTTCCATAATTTACGATAAATAAATACTTCTGACTATCAACTCAAAACACGCTTACCTAACTTCAAGTGATTACTGGTTATAAAATCATCATAACGCAATTTTGTTGCATAAAAATGCACTTTTACGGATAATACAACTTAGTTCAATGCAAAAGAATGGGTTAATTATGCGCACTCCGTCTAAACAAGAAGACTTGGTTAAGGCTTTTAAAGCCCTACTTAAAGAAGAAAAATTTAGCTCGCAAGCTGAGATCGTCACGGCTTTGCAAGAAGAAGGCTTCGAAAATATTAACCAATCAAAAATTTCCAGGATGCTAACTAAATTTGGTGCTGTTCGCACCCGTAATGCAAAAATGGAAATGGTATATTGCCTACCTACAGAGCCCGGTGTTCCTACCGCCACCAGCCCACTCAAAAATTTGGTTTTGGATATAGACTATAACCCTTCTGTTGTCGTGATCAGAACGAGCCCAGGGGCTGCACAGCTTATTGCACGCTTGTTAGATTCATTAGGTAAAGCGGAAGGAATTTTAGGTAGTATTGCTGGTGATGATACTATCTTCTCAACACCAGCAAACAATTTTACCACAAAAGAGCTATATGAAGCGATTTTAGCGTTGTTTGAACAAGAGCTCTAATCCATACTAATTTAAGCATCAAAAGAGGGAAATTGAATTTCCCTCTTTTTGTTTTTATCTATTTCTATTCGATTTTGGGACATCATTTTGCTATTTGATATTTTTCGTAACTTCATACACTACGGCTTTCATTTTCTGATGCCAATTGCCTTTGGTTACCTGTTTTGGCGAAAAAATTGGAAACTAGCCGCCCTGATTATGATTGCCACAATGGCTATCGACTTAGATCATCTGCTGGCTGATCCGATTTTCGACCCAGAGCGCTGTGGCATCGGATTCCACCCGCTTCATTCTTTTTGGGCTGCTGTTATCTATGTGGTGTTATTATTCATGCCATCATGGAAACTTAAAGCCATTGCCGTTGGTTGTTTATTCCACCTTTTTACTGATTCACTAGATTGTTATATGGGAAGCTTAAAAAAAGAAATGAATGCTCCAATTACATTGAGTTTAACAATACAACAATGCCCTATTTCCGTTTCCTCATGATAAAATAAAAGCGTTTTTGATTTATTACTGCAGGTATAATTCCAAAGAACGATAGTCATCTATCGCGACAATATTTAATGTTAATTAAACACTTTATTAACATTTAAAGGTTGTCGAATGATTCAAAAAACACTTTTAGCTATTGCATTGAGTAGTGCAATATCGAGTTTTGCTTACAGTGCTCCCCCTGAGAAACCCAATGTTTTAATTATTATTGCCGATGATATGGGCTATTCCGATATCAGCCCATTCGGAGGGGAAATTCCTACACCCAATTTGCAGACTATGGCCGAACAAGGTGTCAGGATGAGCCAGTATTATACTTCCCCAATGTCAGCCCCCGCTCGTTCCATGTTGCTCACTGGCGCAACTAATCAACAAGCGGGGATTGGTGGAATGTGGTGGTATGAGAATACGGTTGGTGAGCCCGGCTATGAATTACGTCTTACTGACCGTGTGGTCACTTTGGCTGAGCGCTTCCAAGATGCAGGCTATAATACTTTGATGTCCGGTAAATGGCACTTAGGTTATAGCCATGGCTCGCGGCCAACAGATAGAGGATTCAACCAAGCCTTTGCCTTTATGGGAGGGGGGACTAGCCACTTTGATGATGCAGTTCCATTAGGAACGGTCGAAAGTTTCCACACTTATTACACATTAAATGGTGAAAAAACACCGTTACCCGCAAACTTTTATTCCAGTGAAGCCTACGCAAAAAAACTTGAAGAGTGGATAAAAGAAACCCCTAGTGGCCAACCTATTTTTGCCTATTTGGCTTTTACTGCCCCTCATGACCCTCTGCAAGCGCCAGATGAGTGGATCCAACATTTTGATGGCCAATATGATGAAGGCTATGGAAAAATTTATCGACAGCGCATCAATCGATTAAAAGAAATTGGAATTATCACAGATAAAACCCCAATGCCCCATCTTGATTTAGATAAAGAATGGGAGCAACTCACACCTGAAGAAAAACGCTATGCAGCGAAAACAATGCAAGTCTATGCAGCAATGATTGCCAATATGGATGAACAAATTGGCAATGTACTCAATACATTAAAAGAAACTGGCCGCGATAAGAATACGATTATTATTTTTGCGACAGACAATGGAGCCAATCCGGCTCAAGGCTTTTATTACGAGGGCGATTCTGCATTTTGGCAGCAGTTTGATAATAGCTACGAAAACTTAGGCCGTAAAAACTCCTTTGTCTCTGCAGGACCTCATTGGGCAAATGTCAGCAATGCACCCTATGCAAACTTCCACAAAACCACCAGTGCACAAGGTGGGATTAATACCGATTTTATCATCACTGGTCCCGGTATCAATAAAGCAGGAAGCATTGATAATACTCCGATGGCCGTTTATGACATCGCTCCAACCCTATATGAATTTGCTGGTATTGACCCTAATAAAAAGATTAAAGATATCAGCCCAGTGCCAGTTCGAGGTGTTAGCTTTAAACAGCATTTCACCCAAGATACTCCAGTAAAAACGCGTTATTCATTTGCTATGGAGTTACATAACCAAGCAGCCTTAGTTGAAGGTAATTGGAAACTACGTCGCCTTGTCCCTACCTCGGCCAAAGCAGAAATGGCGCCATGGGAGCTGTTTAATTTAAAAGACGACCCGCTGGAAACGCAAAACCTTGCCGCACAATACCCTGACATCCTTGAAAAACTTCGTCAACAATATGAACAGTTTGCCAAAACAGGAATGATTATTGAAGCTAAAGGGGAAGCTATTGATTATATTGGTTATAACGAAAAAACGGGTAATTACCTTGGTATTGACCCAGAAACACATAAGCGCATTGTGCCAGCACTAACTCAATCAGGGGAATAACATGAAAATTGCCTTTCATGATAACCCGCCGATATTTTCGCCGCCCACACGGGCGGTCGTTCCCTTTCATATTTTGCTTAAACCCGTTGGCGCTGGCTGTAATCTTAAATGTGATTATTGTTATTATCCGGAAGATCAGCTGGCGAGATCTAAACCCATGATAAAAGAGATGTTAGAACCTTTTATCCATCGCTATATCGCATCACAACCTGCCTACAGCAAAGAAATTAATTTTGTATGGCAAGGTGGAGAGCCCTTACTTGCAGGGTTAGATTTCTATAAAAAGGCCATTGCGTTACAGCAAAAATATGCACCAAGTCAGGTCAAAATTTCCAATAGCCTACAAACTAATGCCACCTTGCTTACCCCTGCATGGTGCCGCTTCTTAAAACAGCATGATTTTATTATTGGTGTCAGCTTAGATGGGCCAAAAGAAATTCATGACCGTTATCGTTTAGATAAAAAAAACCAACAAGGAAGTTATAATGCGGTGCTAAAAGGTATTCGATTATTACAAGAATTTGGCATTGAGTTTAATATTCTGACGGTTGTACATGATGCGATTGCCAAACAAGCCGTAACTATTTATGACCACTTCACTCAGTTAGGTGTGAAATTCATTCAATTTCAACCGTTAATGGCTGAAGGTAGTGCGCTTGAGCATCATTTTACGTTGTCTGCTCATAATTGGGGGCAATTTTTAACGGACATTTATTCACGCTGGCAATCCCAAAACCATATTGGTCAAGTATTTGTGATGAATATTGAACAGGTATATAGCCAATATTTTACTTATGTGAGCCAAACTTGCGTCCATTCAGAGTGCTGTGGGACTAACTTAATCATGGAAACGCAAGGCGAAATATTTGCCTGTGACCACCAAATGAACACCAGTCATTATTTGGGGCATTTTTCAGAGTTAACGCCATTTAGTGAACAAGTCTCCAACTCTATTTCTCTCCCTTTTGGGCAAAATAAAAGTACCCGCAGAGAATGCCAGTCCTGCACAGTAAAGAGCGTTTGCCAAGGCGGCTGCCCTGCGCATATCAATTCAACTGGGAAAAATGCACTGTGCGATGGTTATTTTCGATTTTTTGATGTGGTGATGGCCCCTGTGCGAAAATACGAACGCAGTATGCGGGGTGTGCAACAATGGCGGCAGGCAATAATGTCTTAGTCTCTCAGTTAATAATAAACCCCCTTCACCAATGAACTACCCTCGACTCATTGATGCTGGGGGTTATTTTCTAAATGATTAAGAGGCCATTAATCATCTTGCTCTGTTTCTGATTTGGCTTTCAAACCTGCGAGTAATTTGCCATGAATACCGCTGAAACCACCGTTGCTCATCACCAAAATATGATCGCCCGGTTGTGCGGTTTCAATAATCATATTGGTAAATGCCTCAATATCTGCACTCCAACGTGCGGGTTGAACACATTTTTCAGCGATGTCTGTGACCATCCAAGGGATATTGGCAGGTTGGAACAGAAATACTTCATCTGCACGGCCTAACGCAGGCGCAATATCATTTTTATTGATACCCATTTTCATCGTATTCGAGCGAGGTTCAAGCACCGCAAGAATACGTGAAGTTCCCCCAACTTTGCTGCGAAGTGCTTCTAATGTTGCCAAAATAGCAGTTGGGTGATGTGCAAAATCATCGTAAACACTGACACCATTTTCAACACCACGTAGCTCAAGGCGACGGCGTGCATTGATAAAACGATTCAAAGCGAGGCAAGCTTCTTTTACTGGAACGCCCACATGGTGAGCCGCTGCAATCGCCATCAGTGCATTTTGGATATTGTGATTACCCACTTGTGACCAAGTGACTTCTCCAACTTTTTCCTGCTGGTAGTACACAGCAAAGTGGCTGCCATCGTGGCTGAGCTTCTCAGCTTGCCATCCGCCATGCTCTCCACCCACCAGCTCTTGTTCACTCCAGCAGCCCATTCCAATCACTTGTTTTAAATGATTGTCGTTGTCAGGTGTGAAAATTTTGCCGCTGGCTGGCACAATACGTACAAGATGATGGAACTGTTTTTGAATCGCTTCGAGGTTTTCAAAGATATCCGCATGGTCGAATTCAAGGTTGTTCAATACCAAGGTTTTCGGGCTGTAATGCACAAATTTAGAACGCTTATCAAAGAATGCACAGTCATACTCATCCGCTTCGATAACAAAAAACGGGCTTTCACCTATCTTAGCGGAGACATCAAAATTCCCTGGAACACCGCCAATTAGAAAACCAGGCTTGTAACCACAGTCTTCTAAAATCCATGCAAGCATTCCCGCGGTGGTTGTTTTACCATGAGTTCCCGCCACAGCCAGTACCCAACGTTCAGGTAAGACATGGTCATGAAGCCACTGTGGGCCAGATGTATACGGCAAACCTCTTTCTAACACGGCTTCGACACAAGGGTTACCACGCGTCATTGCATTACCAATCACTACCATATCCGGTATTGGGTCAAGCTGAGCCGGATCATACCCTTGAATGAGTTCAATTCCTTGATTTTCAAGTAATGTGCTCATCGGTGGATATACATTGGCATCCGAACCCGTCACTTTATGTCCTAAAGAACGAGCCAATATTGCTAAGCTTCCCATAAAGGTACCGCATATACCTAAAATATGTATGTGCATTCTTTTTCATCCAATTAGCATGAGGTTGGTCACTATTCTACCCATCAAAAACAGGTTTATAAATGCATTAACCTATTAATCTTTTTTTTATTTAGTTAAACTCTTCCCGCGCGAGGGTAAATGCCCCGCAAAACCTCTGTCAATTTTATTCAGGACCTTCGTCATGAAAACATTAGGCGAATTCATCGTCGAAAAGCAACAAGATTTTCCTCATGCAACAGGTGAGCTGACTTCTTTATTATCAGCTATCAAACTGGGCGCTAAAATTATCCATCGTGATATTAATAAAGCTGGACTTGTCGATATTCTTGGCACTAACGGTGTTTCGAATATTCAAGGTGAAGTTCAGATGAAGCTTGACCTGTATGCAAACGAAAAACTGAAAGCGGCTTTAAAAGCACGCGGAGAAGTCGCCGGTATCGCCTCTGAAGAAGAAGACGAAATTGTCATTTTCGAAGGAGACCGTGCAGAAAACGCAAAATATGTTGTTTTAATGGACCCGCTTGATGGTTCTTCGAACATCGATGTAAACGTTTCCGTTGGAACAATTTTCTCCATTTACCATCGTATTACACCGATTGGTCAACCGGTTACAGAAGCCGATTTCCTGCAACCAGGTAATCGCCAAGTGGCTGCGGGCTACGTGGTTTATGGTTCATCAACAATGTTGGTTTACACCACTGGTGTTGGTGTTCATGCGTTTACTTACGACCCATCATTGGGCGTTTTCTGCTTATCTCATGAAAAAGTGATGTTCCCCTCCGAAGGGAAAATGTACTCCATCAACGAAGGAAACTATATCAAGTTCCCGATGGGTGTTAAAAAGTACATTAAATATTGCCAAGAAGAAGATAAAGCAACAAATCGCCCGTATACCACTCGTTATATCGGTTCTTTGGTTGCAGACTTCCATCGTAACTTGCTCAAAGGGGGAATTTATATTTACCCAAGTACCGCAAGCCATCCAAATGGAAAACTGCGCCTTCTGTACGAATGCAACCCAATTGCATTTTTAGCAGAGCAAGCCGGTGGTAAAGCCAGTGACGGAGCAAACCGCATTTTAGATATCATGCCTAGCGAATTACACCAACGCGCACCGTTCTTTGTCGGAACTGAGTCGATGGTAGAGAAAGCAGAATCATTTATGCGTGAATTCCCTGACACGGAATAATCTAATTCATTAATTATAAGGCGGGGCTTCCCGCCTTTTTTATTCCTTTTTTTCACCAACTAGTGAGTTTTACCCCTCTTTACGGCTATAATGTTCCCCACGCTATCTACCCGAGTATTTAATTTGTCTGAAGGCCGCCATAAATGTGATGCCCTCCAACAAGTTAGCAAGGGTAAATTCATTATTCACACAAAGGATACATTTAAATGGGCCTGAACAATGTACCGGCAGGTAAAGATCTGCCAGAAGATATCTATGTTATCATCGAAATTCCAGCGAACGCAGATCCTATCAAATATGAAGTTGATAAAGAGTCTGGTGCGCTGTTTGTAGACCGTTTCATGTCAACAGCGATGTTCTATCCATGCAACTATGGTTACATCAACAACACCCTGTCTCTAGATGGCGACCCAGTTGATGTATTAGTCCCAACACCATACCCATTACAACCAGGCTCAGTCATTCGTTGCCGCCCTGTTGGCGTACTGAAAATGACTGACGAATCTGGTGAAGATGCAAAATTAGTTGCTGTTCCGCACACTAAATTAAGCAAAGAGTACGATCACATTAAAGATGTGAACGACCTGCCAGAATTACTGCGTGCTCAAATTACTCACTTCTTTGAACATTACAAAGACTTAGAAAAAGGTAAGTGGGTTAAAGTTGATGGTTGGGAAGATGCTGCGTCTGCAAAAGCAGAGATCATCGAATCTTTCGAACGCGCTGCAAAAAAATAATCTCCCTCTCGGAACATTATGAAAGCTCTGGTTAATACCAGAGCTTTTTTATGGGCCCTAACAAGCCAATTCGTTGATAAAAAACGCCAGCAATATTGCTGGCGTTTTTTATTTTTACGACTCGATAGTGGTTATTGAGCCGTTATACTTCTTCATCACGCTTCAGCCAATCGCCACTTTTTATTTGGCGTAGACCATCAACAGAATGTTTATACAGATAAATCCAAGCGTTGCCATACGGCGTTGAGATGAGCTCCCTCACATAGTCTTGAGAGTTTTTCTTTAACTCATCTAACTCTGTCAAAATGGACGGGTTGATTCGATAAACCTCGCACTCTATTGCCCCATCTCCTTTGACAACCGCAGGATAATATCCAAGATCATACAGTTCATAGCCTTCTAGCTTATGCTCACCGAGTAGCTGAGCATAAGTCATCCAGTGATGATTTCCTTGCTTTTGTCTTAAGCTGCCATAAACAATTACACGCATAATCTAAAACTCAAATTGGTAGAGGAGATCCAATGCCTGATTAACACCAGACACAGCTTCTAAATACAGTTTTGGCATCAACCGATAACGTAAAGTTAACGTCGCCAATGAGTCAAAGATACCAACTCCATACTTCACTTGTAAATCATTAGTGATCTTACCACTTACAACGACTTGAGAACCATCCCCCACACCTTGGGTATCGACGGCTAAATCAGAGACTCCAAATGTCTCACCTATTTTACCCACGAGTTGCCCACTTTGTGCTACACCTAAGCCTATTAACATAGATGTCATTTGTGAACCATTTGCGTCTCCACTATCTAAGCCCTCTCCTCTTAATAAATAAGACAGCGCTTCTTGTTGTGTTTTCGCCGGTTCAGAGAATATTTCTACTTTCGGTTTATCCGCAAGCCCTGTGACCTTCACCCCAGCAATCACGCCATCTGCCGTGTTGTCTGGGTTACGAATGGCTTCTAAGTTTAAGAATGGTTGGTCCGCAGGGCCTGAGAATTGAATTTGGCCTTTACGGACAATCAAATCTTGCCCATAAGCACGGAAACGACCGGCTGGAATATCCACTTGGCCATTGATGTGCAAGCCATGGATATTCTGAACCACTTTCAATAAACCCGTCAGGCGCGCTTTTAAGCCAAACGCATCCAATCGAACATCATTACCAATTTTAATATCTAAATTGGTCTGAATAGGAATGGACGGCGCTTTTTGTTCAATTGGCTGCAGGTTGCTATCTAGCATCACCACATCCGATGATGGGCTTACCGCCGACTCAGGGAGTTCTTGAACAGTAATTCGTGCCCACGGAATATTGACGGTACCGTTTAGCGTGAGTACCGAAGGTGATGCATCAAATACAATGTCCGGTTGAACATCAATTTGGATCATCGGCGGTAAAGAAACTCGAAGGTTATTACCTCGTGCCATGACTTTTGCTCGCCATGCATTAACATTGCGCCAATCTGCATCACCATCAATGTTCAGATAGCCTTCTGGCGTGTTTATCTGACCATTCATTACTGAGCTTGTGCCGTTGAAATTAATACCTAAATGACCACTTTTGATATCAAACGGGATCATTGCCGATCTCACTTCTAAGCTCGAAAGCGCTAAATTACCATTTAATAATGGGTTATTCGCTGACCCACCTAAACGTAAGTTCGCACTCAAGCGCCCATTCGCCACTTCCTTCTGGCCCAGCAACGGCTTGATTAAATCTAATGTCACTGAATTGATTTCAACATTACCCGACAGTAAGCGGCGCTTTTCAATATCAGAAATTTGAATATTGCCGCGCATTTGGCCATTATTCGTTAGCCCAAACAACCAGTTAAGGTCTGCCTTGCCATTTTTCAAGCCCGCGCTTAACGTTAAGGTATCAAAAGCAACAGGTAAACGAGTGCCATCCACAAACTGAACCGCTTTGACATCATTTCCTCGCAAGTCCAACTTCACTTGCGGCATACTGCCATCTGCTTTCCAAATCGCATTGGCTTTACCCGTAAATACGCCGCTGACTCGAGTATCTTGTGGCATAAACGGTTTGATCATCGCGAGGTCAAAACGTTCTAGCACGATATCTGCGCTACCACTTTTACCTGCTTTAATCGGTTTTGGTACACACAAACGGGCATTCGGGTTAACCCAACAATGGCTGCCGATAGTCACTTCTTGAGTTTGGTTAGCATAATTGAGTGACATCGCTTGGTTTAAGCGCCATTCACCCACCACCGTATCAAATAAGGTATTGGTTAAATTCCCTTTCCACACTTCAGTCTGCCGGTCAAAACTACCTGCTAATGCTAATTGCCCAGAAACCGGTTCGCCCTTCATGTTCAACTTGAGCGTGTGCTGTTTTTCACTTCCTTTCGCGTCTAAAGTTAGGTTATTGACGACAAGATCACCTTGCTTCAACTGACGAAGAACAACGGATAAATCCCCTTTAATTTGCTCGCCTGTTGCTACATTTCCTTTGATAACAACATTCTCGATAGCAAGGTCATCCTGCCACTTCACGCCGCGTGCCGTAAGGTCAACAAGGGCTTCTGGTGTCTGTAAATTACCACGCAATTTCACATCACCGGCAATCACTCCCCCTAAGCCGGGTAGCAAGCCATTGAGAGCAGGGGCATTAATTTTGGCATCAAGGTTCCATTTATCGGCAAGAGAGCCTTTTACATCGACATGGTTTTTACCCAGTGCCAAATTAAAGTTTGGAATATCCCATTGACCAGCTGCGTTACCTTTGGCTTTACCGCGTGCTTTTAAGAGGTTATTTTTAACATTGCCGTCTAAAACAATTTCAGGAATATCCAACTGCCAACTACCGCCGTATAAACTTCCGCGCGTGGCAATTTTACCTTCCACTTTAGCAGGCCATTCAGGGTACTGTTTGGCAGTATTAATACCTGAAAGGGTCAATACTGCATTCCAACTAATTGCCTTGCTCCAGTCCGCAACGCCAGTAATATCAGCATGACCTTGCAAAGCAGCTAAACGTAAGCGAGTTAAATTAATTTGCTCTTCATTACCTTTCGCATCTAATAGCAAGGTCGAAGGTGGTAAATCCTGCCCAGTGATAGCTGAACGTACAGACATGTCATAAGCGGATGGGCGGCCATTTAGGCGCAGACGTGTCCCATCGAGTTGGTATTGTGCTTCCCCCACTAACGGCCACGTTAACTTATCACTTTCTAGTGTGAGTAAAATCGGCAAGTCTACTTGGGACAAATCCGTTTCTGCATCTAATTTTGCATTAATTGGCCCATGTAAGTTCAAGGCTAATTTTAGCTCATCAATCAAACCACCTTTTAAGGAGAGGTCTATTTTTTGCCCATTTAAATCTTCTAAACGGCTTTCCCCCACGACTGATAATGAGACTGGCCATTTATCTTGCAAGGTTGCCGAGCCAGATAACGCAATATTCCCCTGCGGTGCATCGACTTTTAACTGTTTAACGAGGACTTGTTGTCCTTGATTTGAAAAACTCAGGTGCAATTGGTTAATTTTAAGATCAGCCGCCCCCGTTAACTGAAAATTCGAAGCATTAATGCCATTAACATTTAAATCAATCGGTAAGATAACTTCTGGTAATTCAGCAAGTAACGGTTTAGAAAATAGTGCTTTTAATTCGTCTGCCAATGATTTTTGTTCATTAATCGGAGTTGGGTCTGGCTGTTTCTCTTCAACGACGGCATCTGATTTGGTTTCAGGTAAATTAATCGCTAAATCAATGATATCAGTTGGAATGATCGTGATCGCTTTCCCTTCCCACGTTACCCCTGTGGTAAATTTCGCTAAATCGATGTCCATGCCATCCACATTGACGTGAGTTGAAACCAAAGCCAATTGATTCAAACGAATGGTCAAAGGTGCCTTGAGTTCAGTCAGTGGTTCAGATGGTGGCGTTTCTTCTGAAGGGGGGAATTGGGTGGTATCGACAGTCACAGTGACATTTTCCGTGCCTAAGTTGTCGACACATAGCTCACGGCTTGTTAAACAACCTAGACGTACCGCTAAATTTAATTTCCCTACATTAACATCAACGCCTGGCATTTGATATTTAACGCCACTTAGCGTTAAGTCACTAATATCACCGTCAATTTTATCAATGGTTAATTCAGGAACAAAACGTGTCGCTGTATTTAATGCAAAGTGAAGACCTGATTGCGTTCCAATCACCCAACTGAGTGCGGCAACAACCAGAACAAGAATTAATAAAATGGAAAGACTGGTCCATTTTAGCCACTTCAACCACCTCATAGCTCAGTCCCCAAGCCGATATAAAACTGTATTTTGTTGTTATCTGGATCGCCAATAGGTTTGGCTAAATCTAATTTTATTGGCCCAACCGGTGAGACCCAACGGATACCGACTCCCGCCCCCGTTTTAAAATCATTATCCTTAAAATTATCAACGGCTTCACCACTATCAATAAAGGTCGCACCCCACCAATTCCCAGTAAAGTTATATTGGTATTCCACAGAGCCTACAGCCAATTTTGATGCCCCTGTCAGCTTACCTTTACTATCTTCTGGAGAGATTTTTTGATAGCCATATCCACGCACACTGCCATCACCCCCCGCAAAGAAGCGTAAGTCCGGTGGAACCTTATCGAAATCATTGGTTTCAATCCAACCGATATTTCCACGAACAATAAAGCGATGACCTTCCCATGGCGTTCTGATCCACACATTTTTAGCTTGTAGTACCGCAAAATCGATGTCTGAACCCCAAATTTTATTCGAGTAATCAATAGAGTAACGTTGGCTATCCCCCCATGTTGGCATCACACCTCCACGTTGGCGAATTCGGCTCACATAGGCCCCGGGATACAGCAACATCGTCGTATTCGTCACGTTGGCTTGGGTAAAGTTACTCAGCATCCAACGCATATTCACACCATATTGCCAACCGGATGAATAATCCCAGTTACGAGACACATTCAAGGTTGTTGTATTCGCTTGCGTATCATTTAAATCTGTCCGTTTAAAGCCCCCTTGAACCGCATAATATTGCTCAAGTGGGTTCGCTTTTAATGGAATTTTATAGCTTGCATCTATTAATTGTTCTGGTTGGGATAAACTAATATTTGACGTTAAACTCTGCCCACGAGAGTTAATCCAAGGCTTATTCCATGTCGTTTTAACGCGAGGGCCTACATCTGTTGCATAACCCCCACCGAGCTCAATAAAATTTTTGGCTCTAGGCGTCATCACCGCTTCCATCGGTAATTCATAGGAGTTATCTTTTCGGGCACTCACGATACGCGGAGTCACAATCGCAGAAGAGAACCACCCTGTTTCAGCTAATCGGCGGTTAAATTCAGCAAGTTGCTCTGATGTGTAGTATTCCCCTTTTTTGAAAGGCGCAAGGTTGTTCAGATAATCTTCACGGATTTGTGAGCCTGAATAAGAAATGGCGCCAAACCGATAACGTTCGCCACTGTTAAAATCAAAATCCCAATAAGCCGCATGGTGGTCAAGAGAAATACCCAGTTGGCTTTTCTCCATCATCGCATCAAAATAACCTTTGCGAACGGCTAAACTGCTAAAGCGCCCTTTAAATTCTTCGTATTCACCATCATTTTGAACTGTATCGAGCTTTGGCGTATATTGTTTGAGCATCTTTTCATAGTCAGGGTCCGTTTTAGCGCCACCTTGCAATTCAACATTCACCCCTTTTAATAAAATAGGTTCCCCAGGAGTGACTTTGGCGGTTAAAACAGAACGAGCAGGCGGTGTTTTTTCTTCATAGCTAAATTCAACCGTGGGTTGGTAATAGCCTAAAGGCTTTAAACCTTCTTTAATTGCTTTCTCAACACGGGCTCGAAAACGACCGTTTGGCACAACTTCATCTTGCGATATATTAGACAGTTGTACACGAACGTTTTGATTAAGTTGTCCTTCAAGGCCTTCAATATTAAGACGAAGATTAGCTGCGTGTACCACTGGCACTGCCGCAGTTAGGCAGAGAAAACAAATTAGAGGGTATTTCGACACGCCTACTCCTAAGGTGATTGTTCGATTGACTAAATACTTCATATCAATTTATTTTGAGTAAAATTCGCCATAGACACAAGTTTTTATCCCTATTTTTAGATTATTTGTGTAGTCACTATATATAGGAATCATTATGCCTTTTAATAAATTTCACTCTGCAAGTATTGCACAACCTCTGCCCGGCAGAGCAACTGCTATGACCTACTCACCATATCATGCGCTTAACCATCATTCGATTGAGATTATTCCTAAGAATATGGAAGTTGCGTATTTTGCCATGGGCTGTTTTTGGGGAGTTGAACGATTATTTTGGCAGCAAGCTGGGGTTTATTCAACTTCTGCGGGGTATTGTGGTGGTGTGACCCCTAACCCAACCTACGAAGAAGTTTGCTCAGGACGAACTGGCCACGCGGAAGCAGTACGGGTTGTTTTTGATCCGCAAGTTATCAGTTACTCCCAATTATTGACGTTATTTTGGGAAAACCATGACCCAGCACAAGGCATGCGCCAAGGGAACGATATGGGCAGCCAATATCGCTCTGCCATTTATACTGTGTCAGACGAACAAGATAAGCAAGCGATGGACACACTGCAAGCTTACCAAAATGCAATGAAAGCGCAGCATGACACTCGTGTAATCACGACCGAAATAGCGCCATTAGACACTTTCTATTTTGCCGAAGATTACCACCAGCAGTACTTACACAAAAACCCGAATGGATATTGCGGATTAGGAGGAATTGGTATCTGTTTACCACCCTCGTTAAACAATTAAATCAATAAGTTATTACAGTGAGTTCATCTTCCCAACCATTCAAGCTGCTTTTCAATATGACTTAAAGCAGCCTGAATGATGATGAATATCTAGGCAGATAAATCACCTCAGTGCTATACTAATGCAACATATCAACAATTTGCGCATATCGCGCAATATATATTTGCATACTCAATATATTTAAATACACGAGACTATGCCTTCAGAGATTTTTGAATTTTATGGATTCTTCCTTTGATTGGCTGGATAACTTATGCTCAACAGTTTATTAATTGTTCTATTATTATGTGCAATCAGCGCATTCTTTTCTTTGTCAGAAATTTCTCTGGCGGCTTCCCGCCGCATTAAACTTAAACTTATGGCCGATGAAGGCAACATTAATGCGGCTCGCGTGCTTAAATTACAAGAAATGCCGGGAATGTTTTTTACCGTCGTTCAAATTGGTTTAAATGCCGTTGCTATCCTTGCCGGTATTGTGGGAGAGTCTGCTTTTTCTCCAGCTTTGTACGATATCTTTATTCAATTTTTATCGCCAAGCTGGGCTCAGCAAGTTTCATCAGTACTGTCGTTCACCATTGTGACGAGCTTGTTTATTTTAGTGGCAGATTTAACACCTAAACGTATCGGTATGGTAAAACCTGAAGCCATTGCGATTCGCATTGTGAATCCAATGCGCTTCTGTTTAGTGGTACTGGGCCCATTCGTCTGGTTTTTTAATGGCCTTGCGAACCTCTTTTTTAAGTTATTCAAATTACCGACGTCACGTAATGAAGATATCACTTCTGATGATATTTTTGCGGTCGTTGAAGCGGGTGCTGTAGCGGGTGTATTACGTAAGCAAGAACACGAATTAATTGAGAATGTGTTTGAGCTGGAATCACGTACTGTGCCATCAGCCATGACCCCACGTGAGAGCATTATTTATTTTGACAAAGATGAGTCAGAAGACAGTATCAAACATAAAATTTCAACCCAACCCCATTCTAAGTTCCTAGTGTGTGCAGGGGATATCGATCATGTTATCGGTTATGTTGATTCAAAAGAATTACTTAATCGCGTGCTCAATGGGCAGAGCTTAAGTTTAAAAGATGGTGCTCACATTAGAAATACGCTAATGATCCCTGACACTCTCTCATTATCAGATACCTTAGAAGCATTTAAAACAAACGCCGTCGATTTTGCTGTTATTCTTAACGAATATGCATTAGTCATGGGTATCATTACCATCAATGATGTAATGATCACTTTAATGGGAGACTTAATTGGTCCAGGACAAGAAGAGCAAATCGTGGTACGTGATGAGAATTCTTGGTTAGTTGAAGGTGGAACACCGATCGAAGATGTGATGCGCATTTTGGATATTGATGATTTCCCTGACTTTAGCAACTATGAAACCATCGCAGGGTTTATGATGTACCGGTTAAGAAGAATGCCAAAGCGGACAGATTATGTGAAATATGCGGGATACAAATTTGAAGTTGTCGATATTGATAATTACAAAATTGACCAATTACTCGTAACTCGTCTTACTACGGTGCCATCACCTGTCGTTGTACAGCCCGGAAAAAATACTATTGAAACGGCTGACGCAAAACAACAAACAAAAGATACTGAACATTAGTGCTTGATGGCGAAGCCGTTTCTTTCAATGCGCCACCCATGTGGCGCGTTGTTAACCAAAACATTCTTGATTAACCTACCCCATTTCTGCCTGCAATAATGAAACCTGTTTGTTGACCTCACTCATCACATTGTAATGGCGCTTATCACTAATTTTAGGTGGTAGAATTTTCCCATAGTTAAACTCAAATGCCCCAAAATCCTTAATATAGAGCCGGCCACGGAATAGCGTTTTGACGTAAAGAGCAATCTTTGATGGGTTATAACGGTTAAAAATTTTCATTAGAACTTTGCCTCCCCTTTGTTCTTACGATATTCAATAACTCATACCGTACAATAATCATAGACCAGAAATTTTCACTTTGGTTCTAAAATTGCAGTTTTATTCAATTTACTGACATAACATGACACTGTAAACTAACTGTTAAAACCCTATAAACATTATTTTTATTCTGAATTTTAAAAAAATGTTAAATTACCTCTTGCAACTCATCCGATGAGCTATGCTATAAATAGTAGTAATCAGACAAACCGTTAGGCTCACATGACAAAATAATCAATCAAGGGGCTGTTATGATAAGAAATTATTTACTTTTAATATGCTTGCTAGGGGCATCAGCGATAGCTTCTGCTGCAAATATTCAATTAAACCAATCTGTTCCTACCATTTCTGTCACCGACAAAGGTGAGCTTGTCATAAATAATGAAGGGAAGTTGGATTATCAACCGTGGAAAAGCCAACAGCTCGTTGGAAAAGTACGGACAATTCAACATATTGCTGGCCGTTCTTCCGCAAAAGAGCTCAATGCCCCTTTAGTTGAAGCCATCAAACAAGCCAAATTCCCGCATGATACCTATCAAACAACAACAATCATTAATACTGATGATGCAATGTTCGGTACGGGTGTATTTGTTAAAAATAGTGTTGAAGATAGCAAAAAAGAGTTCCCTTATTCACAATTTATTGTTGATAGCGAGGGTACGGTGAAGAGTGCATGGGGTTTGAAACCAGAAAGTTCAGCAATTATCGTATTGGATAATCAAGGAAAGGTGTTGTTTTTCAAAGATGGTGAATTAAATCCCCAAGAAATTCAAAAAGTCATTAGTTTGTTAAGCTCATCACTAAACCAATAAGGTCAAACTTTTACTATTATGTAGTGTGCGTAATTTCGCACACTACACCTACAATTCAGTCTATCTCTATTACGTCAAAAATAGTGAGTTATGCTAAAATACCCTTACATTAAACATGCATAATTATGATTGTTTTTTTCATAAATAATCATGACTAATGTGCGCATTATCACGCTTTAGTTTCATTCCAATACACTTTGGCGCAAAACCCGCCATTAGTGCCATGAGTAAAAATAACCTGCAAATGATGCAATTGCGCAATCCGCTTAACAATAGAGAGTCCTAAACCACTCCCTGTCTTTTCTTGTCCTGGTGGACGATAAAAACGCTCACCTAGACGCTGTAAAACTTCAGGTGTCACACCATTACCATCATCTTGAATTTCAAGGTGGTCAGCATACAAAATGATCTCTACTCGCCCAGCTATTTTTCCATAACGTATTGCATTATTGAGTAAATTTCTCAGCAACGCATTGAGTAGTAATGGCTGACCTTGAAAATCAGGGGGACGACTTATTAAGGTGTTTATTATCGTTGTTTGCTGCTCTTGAGCTTCGGGTTCAACATCCTTTATTGCTGTTTCAATTAATATGGGCCAAGATACCGCCGTAATATCATCAAGTTGCGAGGATGACTCTAACCGAGACAACATGAGTAGTTGGTCAACAAGCCTTGTTGCCCTATCAATACCTTCCGATAAATTAGCTACTGCATGATTACGGATATCTGTATTATTCCCCGCAATTTGTACCACTTCCGCCTGTACTCTTAACGCTGCGAGTGGGCTACGTAATTCATGAGCGGCATCCGATGTAAATTGTCGCTCGCGAGCAAACATGTCATTAATACGGCCAAATAGCACATTCATGGAGTCAATAATGGGTCTTACTTCGCTGGGGATGCGCGTTACTTGTACTGGGGCTAATTCATCTGGCTTTCGGTGATATAGCTGCTTTGCTACATCCTTCAATGGACGTAAAGCACGTGTGAGCAGCCATAAAAATAGCAATAACATAATTGGCAAAGCCATCAACCAAGGCATAAATTGTGCAACCATAATATCGGTCGCCATTTCTTGCCGGTACTCCCACTCTTGACCTACTGCAATAACATATTGGCCATCCTGAGATTTTAACCACACCAAACGCCAAGGGTCGTCACTTCCTTGGAGCATCCCATCGGTAAACCCTTCTCGCTTAAATTGGTAGACAATATCTCTACCGTTATCACCGTCGTTTAATACCATTTCGCCATTCTGTGAAAAGATAGCAAATGCCAATGCATCGTCATCCTGATGGCCACGGTTCTTGCGCAATAATTTTTTGGTTTTAGTCAGGGAAGGCCGGCTCAATTCAAAGTCTGATGGTAAAACAGATAGCCGTTTAGCAAACGCCATTTGCTGGGTATCAAATAGCTCATTAATCGTTTTATAGCTTTGGTACCACGCTAACGAACTGGCGATCCCCCATGTCAGCAAAGCCAACAGGAGCAGCATTAAAGTGAGTTTCAGCCTAAGACTAAATGTCTTCATCATTTCTCATCACCTAATCGATAGCCAACACCATGAATGGTTCGAATAAACTTATTACCTAATTTACGCCTTAAATGGTGGATATGTACCTCAACAGAATTGCTAGAGACCTCTTCATCCCAGTTATACAATTTTTCTTCAATTAAAGGACGAGAGAAAACTTTATTTGGGTTATGCATAAATAAAGATAGTAAGGCAAACTCTTTACCCTTTAGCTGTACAGGTTCGCCTTGCTGTGTCACTGTCATTGCAATCGGGTCCATTTCAACATCACCATGTGTAAGCTTAGACGACAATTGCCCACTTCGACGACGGATCAACGCTTGTAAACGTGCCATAACCTCCATTAAAGCGAAAGGTTTACAAAGATAATCATCAGCCCCTTGTTGTAACCCTTGAACACGTTGATCCAGTGCATCTCGTGCCGTCAAAATCAAGACAGGTTCATCACGCCCCTCCTTGCGCCAATATTTTAAAATATCCATGCCATCAATATTTGGTAATGAAAGATCGAGTACAACAGCATCATAGGGTGCATCAAATAAAGCGATTTGCCCTTGTTTACCGTCCATAAACCAATCAACCGTAAACCCTAGCTGTGTTAATCCCACTTTTAGACCATCACCAATTAGCCTGTCATCTTCAATTAATAGAATACGCATAATATCCTCCACCTCAGCATATTATTATATTTATCCCATCAGTCTTGAGATGACTAGCTATAATTAATAAAATTAAAAATATAATTCGTTAATTATGTTTCTTAAGATCCTGTTAAGATTTACTTGGTTTAATACCCTCCATACAAACAACAAGTTCATGTCCATTTGGAGATACTGATGATGAAAAAATTACCTGTAATCGCTTTAGTTGCTGCACTCGCAAGTGCGCCTGTTTTCGCTGCAAATGGTGGATTTGATGGCCCAGGTGCTGCCACAAATACAACGACTCAAACGACTCAAACGGGTGGTTTCATCGGCCCAAATAGTGGGGAAATGACGGTCGCAAAAGCACTTGATATGTCAGATGATAGCTGGGTTATTTTACGTGGTAATATCGTTAAACAACTCGACAATAAACATTATGAGTTCACTGATGGTACTGGCACCATTAATTTAGAAATCAGTGAAAAGCGTTGGAACGGTATCAACGTAACGCCAAAAGACAAAGTTGAAATTCGCGGTAAAATTGATAAAGACTGGAATTCAAGAGAAGTCGAAGTTAAACAAATCCAAATCATTAAATAATTCACAGCTTTACAATGGGATCTGCTTTAAAGTAGGTTCCATCTAAATCCTATTTCATACAGAAATTAACAGTGTTAAATTAACAAAATCATTTTTGCTTACTAAGGCTGCTTAATGACTGTAAAACTCCCCAACATACGTAATATTCGAGAGAAACTGCTTTCAGACAATTGGTATATTTTAAAAAAATATACTTATGAGTTACAACGACGAGACGGTAGTTGGCAACAACAAGAACGTGAAGTCTATGATAGAGGCAATGGTGCCGTTATTTTGTTATATAACAAAATAAAGAATAGCATTATATTAATTCGCCAATTTCGTATGCCAGTCTATATAAATGGCTATTCTGATTTTCTAATTGAAGCTGCCGCAGGTTTACTCGAAAACGCCTCACCAGAAACACGAATTATTGCTGAAGCCGAAGAAGAAACGGGTTTTAAAGTCGATAAAATTCAAAAAGTTTTTGAAGCCTTTATGAGCCCAGGCTCTGTCACCGAAAAACTCCACTTTTACATCGCTGAATACAGTGATAATAATCGTCAAAACGCGGGTGGTGGACTTAAGGAAGAAGGCGAAGATATTGAAGTTTTAGAGTGGCCTTTCTCTAAAGCCATTGATGCGATTAAAACGGGAGAAATTGTTGATGGTAAAACCATCATGTTGATCCAATACCTCGCCCTAAACGCTATTCTAAAATAGCTAATCCAGCTCTGATAGCTCATAATGATAAAATAAAGTCATAGTGAGCTTTCCTACTTTTTATCAATCATTAAACGAACGATAAAAATAAAAACAATCGTAAAAAGATAATCAACTTTTATTATTTTATTCTTTTATTAAAAAATAAAACCATAATTCCAAGATAAAACATATTTCACTTTGACCTATCCGCTAAAAAACCTTAAATTTAAATAATATTTAATTTTATTTATCATCATTTTAAGAGTCTTATTTTTGTATCCAATTAATATCAAATAATTGTTATACACTACAATCGGTGATTAAGGAGCTAAATAAAATGATACGCTGCGTTCGTATGTGGATAGGAGAAGATGGAAATTCTCTATTTGAAGAAGGCACTCTTGAGCTCAATAATGTCACAGGAGGAGATAGCCAAACCTCCGCCATTGCAGCCAGTGAACTGACCTTCCGTGAAACAGTTTCCGGCGGTTCTTTTGATTGGCATCAAGACCCTGTTCCTCGTTATGTCATTACCCTTTCCGGCACTTTAGAATTCGAAACTAAAGATGGTTCTAAATTTATCATCAATCCTGGTGATATCTTACTTGCGCAAGATAATACAGGAACCGGCCATAAATGGCGGCTTATTGGTGATGAGCCATGGCGTCGTGCTTATGTTGTCTATCAAGAAGGTACCAATCTTAGCTTTACTCCAACAAAAAAATAGAGGCCATCATGAATAAACCGATTGCTGAAAATGTCGATATTGCTCTCATCGGCGCAGGGATCATGAGTGCAACGCTTGGTACATTTCTCAAAGAACTAGAGCCTTCGCTAACGATTGCTGTTTTTGAAAGGCTAAACGACTGTGCCCAAGAAAGCTCCCATCCGTGGAACAATGCGGGAACAGGTCATGCCGCTAACTGTGAGATGAACTATACTCCACCAAACCCAGATGGTACGGTGGATATCAGTAAAGCGCTTGAAGTCAATACGGAGTTCGATCTCTCTCGCCAGCTTTGGTCTTATCTAGTCACCAAAGGTAAAATTAAAGATCCACGTGACTTTATTCACCCATGCCCACATATGAGCTTTGTTTGGGGTGAGGACAATGTAAAATTCTTAAAACAACGCTACCTACAGATGTCAGCTCACCACTGTTACCACAATATGGAATACAGTGATGATCCAAAACAGATCAACGAATGGGCACCACTGATCATGGAAGGCCGTGATCCTAAAGAAGCGATTGCGGTTACCCGTGTTAATACTGGTGCTGATGTTGATTACGGTGCACTAACGCATTTATTAATTGCACAATTAAGCGAACAATCCGGTTTTTCAATTCACTATAAACATGAAGTCATCGATGTTAAAAAGACCCCCGATGGCAGATGGAATATTGAAGTTAAAAATCTACTCACGCATGAAAAAACGATCACTTCCGCGAAGTTTGTGTTCGTTGGTGCAGGCGGGCGGGCAATCGAATTACTGCAGAAATCTGGGATCCCTGAAGGAAAAGGGTATGGTGGATTCCCTGTTAGTGGTATCTGGTTGCGTTGTGATAACGAAGAAATTGCTTCTCGCCACCATGCAAAAGTTTATGGTAAAGCAGATAAAGGCTCACCACCAATGTCTGTTCCACACTTGGACACTCGCATTATTGGAGGTAAACGTTCTCTATTATTTGGGCCTTATGCCGGTTTTTCGAGTAAATTCCTTAAGCACGGCTCTTATTTAGACCTGTTTGAATCGGTTAAATTGAATAACATTGAACCAATGCTTGCGGTTGCGAAAGATAACTGGTCACTCGCAGAATACTTAGTAGGCCAAGTTCTGCAAACTTCTGCTCACCAATTTGCCATGTTGCAACAATTCTACCCAGAAGCACAGCATGAGGATTGGAAAGAGGTGGTTGCAGGGCAACGAGTACAAATTATTAAGCCTGACCATGATAAGAAAGGGGTTTTAGAATTTGGTACAGAACTGATTACCAGTGCGGATAAATCATTTACTGTATTGATGGGCGCATCTCCGGGGGCCTCCACTGCGGCATTTATTGCACTAAATGTATTAAAAACCTGTTTTGATGACCAACTCAAAGCCGATGGATGGGAAACACGTTTAAAAGATATCATTCCAACCTATGGGATTGATTTAAAAACGGATGCAAAAGCCTGTTTAGATATTCGTACAGCTACTGCCAAAGTGCTGAAACTAGATAATTAGTTATTAATTAGGTTGGGAAATCGCTTCCCAACCTTTACCAATATTTAGAATAAAATGACCCGAAAACCTGGGTTCAAAAAGGATTCTCGCGGTGTGTAGTCTAACGTTTTTCCGTGCCAATCAACGACTTTCGCACCTGCACCAATGGCAACCGCATGACCCGCAGCAGTGTCCCAAATATTCGTAGGCCCAAAACGTGGATAAAGCTGTGCTTTTCCTTCCGCAACCAAACAAAATTTGAGTGAAGAACCAATTTCTACTGTCGTGTGTTCACCCATTTGTTTTAAATAATCCATTAATTCATTGTCTTGATGAGAACGGCTAATAACAATCACCGGAGGCTTAGCATCATTCACATGAATAAGTTGCTTGTGGCCACCTTCTTCCTTCCAGGCTTGATTTCCTTCCGCATAATATAGCAACCCTTTCGCGGGGGCATATACCACCCCCATCGTTGGTACGCCATTCTCAATCAGTGCGATGTTAACCGTAAAATCTCCATTACGATTAATAAATTCTTTCGTTCCATCCAATGGGTCAATCAACCAATAACGTTGCCAATTCTGCCTGGTTGACCACTGTGGAGGGTCTTCTTCAGACAGTTGAGGGATATCAGGGGCAATGCGAGCAAGGCCTGCTGTAATCACATTGTGGGCGGCAATATCAGCCTCGGTCACAGGCGAATTATCACTTTTATGTTCAACCTGTAAAGGTTCTTGCGCATTATAAGTTTCCATAATCGCATAACCCGCTTCTTGAGCTAATTCGCAAATTTGCTGTAGCATATTATTCACCTCTCTGATGACCCTTTATAGCAAGAGTAGCAATTGTGTGAAATTAACGCCATAAAAAAAGCCCCAAAGTCCAAAGACAATGAGGCTTTTTAGCTGTGAACTAAATTAACAGAAATTATAAAATTTCAAGTAATTCAACTTCAAATACTAATGTGCTGAATGGCGGGATTGATGCGCCTGCACCACGCTCACCATAAGCTAATTGATGAGGAATATACAATTCCCATTTAGAACCAACTGGCATCAGAGTCAATGCTTCAATCCAACCAGGAATAACACCACTTACAGGAAATTCTGCTGGCTGCCCACGCTGTACTGAGCTATCAAACACAGAACCATCAATTAAACGCCCTGTGTAGTGAACACGTACACGGTCTGAGCGGGATGGGATAGCACCATCACCTTGGTTAATCACTGAAAATTGTAAGCCTGACTCAGTCGTTGAAACACCATCACGTTTTTGGTTTTCATCTAGGAATTTTTGGCCTTCTTCCGCTAATGCTGCCTGACGAGAGACACGGACAGCGTCGGCACGCTCATGCACTTCACGCAATGCTTTGTGCAGAGTTTCAACAGGTACCGATGGCATATTGCCTTCTAAAGCATCAACGAGACCTGCTAGGATTGCATTTGGCACTAAACCTTCTAGCCCTGACTCTAATAATTGCTGCCCAACTTGTAGACCTATGCCATAACTCGCTTGAGCTTCTACCGAATCGAAATTTTGGTTTGCCATGAAAATACCCATATGATTTTGAGAAAAACCAAGAATAGCAGCCTCACCCTTATGGGTAAACCCAAACAATGAATCTAAAGAATAAAACTGATTGATTCCCGACAAATTTATTCAGTGTTCTCTGAAAAATTCAGCTAAACGCTAAAAATGTCTAAAAAGGGTGCTAGTATGCGTATTAATACGGTCTAATTTACTCATTGCCTCATCAAGGAGGAGTGATGTTTAAACTTTCAAAATTTCATCGCTATGGTATTGCACTGCTCGCTCTAATTGTCGTGGTCGCTTTTTTTTGGCCTACAAGTGATAAATCCCCCAGCGATATTGTTCAAAACCAACCGATTGTCATTCCCCCACCCACTACCCCTGAGGTCATGCCTGAATCTACTATTACACCACCAGTACCAGAGCCAGTGCCGATACCTGAAGGTAATTCCCCACTTTTACCTACTGAGCCTGAGATTATTCCAGAACCTATTGAGCCCACACCCAATGAGCCTCCAATAGTGACTTCACCAGAAAAAGCGCCTGAGCCCAAAACCACTCGCCCTTCAACTAGCGAATGGCAAAACTACCGAGTTCAAAAAGGGAAGACTCTCGCACAACTGTTTCGTGATAATAACTTACAAGCCAATGACGCTTTTATTATGGCTCGCGTAGAAGGTGCAGAAAAACCACTGAGTAATTTACGTCAAGGGCAAAAAATTCGATTAAAAGCCAATTCAAAAGGTGAAGTTCAATTATTAGAAACTACCGGTTCTGATGGAAAAACCTATAGCTTTGCGCGATTAAGCGATGGGAGTTATTACAGAACGCCTTAGTATTAGTGCAAAAACGCTTATGAAATAAAAAAAACAGATATCTAAAAAGCAAAAAACACCGGACTTAGCCGGTGTTTTTTATTTGCACCATGGATAACCCAATGATGCATATCATCATTATTGATTACTCAGCAACGATGATAACGTTCAGCTCTGCGAAAACATCGCTGTGTAACTGGAAGTGAACTTCGTGGTCACCAGTAGTACGCAGAACGCCGTTTGGCAGACGAACTTCGCTTTTCGCGATTTGAACGCCAGCCGCAGTAACTGCGTCAGCGATATCACGAGTACCGATTGAACCGAACAGTTTACCTTCGTCACCAGCTTTAGAAGCTAAAGTTACAGAACCCAGTGCAGTAACAGCTGCTGCACGAGCCTGTGCTGCTGCCAGAACGTCAGCTAATTTAGCTTCCAGTTCAGCGCGGCGAGCTTCGAAAAATTCAACGTTTTTCTTAGTTGCAGGAACAGCTTTGCCCTGTGGTACTAAGAAGTTACGAGCATAGCCCGATTTAACGTTAACTTGGTCACCCAGGCTACCTAGGTTAGCTACTTTATCAAGCAGAATAACTTGCATTACCTTATCCTCTATTAGTCGTTAATGGACTGTACCAATTACTGATGACGATCAGTGTATGGTAACAGAGACAGGTAGCGAGCGCGCTTGATAGCACGAGCGAGCTGGCGTTGATATTTTGCACGAGTACCGGTGATACGGCTTGGTACAATTTTACCACTTTCAGTGATATAGTTTTTCAGCGTTGCGATATCTTTATAGTCGATCTCTTGAACGCCTTCCGCTGTGAAACGGCAGAACTTGCGACGACGGAAATAACGTGCCATATGGCTAGTCTCCAGAATCTATCAAATCAATCTGCTCGGCATGGAGGACAATCTTGCTGATCCCATTGCGACCCTGATGGGTACTAATGAAACCGCTTACTGTAATCCAACTGCCGACCGTTATACTGTGAGTATGAGCTTGTAAGGTTTGTCCGCTGGCGATAATGGGCATTCTGCACCATGCTTGCCTTGACAACCCCGCTTCCTGTTGCTCCGAACGATGTTCTAAAACAAACTGGCAGTGAGGAATGCCTGACGGACTCACTTTTCGAATCAATGCTTTACAGACTGTGCCTGTGAGCACCAAACGATTAGTGGTCACTTGCGCAATTACTCTTCAGAATCCCCAGTTTCTTCTACTTCTTCATCCTGATATTCATCAGACATGTCACGGCCACGACGTTCGTCTTTAGCTTTGACCATTGGAGAAGCTTCTGTTACTGCGTGTTTTAAGCGCATAACCATGCTGCGGATAACGGCATCGTTGAAGCGGAAGTTAGTTTCCAGCTCATCAATCGCTTCCTGCGGCGCTTCTACGTTCAGAAGAACATAGTGTGCTTTGTGCAGTTTGTTGATTGGGTAAGCCAGTTGACGGCGGCCCCAGTCTTCCAGACGGTGAATCTGACCTTGTGCGTTAGTGATAACAGCACTGTAACGCTCGATCATGCCCGGAACCTGTTCGCTTTGGTCAGGATGGACCATAAAAACGATTTCGTAATGACGCATTAGTAGTTGCTCCTTACGGATTATTAGCCTCCTGTCTGGGTTAACCGCGGCCCGCGGAGGCAAGGAACTTGTTGAGTGCGGCTAAAAAATTGACGCGTAACTATACCCATCCCTGAGATAAAACTCAAGAGATGGATGCAATTTTACGCTAAATATTATTTCTCTACAGAAACGGATAAGCGCTGACGCACGGCTTCAAACAAGCAAACCCCTGTTGCTACAGAGACGTTCAATGATGACACAGAACCTGCCATTGGAATGCTAATTAACTCGTCACAATGCTCACGAGTTAAACGACGCATACCTTCACCTTCAGCTCCCATCACCAGAGCTATCGGGCCCGTTAACTTGCTTTGATATAAATTGTGGTCAGCTTCACCTGCCGTTCCCACAATCCATACATTGTATTCTTGTAGCAAGCGCAATGTCCTTGCTAGATTCGTCACACGAATAAGAGGGATGTTTTCTGCCGCGCCACAGGCTACTTTTTTCGCAGTTGCATTAAGCTGAGCGGATTTATCTTTAGGAACAATCACAGCATGAACACCTGCCGCATCAGCGCTACGTAGACATGCACCTAAGTTATGCGGGTCTGTCACGCCATCCAATACCAATAAAAATGGCGATGGTGTGCTCTCCAATAAATCAGGCAGGTCACCTTCTTGATATTGTTTACCTGGTAGTACTTTCGCAATGATGCCTTGGTGAACCGCACCTTCAGTTTGGCTATCCATCCATTGACGATTCGCCACTTGAACGACGACACCTAATGCTTCAATTTCATGCACCAACGGCATTAATCGGCGATCTTCACGACCTTTCAGAATATAGACTTCTTTGATGCGTTGCGGTGAACGCTCCAGTAAGGCTTTCACTGCGTGAATGCCATAAATCATTTCGCTCATAAATTTCTTATTTATATAAATAGTAAAGTGGCGCTAATACGCCACTTTGGTTAATAACGATGGTTCATAACTACAGCAATACCATTATCCCTCTTGTTTTTGGGATTTTTTTGCAACACGCTTAGCTTTTAATTTTGCTGTAATTTTTCTGGTTTTATCAGACGGTTTTTTGCCTTTTCCTTTCCCTTTCGCCTCGGGCTTAGCTTCAGCTTTTTTCCCTTTTTTCTCTGAGCAACGAAATGCAGAATCAGGCTCGAAGTTTTTATCTTTGCTCGCATCCGCTTTTCGACGAGCTGGACGCGTCGCGTTTTTCACTTCTTGCTTCATTTTGTCCCGCGCTGTTTTACCCGGGTTTTTCGCTTTACGAGTAGTTGAAATTAAAGCGAAATCAATGGTGCGCTCATCCATATGCACAGCTTCGACACGAATTTCCACTTCATCACCAAGACGGTAAGTGGTACCTGATGACTCACCAATTAAACGCTGACCGACCGCATCATAACGGTAGTAGTCATTATCCAACGTTGAAATATGCACTAAACCATCAATAAATAAATCATTAAGACGCACAAAGAAACCAAAACCAGTGACGCTTGTGATTAAACCTGTAAAGGTTTGGCCAACTTGGTCTTGCATGAAATCACATTTAAGCCAGTCAGCCACATCACGCGTCGCTTCATCCGCACGGCGCTCAGTCATTGAACAGTGCTCACCAAGCTGTAACATGCTATCCATATCTGAATGCCAGCCACCTGTTTCCGTCCAGCGCTTATCTGAATGACCATGTTCTTTCGCCAGTAAATATTTTATCCCACGATGTAACGTCAGGTCAGGATAACGACGAATTGGTGATGTAAAGTGAGCATACGATTTCAAACCTAAGCCAAAGTGCCCGCGGTTTTCAGGATCATAAATCGCTTGTTTCATCGAACGTAAAATCATGGTTTGCAGTAATTCATGGTCAGGGCGCTCAGCCACTTCATTCATTACCTGCGCATAATCTTTCGGCTCTGGCTTCATTCCACCCGGTAGGGTCAACCCTAATTCACTGAATACTGAGCGTAAATTCATCACGCTTTCTTCTTTAGGACGGTCATGCACACGGTATAAAGCAGGCTCTTCGTTTTTCTCAACAAACCGAGCCGCCGCAATATTAGCCAAAATCATGCACTCTTCAATCAATTTATGTGCATCATTTCGCTCAACCGGTTCGATACTTTCAATACGGCGTTCTGCGTTAAAAATAAATTTCGCTTCTTCGGATTCGAAGGAAATTGCACCACGTTCAATACGTGCAGCATCCAGTGCTTTATATAATTGGTGCAGATGCTCAATATGCGGCACTAAGGCTTTATAATGCTCACGCAGCTCTTCGTCTCCTTCCAAGATTTTCCACACTTTCGTGTAAGTTAACCTTGCATGAGAGCTCATAACCGCTTCATAGAACTTGTATGACGAAAGCTTACCGGATGCCGATACTGTCATTTCACACACCATACACAGGCGGTCAACACCAGGATTCAGTGAGCACAGGCCGTTCGATAAGACTTCCGGGAGCATAGGAACAACTTGAGATGGAAAATATACCGAGTTACCGCGACTACGAGCTTCTGTATCTAGAGCTGTTTGCGGACGGACATAATAGCTGACATCCGCAATCGCCACCCATAAGCGCCAACCACCGCCTTTTTTCGGTGCACAATAAACCGCATCATCAAAGTCGCGGGCATCTTCGCCATCAATGGTCACTAAAGGGAGATCACGTAAATCAACGCGCCCTTTTTTTGCAGACTCAGGGACATTCTCACTCAGGTCCGCAACTTGTTTTTCAACTTGTGGTGGCCATGAATGTGGAATTTCATGGGTACGTAAAGCGATCTCTACCGCCATACCTGTTCCCATTGTTTCGCCTAATACTTCAATGATATTCCCCACCGCTTGCGAGCGACGTTGTGGGCGGGTGACTAATTCAACCACCACCACATTTCCCATACGAGCGCCAAGGACGCGATCTTTCGGAATCAAAATATCAAAGCTTAAACGGCTATCATCCGGTACGACAAACCCCATACCCGATTCAATAAAATACCGGCCAACAATTTGGTTATTACGCGGTTCTAACACACGAACAACACGAACCTCTGTCCGCCCCTTACGGTCTTGCCCATAAGGTTGCGCTAGAATAACGTCACCATGTAGGGCGCGTTTCATTTCGTCTTGAGATAAATAGTAATCTTCTTTTTTACCCTCAACACGCAGGAAGCCGTAGCCATCACGATGGCCAATCACTTTCCCTTTTAATAAGTCTAAACGCTCCGGTAATGCATAACACTGACGGCGAGTGAAGACTAATTGCCCATCCCGTTCCATGGCTCTTAACCGACGACGCAGTGCCTCTAATTCATCTTCTGTCGATAAATTCAATAATTGTGCGATTTCTTCGCGATTAGCGGGTGCAGTACGCTTCGAGATAAGGTCAAGAATGTATTCTCGACTTGGAATTGGGGACTCGTATTTTTCTGCTTCTCTTTCCTGAAAAGGATCTTGTGACATCGTTACCTCCGTTGTCATCAGAATTCATAACTACCGCAAATGCTAGTCAAGCAGTAGTTGATAGAGCGGGCTGTTATCTTTCACCATGTCCGCCAGCGTGTATTGATCAAGTTCTTGTAAAAACTGCTGTATTGCTTGGTGTAGCACACCTTTTAAACGACACGCAGGTGTAATGTGGCAAAATTCGCCACTACAATTAACAAGAGTCAGGGGCTCTAATGCTCTGACAACGTCCCCTATACGAATTGATTCCGCTGGTTGTCCTAGTGTAATCCCGCCATTTTTGCCACGAGTGGCTTTAATATAACCTAGGTGACTGAGCTGATTAATAATTTTTACCATATGGTTACGCGATACACCGTAAACCTCGGTGACCTCTGTAATACTGGTCATTTTCCCTTCACCTAGGGATGCCAGGTAAATAAGAGCTCGTAACCCATAATCTGTAAAACTAGTCAGTTGCACAATCACCTCAAAATTTTAGCTATAACGCTGTTGGCCGCAAATCATTGGCCTAAAAAATGCGACTCATTTTAAAATTCACGCTTGCTATTTCTAACCCAACACATTCAGTTTTCTGAACAAAATATAGCATGCTAATAAATTATATGTCGTTAAATAAAGTTTAACGTATAACACAAGTCAAATATGCACTTAATTGCACATAATTTGCACACAAAAGTGACTTGATTCAATCATTATGGGGAATTTTGACTGTTTTATCAAAGAAGCTGCATAGTGGAAGGAGGTAAAGCAGTAAAAAACTGCGCCTGTATTAGGCGCAGTCAGTGTTATTACTCAACGTCAAATGGATCACGCAGGATCATGGTTTCTGAACGATCTGGACCGGTTGAAATAATATCAACTGGAATACCCGTTAATTCTTCAACGCGTTTGATGTAATTCAGAGCTGCTTGTGGCAGTAATTCTCTTTGTTTCACACCAAAAGTTGTTTCTTTCCAACCTGGCATTGATTCATAAACTGGCTCTAAGCCATCCCACTCATCAGCAGCTAAAGGCGTTGTTTCAAGCACTTTGCCATCTGGACGACGGTAGCCTACGCAGATTTTGACTTCTTCTAAACCGTCTAAAACATCCAGTTTAGTCATACAGAAGCCTGACAGTGAGTTAATTTGTACCGCACGATTAATCGCAACGATATCTAACCAACCAGTACGGCGTTTACGACCCGTAGTTGCACCAAATTCTTGGCCTTTTTCACGCAGGAACTCACCCACTTCGTCAAACAGCTCAGTTGGGAATGGACCTGCTCCAACACGCGTTGAGTAAGCCTTGATGATACCTAATACGTAGTTGACATAGCGAGGGCCTAAACCAGAACCTGTCGCTACACCACCAGCGGTCGTATTTGAAGAGGTTACATAAGGATAAGTACCGTGGTCGATATCTAATAATGTCCCTTGTGCACCTTCAAACATCACTAATTCATTCTTCTGATTTGCTTTATATAGCAGATCAGAAACATCAATTACCATGCCAGTCAGGATATCCGCTACAGCCATAATATCATCTAACGTTTTTTGGTAATCTACAGCAGGTTCTTTATAATAATGAACAAGTTGGAAGTTATGGTATTCAACGATTTCTTTTAATTTTTCTGCAAACGTGGCTTTATCAAACAAATCACCAACGCGTAGACCACGACGTGCAACTTTATCTTCATAAGCAGGACCAATACCACGACCTGTTGTTCCAATCGCTTTGGAACCACGTGCTTTTTCACGCGCATTATCTAATGCGATATGATAAGGCAGGATCAGTGGGCATGCTTCAGAAAGACGTAAACGTTCCCGAACAGGAACACCGCGGTCTTCCAATTCTTTCATCTCTTTCATTAATGCGTCTGGCGCTAAAACAACACCATTAGCAATAATACTGATGACATTTTCACGAAGAATACCGGATGGAATTAAGTGGAGAACGGTTTTTTCACCGTTTACAACAAGAGTATGGCCAGCATTATGGCCGCCCTGATAGCGAACTACGTATTTAGCACGCTCTGTCAGCAAGTCAACGATCTTGCCCTTCCCTTCGTCACCCCATTGGGTGCCCAGTACGACAACGTTCTTACCCATTTTGAAATACACTCGGTTGCTTAAAAATGAATTCTACCATCAAAAATGAACTGTTCCAGTGATATTTTGGCAATACAAAAATTTTTTTCTGGAAAGCAAGTAAAATGGTATTTTTTATTTCTGCCGTAAACTCAAAATGAATGCCATCAGTTGAGCAGCTCAAATTTTCCCTGAAAAATCCTATACTTAAAACGACAGGCGAAAAAAAGCCCACCGAAGCGGGCTTTTCTTTAATAGATTAACAGTTATTTTGCTAGGTTGCACGCAACTTAGCTTGTTATTAATCTGTCGCGCGAAGCTTAGTTGGTGCCTTCATAAAGCGGAAGAAGTCAGTGTCTGGACTCATGACCATCACGTCATCACCACTCTTAAAGCTTTGTTCATAAGCACGTAAGCTACGAATAAACGCATAGAACTCTGGATCTTGGTTGAATGCATCAGCAAACAATTTTGTTGCCATCGCATCACCTTCACCTCGGTAAGTCAGTGCGGTACGCTCCGCTTCAGCCAACGTTTCTGTTACTGTTTTATCTGCAACAGCGCGGATCTTAGTCGCTTCTTCTTGACCTTGTGAACGGTGTTGACGTGCAACTGCTTCACGTTCTGCACGCATACGCGCATAAATAGCTTCAGAAACTTCGTTTGGTAGCTCGATACGTTTAATACGTACGTCGACAACTTCAATACCTAACGCCGCCATACTGTTTGCATTCACAACCAGTGGCTTCAGGTTTGTTTCTTCTTCAACACGTTTTGCTGCATCCGCAATCGCTGCATCCGCTTCTTTGGTTGCATCGTCAGTTGCTGTACCTTTGTTCAAAGCATCACGGACATCAATGGTCAAACGGCCACGTGAGTCAGTAATGATATCTTTTACGCTTAAGCGACCAAACTCAGAACGTAAACGGTCACTAAATTTACGTTTTAACAGGGTTTCCGCTTGGAATGGATTACCACCGCCAGTCGCTACATAGTAACGACTGAAATCAGTAACGCGCCATTTCAGGTAGGAATCCACCATTAAGTCTTTGTTTTCACTTGTCAGATAGCGGTCAGCCTGAATTTCCAGTGTCTGAATACGTGAATCCAACATTTTTACCGTTTCAATAAATGGTACTTTGAAATGCAGACCCGGCTCATAAATGATCGGTTTGTTTTCAGAATCACGCAGAACCTTACCAAAACGCAAGACAATGCCGCGATCAGTTTGAGGAACAATAAAGATAGATGCGTATGCGACTGCCAAAATGGCCAGAACGATAACAATTAGCGATTTACGCATGATTATTGTCTCCCTACTCTAACTGCATCACCACGAACAGCACTGTTTGGCTGAGCTGATGTTGCGCCATTAGATGACGCGTTATTATTTGGCGTCGCCATTCTGGCTGATGGACTGACTTTCGGTGCTGATGTAGCGTTCGTATTAGCACCACGCATGATTTGATCAAGCGGCAGCACTAACATGCTGTTGCTCTTATCATTTGCTATCACTTTACGTGTATTACCTAATACACGTTCCATCGTTTCGATATATAGACGTTCACGGGTAATCTCAGGTGCAGCACGATATTCAGGCAACATTTTTGCAAAACTTGCCACCTCACCCTCTGCTTTGAAGACCACACTGGCTTTATAAGCTTCAGCTTCTTCAATTAAGCGTTGTGCGTTACCTTTTGCCAGAGGAAGAACTTCGTTTCGATAAGCATGTGCTTCACGAATGGTTTTTTGTTCTTCTTCCCTTGCTGCAATTACATCATCAAATGCGGCTTTAACGTCTTCAGGCGGACGCGCTGCTTGGAAGTTGACGTCAAGCAGTGTGATACCCATTTTGTATGGCGCAATTGTTGCTTCGAGCTCTTTTTGTGTTACATCACGGATAAAAGCACGATTCGTAGTCAGTACTTGCTCCATCGCAGACTGACCGATTACACCACGCACAGCACTATCTAGCGCCTGACGCAGACTATTGTCTGGGTTTGTGACACTAAATAAATATTGCGCAGGGTCGGTAACACGATATTGAACGTTCATTTCAACGCGGATCACGTTTTCATCTGACGTTAACATCATGCCATTTGTCGCTTGTTCACGTACGGTTTCTACGTTGACAGGAATAACTCTATCAATGAAGGTTGGTTTCCAGTTCAAACCAGGCCCAACAACACCACTATATTCACCAAAACGTAATACTACGCCACGGTCACTTTCTTTGATGGTGTAGAAGCCTGAACCTGCCCATACAACAACGATAGCAGCAAGAGCTAACATACCTAAACGGCCGCTGATTTGTGATGGTTGTTTATTATCGCCATCACCACCGCTGCCTTTATTTCCACCAAGCTTGCTGCCTAGTTTACGAAAGAGATCGTCGAGATCATAAGCCCCACGTTTTCGACCACCTTTGTTCCCGCCAGAGTTGCCGCCTTTATTGCCGCTTCCCCACGGATCGCGGTCTTGTCCGTCATTACCGGGCTGATTCCACGCCATGTTTTAGCTCCATTCTTTATGATTGATTTTCAGGGCTAAGAGCGATAGGGCTCTTAATATCAATTCCATTGCCTAACTACATCATTAATCACCAAAACAATTAAATAACGTAGTCAGGTAATTGCTGCTCTTGTTTGCACAGACGCCGCCAATCCACCATTGGCATACGCACCTCAAGGCCAATTGAGCCGTCTTCTTCCTGCCATTCACGTTCGATTGACTGAAGTTGATAGAAACGGCTACGTAAACGGCCTTCATTCGGTGGTAAACGCAATTCAACATGTGCGATTTCACCTGAAAGACGTTCCGTCAATGCCTGTAGCAGCAATGAGATACCATCGCCCGTTTGCGCTGAAACCCAGACACGAACCGGCTTGTTATCCTCATCTCTGTCAATACGCGGGACAAAATCCTCCAGCATATCAACTTTGTTCATCACTAAAAGTGTTGGTATTTCATCCGCTTCGATTTCTTCTAACACACTTTCAACTGCATGAATATTTTCATCCAAGCGATTATCAGCTGCATCGATAACGTGCAGCAGTAACGTTGCTTCACGTGTTTCTTGCAGGGTTGCTTTAAAAGCTGCAACCAAATCATGGGGTAAATGACGGATAAAACCCACAGTATCTGCAAGAACGACAACACCAACATCTTCTACATCAATACGACGAAGTGTTGGGTCAAGTGTTGCAAATAACTGGTCAGCAGCGTAAACATCAGCGGCCGTCATGCGGTTAAACAAACTAGATTTACCAGCGTTGGTATAACCGACAAGCGAAATAGTCGGGATATCAGCCTTACTTCTCGCTTGACGCCCTTGTTCACGCTGTTTTTCCACCCGACTAAGACGAGATAAGATTTGTTTAATTTTATCTCTTAATAGCCGGCGGTCAGTCTCAAGTTGAGTTTCACCGGGACCTCGTAAGCCAATCCCGCCTTTTTGTCGCTCTAAGTGCGTCCATCCCCTCACTAAGCGAGTCGATAAATGCCTTAACTGAGCCAATTCAACTTGAAGCTTACCTTCGTGTGTACGTGCGCGTTGAGCAAAAATATCTAAAATTACCCCTGTACGGTCAACCACCTTACATTGGCAAATCCTTTCGAGATTACGTTCTTGAGCAGGGCTTAGAGTATGATTAAACAACACCACATCTGCACCACTTTCCTCAACAGCTTGGGCAATTTCTTCTGCTTTACCTTCCCCAACAAAAAACTTTGGATGAAGGGCTTTACGACTGCCCGTGACTATTTGTACTGGTTTTACGCCAGCAGATGTCACAAGTGACTCAAATTCTGCCAGATTATCAACATCTTTTTCTTGAGAAAAAAAGACATGGACTAATACAGCTAGTTCACCGCCTTCATACCTATCAAACAAGGTGTAACCTCTTAGGCTAAACAATAATTGCAAAGGAAAAACACAGGTACAGTCTCCCTACCCATGCTTTCCTTGTCTTTTAGCGTACAAACTTACTCAGTTACTTCGCCATCTTGCGCTGCAGGGTTACCTGAATGGTAATTACCATTGCCAGTGCTACCCGCAGTACCGCTATGATGAGAAACAGGGCGAGCAGGGACAACAGTCGAGATAGCGTGCTTATAAACCATCTGGCTAACTGTGTTTTTTAATAAAATGACAAATTGGTCAAAAGACTCAATTTGCCCCTGCAATTTGATGCCATTAACGAGATAAATAGAGACCGGAACCCTTTCACGACGTAATGCGTTCAGGAACGGATCTTGCAAAGATTGCCCCTTAGCCATTCTATGTTTTCCTTATTTTGTTGTTTTTAAAAGAGAATCTTTTAGATTCCAAAAAGTAACTACTCAAAAATTGCGCTTAACGTTCTAATTGTACACAAACATCAGTCCTATGCACGCATAACCTGCATAACGGTGCTAAGCGCTTGCTGAGGTTGTTCACTATCTAACCAATGAACATTCTCCCAGCCTCTTAACCAGGTAATTTGACGTTTTGCCAATTGGCGAGTTGCACAAATTCCCCGATAAATCATTTCATCATGGCTAATTTCACCATCTAAATATGACCACATTTGCCGATATCCCACACAACGGATTGAAGGGAGGTCAACATGTAAATCATTTCGTTGATGCAATTTGCGAACTTCTTCTTCAAAACCCGCATCTATCATCAGATGAAAACGTTGTTCTATGCGCTCATGTAAAATTTTACGATCTTGTGGCGCAATAGCAAACTGAAACACATTATAAGGTAATTCTTCCCCAGCTGTTTGTGTCATTTCAGTCAAAGTTTGTCCCGAAATGAGATATACCTCTAAAGCACGGGATAATCTTTGTGGATCGTTAGGGTGGATCCTTGCCGCGGCAACTGGGTCAGCTTCAGTAAGACGACGATGAATTTCTCCCCATCCTTGTTCTTTCGCAATGTGTTCAATTTCAGCACGAACTGTTGGGTCAGCTGAAGGAAGTGGTGAAAGTCCTTCTAATAAGGCTTTAAAATACAACATAGTGCCGCCAACTAATAACGGAATTTTACCTTGTGAGGTAATTTCAGCCATGGCATTTAATGCGTCACGGCGAAAATCGGCAGCGCTGTATGGTAGAGACGGATCGAGGATATCAATCAGACGATGGGGAGCTTGGCTGAGTTCTTCCGCTGTTGGTTTTGCTGTGCCAATATCCATTCCTCGGTAAATTAATGCCGAATCGACACTAATAATTTCCACAGGCAAATGCTTGCGAAGTTCGATCGCCAAAGCGGTTTTACCTGAGGCCGTTGGACCCATTAGGAATATTGCGTCAGGTTTTTTCTGAGTTGCTAAATCACTCATTTGTTAGTGTAGCTACCACGGATTGTAAATTAATTAATTGTAATAATGTTGGTGGGGGATTTTTTACCCACTGAGGGCATACCCGCTCAACATCAGCCAGCAACTGAACAGCCTGTGCTAAACTCCAACTTTCTTCTGTTTTAACCTGTGAAACTGCTTTAGCGAGCCATTGTGCAATCTCTTCGTCAGTGACACTTTCTTTTCTCGATAAAAAATCGAGTAGTTCAGAAAAAAGCTGTGATAAATTTTGTGTTCTTAATGGTAACGATACCGTATGAATTGTTACTTTTCCATGTAATATCGTGGCTTCGATACCAAATATTGTCAATTGTTCCTTGTACCGCTGTAAAACCTCTATTTCATCATTTTTAAGTGACACTTTTAGAGGTATTAACAATGGCTGAGGCTTTAAGGCTCCGCCACCCGGCGACAATTGTGACAATTTCAATAAATAATTAGCTTCCGTTAAGGATAACAGGATTAGCCCCAACGAAGACTCAATTAATGCAAAGTTTTTTGCGTAAATTGTCAATACCTTGCCAAAAAGGTAGTTATCCGCATTTTTTGCTACAGGTTGTGACGATATTGGTGGCGAGTTTATCGGTTTACGCTCAGGAAAAAGCGGTTTTTTATCTTCAGAGGCAACGGGAATTGACATTAAGCTCTGATACAGCTCACCCGCTTTTTTGTCATACGTTGAACCAAACGTTTTTGCTGGCGCATTTTCTGAAAAACCTGACGTTGTCTTCGGTGAAGAAAAAGCGTGATTTGCGGCACTATCCTTTAAGTGGCTGGGCTGGTCATAAGGTATTTTAGACTCTCGAACGGTATTTTCAATGAGCGTATGATTTTCTGTCTTATGTTGCTGCTTGGGAGTCACGTTTGGTGAAGAAAAATAGTTTTCCCCCGCAGAAGGTCGATTTTCTAACTCTATATTTGCTGGTTCAATACCCGGAAGCTCATCAATAGATGCAGCTTCTAATAATACCGTTCGTACCGCTTGATAAATAAAATCATGTACCAAGCGAGCTTGGTGAAAACGAACCTCATGTTTTGCTGGGTGTACGTTAACATCAACTTGTTTTGGATCAATCGTCAAATACAAGACATAAGCAGGCTGTTGGTTTTCGTCTAAATGCCCTTCATAGGCTTGGCGAATAGCATGGTTAATCAGGCGGTCACGCATCATACGGCCATTAACATAACAATATTGCGTTTCGCTACCTGATGTCATTGATGGAGAAACAACCCACCCTTTGATAGCAAGGTCGCTATGTTCCCAAGATAACGCCAAAGCGCTTTGCAGAAAACCCGTACCGCAAATCGTCCCGAGACGCCGCTCTTGCTGCGCTTCATCATGAGCGGCTCGATATTGCTTTACTAATTTCCCGTTGTGAGTCAGGTTAATAGCCACATCAGGACGAGAAAGTGCAATTCGGCGAACAATTTCATCAATATGGCCGAACTCGGTTTTTTCTGTGCGCATAAATTTACGGCGAGCTGGCGTATTATAGAATAAATCTAATACTTCAACCGTTGTGCCATTGGGATGCGCTGCAGGTTTAACCATCACCTCCATATCCCGGCCTTCGGCATATGATTGCCATGCTTCTGTTTGGTCTGCGGGCTTGGATGTCAATGTTAAACGTGAAACGGAACTGATACTCGCTAGCGCTTCACCGCGAAACCCCATACTCATAATAGCTTCAAGGTCATCCAAAGTGGCAATTTTACTGGTCGCATGGCGAGCTAATGCGAGAATCAGTTCATCTTTACCGATACCACAGCCATTATCACGAATACGGATCAGTTTTTCTCCACCACGCTCAATGTCGATATCAATACGCGTTGCCCCGGCATCAAGACTGTTCTCAACGAGCTCTTTAACCACTGACGCAGGCCTTTCGACCACTTCTCCTGCCGCAATTTGGTTGGCTAGCTGTGGGGAGAGAATATGTATTGCCATGTCTTCCCCCCTTATTGTGGTGCCGCTTGTATTGGATTCGCCAAGAAATATTGACGTAATCCTAAATGGATAGCTTCTGCGACTTTGTCTTGGAATTCATTAGATTTTAGCAACTGTTCTTCTGCCGTATTACTAATAAAACCAGTTTCGACTAAAATCGATGGGATATCTGGGGAGCGCAATACACCTAAACTTGCATGCTCAGGTGTTCTTTTATGAATATTACCCACTTTTCGCAGCTGTTCGATCACTTTAACCGCAACATCGTACCCCACACGCTGAGAATGGCCGAATTGTAGATCTAAAACAGCTTGGCTTAAATAAGGGTCCGCACCACTAAGCGCATCACCCGCCCCACCTAATAATTCAGATTGTTTTTCACGTTGTTCGAGCCAACTACCCAGCTCACTGTTTGCACGTCGATTAGACAATACCCACACTGATGCTCCTCGTGCACTGCTATTCGGAGCCGAATCTGCGTGAATTGACACCAACATATTAGCCCCTTTCTTACGTGCCACATCAGAACGGCCACTAACGGAAATAAAATAGTCTCCATCACGTGTCATCGCAGGTTTAAACATTGGGTCGGCTTCAAGACGTTGGTATAACTTACGTGCAACACTAAGAGTCACATCCTTTTCTTTATAACCATTCTTACCAATCGCACCAGGGTCTTTTCCACCGTGCCCTGCATCAATCGCAATAACTACCTGCTTGCTGCCCTTCGGCATATTTTTATATTTAGTCGGTGTTGGCGTAGCAACAGGTGCAGGATTATTCATCTTCAATGGTTTATCTTGAGCGCTATTTGCCGCTGCTTTAATCGTATTATTGGTTTGATTAAAGGAAGTAGAACCGGATGAATTTCCCGTCGATATCATTAATACCAACTGATATTCACCTGAAACTTGTTTAAGTACTGCTTTCGTTTTAGCTGCACGAGATAGCTCTAAAACTAAGCGTTTGTGTTGATTATCAGAAGGTTGGCTTGCCCGTACTAGTTTTACAAGATCCCCTGCGGGAACTTTAAGCGGTAGGCCAATAATCTCGCCTCGCTGTTTGATATCAACAACAAGGCGCTCAGGTGAATGCAATGGGAAATAGGAGTAATCAGGCTTACCATCAACAAAGCTTAGTACCACTTCTGCTTGTGATGGACTATTGTTAACTTGAATATTCGATAATGTTGCCGCTTGTGTTTTTGCAGCAAACAGCCACATAACGGATACCATAAACAAGACGAAAACAGTAAAAAAACCCTTTTTTGTTATTCTGTGCATTGATGCATTCAACATGAGCAATAGCTTCCTTAGAGTAGGGGTAATGCTTCTAACAACGACTCCCCATTGGCAGAAAAAGCAACAAAGTGAGCCTGACGCCCTTCGCCTTGATAGGTCAGATGGAGCTCAAGATCCGCTTCAGGTAAAAAACCTTTACCTTGTTGCGGCCATTCGACCAAACAGATCGAATTTCCAGAAAAATAGTCACGAATTCCCATAAATTCAAGTTCTTCAGGATCGGCTAACCGATAGAGATCAAAGTGGAAAACTTGACGATCTGCTAATTCATAGGGTTCAACCAATGTGTAAGTTGGACTTTTTACATGGCCTTGATGACCTAGCGCTTGTAAGAAACCTCGGCTAAAGGTGGTTTTCCCTGCACCAAGATCACCGTATAAGTGAATCACAGTGCTTTGATGGCAAGCCTTAGCGATAGCATTACCTAACGCAACAGTTTGCGCTTCATTGGCAAGTTGTATTGTACATTCTTTCATATTGTTCTTTTATTATGTCATTAATAGGCGGTGTCGCCTGTTTATCCTTTAAATGCATAGTTTATATTGCTGATCAAAATGCATAAAGAGATATCAACAAACATCAATATTACCGCTTATATTAACCTAAGATGGGGCTTTTTTCTTAATTAACATTGCTTGAATGATGAGTTCAGAAATATCCTATAATTGTTCTCAATATTGACGGTATTTTTCATGCATTTTGATGAACAACGCAGGTCATGATAGAGTGCCTGCCGTTTTAATCTTTATCAAGATAGGATCTGATGGCAAGATACCTCGATCTCGATCTTCTCGCTCAGAATATTAAACAATGGGGCATTGAAGCAGGTTTCCAACAAGTAGGGATCTGCGATACTGACCTTTCTGCGGAAGAGCCCAAATTACAAGCATGGCTAGACAAACAATTTCATGGCGAGATGGAATGGATGAGCCGCCATGGAATGATGCGAGCCAGACCACACGAACTGCACCCAGGCACGTTACGTGTCATTAGTGTGCGTATGAATTACTTGCCCGCCAAAGCCGCATTTGCCAGTACATTAAATAACCCCGAATTAGGTTATATCAGCCGTTATGCCCTAGGACGAGACTACCACAAGCTATTAAAAAAACGCCTAAAACAACTTTCAGATCGTATTTTAGACTATTGTCGTGAATTTAACGGAGTGATACTGCCCGATGGCACCAGTAGCGATGATCTTAATTTTCGACCTTTTGTCGATTCCGCTCCAATCTTAGAACGCCCTCTTGCAGTTAAAGCAGGTTTAGGATGGACAGGGAAACATTCATTAGTCTTAAATCGTGAAGCAGGATCTTGGTTTTTTCTCGGTGAGTTATTGATTAACTTACCTGTTCCTGTTGATAAACCTGTCGAAGAAGATTGTGGTCGCTGTGTTGCTTGTATGACAACCTGCCCAACAGGTGCGATTGTTGAACCTTACACCGTCGATGCAAGACGCTGTATTTCTTATCTCACAATCGAGCTAGATAGTGCTATCCCAGAAGAATTTCGTCCACTCATGGGAAATCGGATCTATGGTTGCGATGACTGCCAGCTCATTTGCCCGTGGAACCGTTTTTCCCAGCTTACTGATGAAGATGATTTTAGTCCAAGAAAGGACTTACATACACCAGAGCTACTTGACTTGTTCTCATGGGATGAAAAAACCTTTTTAAAGGTGACCGAAGGCTCTGCAATCCGCCGCATTGGTTATATTAAGTGGCTGCGAAATATCAGTGTGGCACTAGGTAATGCACCTTATCAAGACCGTATTGTACTGGCTTTACAAAATAGATTGGGGATCAACGAAATGCTAGATGAGCACTTCCAATGGTCTATACAACAACAGCTTAACCGACGCGATGCAAACCAAGTCACAATTCAAACTTCACAGCAAAAACGCCTTGTACGCGCTATTAACAAAGGTTTACCGAGAGACGCCTAGAAAAAAGCCTGCTATAAATCCGGAATGAAGAATTGTCAAATTGATGTGAATAAAATAAAAAATGCTTACCTGACAATAGGTAAAGAATTTGCAAGCTGTGCTAGCCTCATTTTGACAAAATAATTCACAGACCAATAAAATCAACAAGTTATAATAATACAACTTAAACGCTAGAATTAAATAGCACAGCAGGAATTTGTTAATTAGCCTGTGGATAACTCTGTGTAATAAGTTATTTCAAATCGCAATAAAAACTCAGATTGATTGAGTTAGCTGTGGATAACTTTCTAATGTCGCGTTGAAAAGAAAAACACTGATTTTACGTTAACTAGCAATACAAAAGTGACCAAAAAGTAAGATTAAAATGAAAAAACACTCGAAGTAAATAAAAAAGCATATTTTTGTTTATTATTTAAACTTCATGTTTTCATCTTAGAGATGGAAGTAAAACACCCTATTGCTAAGGGGTGGCTATTCTATGGCGCCCTGAAAATGAATGCAAGCACAAATCTGGATATGATCCAAAAAAGATCGCGAAACCCTTTTAGATCCCAGTGTTCAAGGGATAAAAACAGTGAACAAACGCAGTTCATATGCACTAAGTGATTTTACTTAAATAAAATTAAGTTAAATGAATATTATGTGAGATTTAATTAAGAAGAAAAGTTAAGAGATAAAGAAAATATTGGAGCGGGAAACGAGACTCGAACTCGCGACCCCGACCTTGGCAAGGTCGTGCTCTACCAACTGAGCTATTCCCGCATTTGGTGGGTACTATCGAACTAAAACACTAAGAAAGTTTGGAGCGGGAAACGAGACTCGAACTCGCGACCCCGACCTTGGCAAGGTCGTGCTCTACCAACTGAGCTATTCCCGCATCACGAAAATAGTGTTCTAGCTAAAACATCAAGAAAATTTGGAGCGGGAAACGAGACTCGAACTCGCGACCCCGACCTTGGCAAGGTCGTGCTCTACCAACTGAGCTATTCCCGCATCACATTTCTGGATGTTTCACGTGCCGACTCAATAACAAAAACTTCATCGGTACGGGGAGCGCATTATACGAAAAATTCAGATACTAGCAAGCCCTTGCGCTCAAAATTTTTATTTTTTTATTCGTTTGCTGACAATTCAATCACAATGGTGATTTTATCAACACCCGTTGTAATAAACTGATTTCAATACGTTAACATTGTTAACTTATTGAGAAAAAACCGCGAATGAAAGTCGCCAATGGCGACTTTCATAACGAATCATTTATTCTTTAATAAATGTTTCCCGATAATAAGCCAGTTCAGCGACCGATTCACGAATATCATCAAGAGCTTGGTGGGTATTTTTCTTCGAAAACCCTGCTAAAATTTCAGGTTTCCAGCGACGTGCAAGTTCTTTAAGTGTACTAACATCAAGATAACGATAATGAAAATAGCGTTCTAATTCAGGCATGTAGTTAAATAGAAAACGCCTGTCTTGCCCAACACTATTCCCACAAATCGGTGATGCCCCTTGGGGAACCCATTTTTCTAAAAACTCAATGGTGGCTAGCTCAGCTTCACGCTCACTCACGGTACTTTTGCGCACACGTTCAACTAAACCACTATTGGTGTGAGTGTTTACATTCCACTCATCCATTAAAGCGAGTTGTTCATTCGTTTGATGAACTGCAATTACAGGGCCTTCTGCTAAAATATTAAGATGGCTATCTGTTACAATAGTCGCTATTTCAATAATACGATCACGAACAGGATCGAGCCCCGTCATTTCTAAATCGATCCAAATTAAATTATTCTCATTCTTTTGCATGATATACCCTAACTGCATTCTATGAAGTTAAGGTATGATAGCACTCTTCATGCCTTCAGTGACAGGCGTGAGTAACCCCTAAAATACAGCCCATAGTAAAGAGAGGACAGGTGGCTAAACAGAAACTTTCGAAAGGCCAACAGCGCCGAGTTCAAGAAAATCATCAAAAAAGACTTAAAAAGCAAAAAACAGTTGAAATTGATGATAGCCAATTAGGTGAAGCACAAGAAGGCTTAGTCATTAGCCGTTTTGGGCAACATGCTGACATTCAAGCAAGTGACGGGACTATCCAGCGCTGTAACTTGCGTAGAACTATTTCATCTCTCGTAACAGGGGATAACGTGGTGTGGCGGCCAGCCTTGAACACACAGAGCGATATCAAAGTAAATGGCATCGTCGAAGCTGTTCATGAACGCCGTTCTGTTCTAACTCGTCCCGATTATTATGATGGCTTAAAACCGATTGCTGCTAATATTGACCAAATTGTCGTAGTTTCCGCTATTTTACCTGAGCTTTCGCTGAATATTATTGACCGCTATTTAGTTGCCTGCGAAACCACAGGGATTAAGCCTGTTATCGTTCTCAATAAAGTCGACCTACTCGACGACGAAAACCGTGAGTGGGTAAGCGATTTAATGACGATTTATAGCGATATTGGCTATCAAGTTCTCGAAGTTTCAAGCCATACCAACGAAGGCATGGAAGCACTTACTAACGCGCTAGCAGGTAAAGTTTCAGTATTTGTTGGGCAGTCTGGAGTGGGCAAATCAAGTTTATTAAATGCATTACTCCCACATAATGAAGAAACAATTCTAGTCAATGAGGTTTCAGACAACTCAGGGCTAGGACAACATACAACAACAACAGCTCGTTTATATCACTTCCCATTGGGTGGCGATGTGATCGACTCCCCTGGTGTGCGTGAGTTTGGTTTATGGCATTTAACAACGGAACAAGTGACCAAAGGATTTGTCGAATTTAAAGATTACCTTGGTGGCTGTAAATTCCGTGACTGTAAACATTTAGATGACCCTGGTTGCCTGTTACGTGAAGCCGTAGAAGCAAATAAAATTGCTGAATCACGTTTTGAAAACTACCATCGCATTTTAGAAAGCATGGAACAAATCAAACCTCGTGGCAATTTTACGGCAAAAGATAAATAATGTTAGTGAGTGCTTACAATTAACTCCCTAACGCTAAGACAGCTCTAAATAATTTAATTACGGTTAGCCTGTTACGCGACCGTTTGAAATATGATGAGTAAACTGTGTACAATAGCCGCCCTTTTGCTAACATACCTTTAAAAATCAGAGGTTAACGTGCTAGATAAAATTAAAATTCGCTTGCAATATATGCTTCCAAAACAATGTCTTACTGAATTTGCAGGCTGGTTTGCAAGCCGCAATGCGGGTTTCATGACACAATGGGCAATTAAACTGTTCGCAAAAGCCTATAAAGTCAACATGAATGAAGCGCAAAAAAGCGAACTTACTGCTTATGCCACTTTTAATGATTTCTTTATCCGTCTGCTAAAAGAAGGCGCACGCCCGATTGTCGAAAAAGAGCACCAACTTGCTCAACCTGCTGACGGTGCAGTTAGCCAATTAGGCCCGATTAATGATGACCTTATCTTCCAAGCTAAAGGCCATAATTACACAGTGGAAGCGTTACTTGCAGGCCAATACCAATTAGCGGAACGTTTTCGTGGTGGTGACTTTATTACCACTTACCTCTCCCCGAGTGACTATCACCGTGTACACATGCCGTGTGACGGTTTGCTCAAAGAGATGATTTATGTTCCTGGCGATTTATTCTCTGTAAATCCGTTGACGGCACAAAATGTTCCCAATCTATTTGCACGTAATGAACGCTTGATTTGTGTCTTTGACACCCCTGTCGGCCTAATGGTACAGATCCTCGTCGGTGCAACCATCGTTGGTAGTATTGAAACCGTATGGAGCGGTTGCGTTAACTCCTCTCGTGAAGGCATCATTAAGCGTTGGGTTTACCCTGAGTTAGACTCTGAAGGGGCTGTTTTCTTGAAAAAAGGTGAGGAAATGGGACTGTTTAAATTGGGTTCAACAGTGATTAATTTATTTGAACCTAACAAAGTGACATTTAATTCATCACTAATCCCCGGTTATGCAACTCGCATGGGCGAATTACTCGCTGAAACTGTTGCAAATACAGTGACAGAAGAATCCATCGACGTTTAGTTAAATTATTATCTCTTGAAGGAGCTCCTCACTGTGCGTGTGATTATCAGTTTTTTTCTTAGTCTGTTAATCGTTTTCTCTTCCGTTGCAGCACCAACTGCAGCGCAGGATGAAGCACAGATTAAGCAGGAGCTCAAACAACTTGAGTCAAGCACCAACCCCAAAGATGCAGAGATAGCACAAGCATTACAAGGTGCTTTGAATTGGATGAGTGAAACACGAGAGTCCGATGCAAAAGCCAAATCTTATCAAGAAGCCATTGATAACTTTCCTAGAATTATCAAAGAAATAAGACAAAAAATTCTTAATGAAAGTGATGAACCGGCCCCAATACCAGTGGGTATCAGCTTAGGTGAACTTGAACAACGTATTATTCAGCTTAGCAGCCAATTACTCGATCAAAGCCGCTTAACTCAGCAAGAGCAAGATAAGGGCCGCGAAATCAGTGAATCATTAAATATTCTGCCACAACAGCTTTCTGAAGCCAGACGTTTACTCACTGAAGCCACTTCCCGCTTTCAGTCTCTGAGTACACCGTCAACGCCATTAGCCGATGCCCAGTACACATTGGCTCAAGCCGAAGTAAGTGCTCGCAAGTCAACGGTTAATGAACTGGAAATGGCACAGCTTTCTGCCAATAACCGCCAAGAAATCTCACGCCTTACGTTGGAATTATACAAAAAACGCTATCAACGTATGGAACTTGAGTTACAAAACCTACGTGATTTCCAAAATACCCAACGCCAACAAAAAGCAATTTTAGCGTTAGAACACACGGAAATGTTGGCCGCACAAGGGGAGCTAACGCCATTTTTAACTGAGCAGCTTGATATTAACCGCAAAATGTCTCAGGAATTAACCGCTCAGGCACAGCGCATGAGCGCTATCACTAATAGCCAAGCAGAAATTTCAACCAGTATCCGTGATGCTCGCCAAGCACTCACAACTATTCGCGAGCAAGCTCAGTGGATCAGCAGTTCAAGTACATTAGGGGAAGCTCTCAGAACACAGCTTTCTCGTTTGCCTGATATACCCAAAAGCCAACAACTTGATCGTGAAATGGCTGATTTACGTGTACAACGCTTAAATTATGAAGATAGCCTCGATAGATTAGGTAAAGTAGATACAACCGAGCAAGAAACCGAGCATGAGCTTAATGCAGCTCAAGTGCAAGTTTATCAGTCATTAATTAAAACCCGCCGAGAGCTACTGACCTCTTTAATTTCAGGCCTCGATGCTGAAATGTTAGAGCTAACGAAGCTTAATGTCGCTACTGGGCAATTAACCGATGCATTAAAAGAAGTCAAAGATGCTTCCAACCGTTATCTTTTCTGGGTCGCAGATGTTCCACCAATAAGCATCAGCTATCCTGTCATGTTAGTAACTGATATTACTCAATTACTTTCACTGGATACCTTGTCCCAACTTGCTGGTGCACTGAACGTTATGCTGACAACTCAAGATACCTTTTTGTATCTTCTTGGTTCTATAGCATTAGTCATTTTCAGTATTAGCACGCGTAAGCACTACCAAGCATTTCTTGACCGTTCCAGTTTACGTATTGGTAAGGTGACACAAGACCGGTTCTACTTAACCATTCGAACTATTTTCTGGTCAATTATTGTTGCTCTTCCTCTACCTATGATGTGGTCAGCCATCGGCTATGGCTTACAAAGTGCATGGCAATACCCCATGGCCGCGGCGATAGGTTATGGTGTCAGTGCGACGACACCTTTATTGTGGCTGTTTATGATCAGCGAAACCTTTTCTCGTCCAACCGGGCTATTTATTTCTCACTTCGGTTGGGACAAAGATTCCGTTAAACGTGCGATGCGTTATTACCGAATGGCGATTTTTGTCATCGTTCCATTAGTGATGGCAATTATTACCTTTGAACATTATAGCGATAGGGAATTTGCAGCCAGTATTGGTCGTTTCTGTTTTATCTTTTTATGTGTCGCACTTAGCTTAATTACCAACAACTTGCGTCGTTCACAAATCCCTCTCTATTTAGATAGACATGGGTCCGGTGAGAATATCGTTAATAAGGCCTTGTGGTGGATGATATTACTCGCACCTATTGTTGCTGGGTTCTTCTCCATTTTAGGTTATTTCTCAACCTCACAGGCCCTGCTTGCACGTTTAGAAACTTCTGTCGCCATTTGGTTTGTCATCCTTATCGTTTATCATACTATTCGCCGTTGGATGTCGATGCAGCGCCGTAAATTAGCCTTCGAGCGTGCGAAACAACGCCGTGCTGAGATATTGGCGCAACGTGCTAAAGGTGAAGACGATAGCCAGCAAGCAAACGCCAGTAGCGAAGGAAATATTGATATCGAAGAACAGGTTATCGACTTGGATACCATTAGCACCCAATCTGTGGGGTTAGTTCGTTCGATTTTAACCATGATTGCCTTGGTTTCATTAATTTGGCTATGGTCTGAACTACATACTGCATTCTCTTTCCTTGAAAATATTCGCTTATGGGATGTGACCTCAACGGTTAATGGTGTTGATACGGTACAACCTATCACCATGGGCTCTATTTTCATTGCTATTTTGACTATTATCGTTACTGCCCAATTAGTTCGTAACTTACCCGCTTTACTTGAGCTGGCAGTACTCCAACATTTGGATTTAACGCCAGGTACCGGTTACGCTATCAGCACACTAACCAAGTATACGATTACTATTATCGGGACCATTGTTGGCTTCTCTATGTTAGGGATTGAGTGGTCAAAACTACAATGGCTTGTAGCGGCGATGGGGGTCGGGCTTGGTTTTGGCTTACAAGAAATCTTCGCTAATATTATCTCAGGGTTGATGATCTTATTTGAAAAACCGATCCGGATTGGAGATACAGTAACTATCCGTAACTTGACCGGCAGTATTACCAAGATCAATACCCGTGCAACCACGCTAACAGATTGGGACAGAAAAGAAATTATTGTGCCAAATAAGGCATTTATTACTGAACAATTTATTAACTGGTCACTTTCTGACACGATCACACGTATTGTCATGACGATTCCTGCACCTTCTGATGCCAATAGTGAATTAGTGACAGATACTATTTTACGTGCAGCTCAACGCTCTACGATGATTTTAGACAACCCGGCACCTGAAGTATATCTTGTTGATTTACAACAAGGTATTCAGATTTTTGAATTACGTGTCTATGCCGCAGAAATGGGCCACCGGTTACCTGCGCGCCATGAAATACATCAAAACATCCTAGTATCCTTTGCTGAACAAGGGATTACCTTGCCATTCCCACCATTCCAAGCAAGGGTGGATGTCCGTGATAACTCTCTGCAAAGTGCGACAAACAATCTTTCAGGACGTAATCCAAGCCGTAAATCTGGGGAACTGTAAGCCGTATTATGCCATTACAATTAGATGAAAAAGACGAATTAGTGATATTGAGGATCGCCCAACTTGAACGTGTTGGGTCGATTTTATTCTTTTTGATTCCATTAATTATCTTATTAATTGTTGGGAAAGCTTTTGCATTTAATACGCTATATCTTTGGCAAGTGTATTGTGCGGTTTATATCGTCGGGTTTCGTGTACTTTGTGGCAAGCTATCATCGAAACAGCAGCAGCTTGCCATTCGTCGAGGCTGGGGAAATAACCGTTTTTATCGGCTTTCTTGGTGCTATCTTGTATTATCGGTTGTCATACTGGTGGGATACAAAATCGTATCCCACACATCTGCTTAATCGTTAGCTGGCTTTAAAACCATACGATTTAATATAACCTTCCGCTAATTTTTGTGCCTGCTGTAATTCTTCAGGACTTAACTGCTCCGCAATCTTATTCTGTAGACGATGACTTTCTGCGTTACCACTGTAAACCGCAGTTGCAAGCCATGCGTAGGCTTGCTGCAAGTTTTTCTTCACGCCACGTCCTTCAGAGTACATGACACCTAAGCGGTCTTGAGACTTAGCATCTTTTTGTTTCGCGGCTTTTCTAAACCAGAAGACCGCCTTCTCATCATCTAAATCAACACCACTACCAATCGAGTACATTTGGCCTATCTGGAATTGAGCCAGTATATTCCCGCCCTGCGCAGCTTTTCTAAACCAAAATGCCGCTTTTTCTAGGTTTTGAGTAACACCTAAGCCTTGCGCGTACATCATCGCCATGTTTGTTTCAGCTCGGGTATCACCTTGAGCAGCGGCTTGTTCGTACCACAGCATCGCTTTGTCATAATCACGACGCACACCAAAACCATTTACGAACATCGTGCCAAGGCGGAATTGCGCATCTGAATTCCCTTGGTTTCCTGCCTTGATGAACCACTCAGCCGCAGCTTTAGAATCTTGAGAAACACCTAACCCTTTAAAATAACGCTCACCTAGCTGAAATTGGGCTTTAGGGTCACCTTTTTGCGCTAACTGCGTAATTTGTTCAATCGAGGGCTCTTGTGCTACTGTTGCCGATGCTGGCGCAGTGGTAGGTTTAGCAGTTAAAACGGAACTAAAACAAATCGAGCCTAACAACAGTACTAACGCAATTCTTTTCATCCTAAGGAACCCTCAACAGTGCAATATGCAACCTGTGAAAACAGTGCTATCCATTAATATCGACCTAAACACTCATCCCCCTAGTTTAAATTTACTTTTTGTCAGAAAAAATAGGAAAAGTGACCTAAATTTCACAAAAAGCACGTTTCGCTGTATTTTCGCTGTGGGAACTTACGTTTCTAGTCTAATTGCGATAATAAAAAACCAGATAAACATATTGCCTATCTGGTTTCTCTATTTCAAATAACAAAATGAATTATGCGTTATTAAGGTATTTATTTCTCAGATAACGAGCAACAGCATCATCACTATTCGAGCCAATGACTTCCATGTGTGGTAACGCATCTTTTAGCAACTGATGTGCATTTTGCATGATGCAGCCTTTTCCGGCCATCGTCAGCATTTCTTTGTCATTCATACCATCACCAAACGCAATGCTATCACTCGGTGTATAGCCATGTAGAGCAGCTACTTGCTTCAAAGCTTCCCCTTTAGAAACAGTACCAGCCATAACTTCTAAACAGCTACGCAGTGAAAACGTTACATTCACTCTATCTTGCCAGCGAGCTTGAATACGGCGTTGTAAATCCACCAGCAAATCATGATCTTCACTGGTGTAGTAAACTTTACAGACCTCAGAGGTGACAAAATTGTGGCGGTCAAACAACTGGTAGTTAAATACCGATTCTTTAAAAAACTCTTTTTGTTCAGGGCTTTCACGGTTGATAAACCAATCATCACCATGGTAGTAATTAGTGACAAGCTCAGGGTTATCAAATTCCATTAAACACAGCTCATGAGCAATTTGAGGGGCAACATTGTGCTCAAAAATTAAGTCACCACGGGTATTATGGATCCGCGCACCATTAGACGTGATCATATACGCATCGATGCCTAAACCATCACGGATTTGAGCAACATCCACATGGTGACGGCCTGTTGCAAACACAAAATGCACATCTTGCGAAGTTACTAGCTGTTTCAAAGTGTCTTTTGTATAAGACGTTAAATCATGATTGGGAGATAACAGTGTCCCATCCAAATCGGAAGCAACTACAGGATATTTCATATTCAAACCCTAACTAATACTGCTCAAAAAAATCACAGATAGCATTGAGCGCCATCGCTCTTAATGCATCCACTTCAAATAGGATTTCATGGTGTGCCCCTTCAATAATGAGAGGTAATTTTTCTTCTCGTCCTATTTGCGCTTTTTGTCGGCTTTGACAAAAAGCTTGTAGCTCTTTATTGCTGACCACTTTTTCTTCACTGGCTTCCAACACCATCAGTGGCACATCAATTTCTCCCGCTTTCGCAATTAGCTCATCGCCAATCACAAAACTTTCACGTAGCCAATGATAAGTTGGCCCACCCAAGCGCAATTCAGGGTAATCGGCATAATAGCGTAAGTAGCGCCGATAACGCTCCGAGCTGTGTGTTAATACATTGATTAAATAAGGTAATGGCTGCCATTTCCCAGTAGAGGCCGCGTAATCATTACGAACGCTTTCACGCGATTCCGCTCTATCAACAATAAAGCTCGCCATCCAACGAGGCATGGGTAAATTAATACCAATCATCGGTGCACATAAGGTTGCGGCATCAAATGTGACGTTATCTCGCAACAAATACCCGGCTAAAATAGCACTTCCCATTGAATGAGCTAATGCATAACATTTTGGGTAATGCCGATATTTAACCTCAAGCTCAATAAACTTTTCAAAATCGTCAATGTAATCAGTGAATTTTTCAACATGACCTTTTTGAGGATCAGCTAACATGCGCCCTGATCGCCCTTGACCACGATGATCAATAATAAAAACATCATAGCCTAAATGATAAAAATCATAAGCCACTTCAGGGTACTTCACATAGCTTTCACTACGCCCCGGTGAAATGACTATCGCTTTATGGTGCTTTGGATGAATAAAACGGACATAGTGAATGGGAATATCATCAACTCCCATAAATTGAGATTCTTCTCGATGTTGCCAGAAATCTAAAAGCGGGCCATTTGTAAAAGCAGAAAATTGAGTTTCTCGATTCAGCCAACTCTCTTTTAGGTTTTCAGGCGTCATCCTGCAGTTTCCTTATTTATTCATTCATAACCTTCAAGATGGTCTTGGATAAGTGCCATAAATGCCACTCCAAAACGTTCGAGTTTACGCTCGCCAACACCATTAATTAACAATAATTCAGCAGGTGAAGTTGGAGTGTGCTCAGCCATTTCAATTAATGTTGCATCATTAAACACGACAAATGGTGGAATATTTTCTTCATCTGCAATGGACTTACGTAATTTACGCAGTTTCGCAAATAATTTTTTATCATAATTGCCATGATAAATTTTGTTTTGTTGATTACGGCTTTTTACCACTAAAACACGCGGAACTGCTAGTTTTAGTGCCGCTTCACCCCGTAATATAGTCCGTGCAGCCTCAGTTAATTGAAGCGCTGAAAAATGCGTAATATTCTGAGTGATCATACCTAAATGGATCAATTGGCGAATCACACTAACCCAATGTTCATTACTTTGTTCTTTACCGATACCGTAAACAGGCAGTTTGTCATGGCCTAAATCACGGATACGTTGATTATTAGCACCACGCAATACCTCTACAATATAGCCGATACCAAACCGCTGACCAACACGATAAATACAGGATAGCGCTTTTTGCGCATCCACTAACCCATCGTACTGTTTTGGCGGGTCTAAGCAAATATCACAGTTACCACAAGGCTGCTGACGATTTTCGCCAAAATAATTGAGTAACACCAAACGACGGCAGGTTTGTGCTTCAGCAAAAGCCGCGATGGCATTCAGCTTATGCCGTTCGATATCTTGCTGCATACCTGCAGGTTTTTCCTCAAGGCAACGACGTAACCATGCCATATCGGCCGGGTCATAAAATAAAATGGCTTCGGCCTCAACACCGTCACGCCCTGCTCGCCCTGTTTCTTGATAATACGCTTCGATATTACGTGGAATATCGAAATGAGCGACAAACCGAACGTTTGATTTATTAATTCCCATCCCAAAAGCCACTGTCGCCACGACAACTTGCAGATTATCTTTTAGAAATGCGTCTTGTACCCACTCCCGTTGAGCAGCCTCTAACCCCGCATGGTATGCTGCAACGCTTAGGCCTCGTTTTTGCAAGCGCTCTGTCGTTTCTTCAACCTTACTGCGACTGTTACAATAAACAATACCCGCTTTTCCTTTTTGGCCTTTAATAAAAAACCAAAGTTGATCTAACGGTTTATATTTTTCGACTAAGGTATAACGAATATTTGGCCTATCAAAGCTACTCACATGAACTAATGGCTCATGTAGCTCCAATAAGCGAATAATGTCTGCACGTGTGGTTTCATCTGCAGTTGCGGTTAACGCCATCACGGGTACATTAGGTAATGATTGCCGTAATTGGCCTAGTGCACGATATTCAGGGCGAAAATCGTGTCCCCATTGAGAAATACAGTGGGCTTCATCCACGGCTAGCAAAGTGATATTCCACCCTGCTAATTGGCTTAGGAAATAATCAGTTAATAGCCGTTCAGGGGCAACATAAAGTAATTTTATTTCCCCCTGACTGCACAGCTCCATGATTTGACGCTGTTCTTGTGACGTTTGTGATGAATTTAAACATGCCGCATTAACCCCATGTAACCTTAATTGGTCAACTTGGTCTTTCATTAATGATATTAATGGCGAAACGACCAGTGTGACCCCCTCTTTAACTAAAGCAGGGACCTGGTAGCAAAGGGATTTACCGCCCCCTGTTGGCATTAACACTAAGCAATCACGGTTATCTAAAATGGCCCCAATGACAGCATCTTGCCCGGGGCGAAATGACTGATAACCAAATGTACTATTAAGCACATGTTCAGCCAATGAAAGTTGGTTAATGACGCAAGCTGTGGACACAAACTTCCTCAATCGATAAAACAAGCCGCTGCCCAATTGAGCAGCGAAGTTGTTGATTTATGACTTGGTATTTCACTCAGAACTGAATAGAGCACTGAGTTTTTCTTCCATTACAACATATCGTTTAGCATAACACCGATACCAAAACGGGTTTGGCGATAATTGTAGTCTATCATCGACTCACCATATCCGCTAAACAACTGGGTATAAAAACGCACATGTTTACTAATTGGATAACTCCACCCCAACTCTGCACCACCGTAACCGGTATTCCAGTTATAGCGTCCAGTCGTAGTAAATACGCTATCTCCCAATGCATATCCTACCTTTAAGCGATAGTAGCCCATGTATTTGGTAATATCAGAATTATCATCACGCCCTTCACTTTCATGAATGCGGTACCAAGGTTTAAGGTCAACTTGCCAATTACCATTTTGCGCCATTGCCCTCGCATATACACGGTTCCAGCTGCGAGAGGTCGGTTCTGAGCGCCCATTTGACTCGTGGTTAAAGCCCGTTTCAATCTCACGTAACGTCCAACCCGCAAATTGGTAGTCAGTTAGCCAGCCAACAAACACCTGAGGCTCATAGTTGGTTTCTCTAAATGGTGAAGATTCTTTTTTATTGCTTAACTGCCACCAAGAACGTTGAGTATAAGAAACGGCTAAAATGGAATCATCACCAGCAATACCGGCCCATAATGGAAAAGCTAAACTTAGTTGAAATTTAACTTCATCCTTTAACGCATCATCGCCCCAATTATAGCTAGAAATCGCTTTTTTATTCATCGAGGAGGTATAGGTATAAATGATGTAATTCGATTCATACGGATACAATACAAATGGATTATCATGGTGTTGTAGTAATCCTGAAATGATGCTTCCACGTATTGGTAGGGTATTTTTGACATCTTGTTCAGGCTGAATACTTGTATTTTCAGTCGCAAACAGTGAAGCAGACCAAAAGCTGAGCACTGCACTTAACAAAATCGGTAAAGCGCGCATTAGTCATTCCTATTTCAACATCGTCCAAAAAAAGTTTGTCCTATTTTACACACAAAACTGAATAACTGTTGAAAGATTATTCATTCGTTTGTTAGAGACATAATTTACACGTAATGTTAACTTATTATTTACATATTTTTAAAGGATGAAAACGATGAATGACCGTACTTATACTTTAGAAGAAGCCAGTGAGTTAATGAGCCATGCATTTATTTATAAAATGCCATTTAACCAATTACTTGGGATTAAGTTAATGAGTCTAAATGATGATTTTGTTCAGCTTACCGTTGAAAATCGTCAGCAATTAATTGGTAATTTCACTCAGAACATTTTACATGGCGGTGTGATCGCTTCGGTTTTAGATGTTGCAGGAGGCATGGTGTGTATTAACCGTATTTTGCAGCGCATTAATCCATTAACTCATACTGAGATTGTCGACAAAATGTCTCGCATGGGAACAATCGACCTACGAGTTGATTATTTACGCCCTGGTCGAGGCCAACTTTTTACCGCCAGTGCCAGCTTATTAAGAGATGGTAATAAAATAGCCGTTACACGCTGCGAACTTCATAATGAAAACAATCAGCATATTGCGACAGCAACGGCAACTTACCTGGTGGGATAAAATAGATACAAATAATTAGTCACCTACTAAACTAATAACTTGTAAAAAAACCTGAGCAATGTCACATTAGTGGTATCAAAAATCGAGCCGCTTAAATCGGCTCGGTCTCTCTGTATAAGTATCTTTTTAGTCTTTAATTCAATTTCAGAGCCAACAATGAGCCAGCAAAATACTACCAAAGGCGTGTTATGTGCCTTAGGCGCCTATTTTATTTGGGGTGTCGCACCTATTTATTTTAAAAGTATCCAAGAAGTGCCCGCAGAAGAAATCCTGACTCATCGTATTATTTGGTCATTTTTCTTTATGATTTTATTATTAACTGTTTCACGCCATTGGAGTTATGTCCGCCAAGTACTGAAGCAACCAAAGAAAATATTAGTTCTTGGGGTGACGGCAACGACAATTGCATGTAACTGGTTAATTTATATTTGGGCAGTTAATAATGGTTATATGCTACAAGCTAGCTTAGGTTACTTTATTAACCCACTAGTTAACGTACTGTTTGGAATGCTATTTTTACAAGAACGTTTTCGCCGCATGCAGTGGATTGCTGTTGGTCTTGCACTAACGGGTGTATTGATCCAGCTTTGGCAATTCGGCTCAGTGCCTGTGATTGGTCTAAGTTTGGCCGTTACATTTGCTACCTACGGTTTATTACGTAAAAAATTAGGTGTCGATGCACAAACAGGGATGACATTCGAAACACTTTGGCTACTTCCTGTCGGTATTATCTTCTTATTATTTTTTGCAGATAGTCCAACTAGCGATATGGCAATGAATGATTGGCATTTAAATGCACTGCTGGTTGCCGCAGGGGTAATTACAACTGTGCCACTGTTACTATTTACAGAGGCAGCTAACCACTTAAGGCTGTCAACTCTAGGCTTTTTCCAATATATGGGGCCAAGTATTATGTTCTTACTCGCCGTGTTTATGTACGGTGAAGTGATGACACCTGAATTGTTAGTCACCTTTGGCTTTATCTGGGTTGCATTAATTTTATTTACATTAGATGCTTTATATACCCAGCAAAAACTGAGAAGAAAATAACGGATAACGGTTTTCAGAAACTCAGATGACCGATAAATAGTGTTAATATTAAATTACCGACTCTCGTTTATATTTTATAACGAAGTCGGTGTTTCATTATATGGAACTTGAATAGTAAGTTTAATTAATGCAAATAGGCTATTTAATTTTATAGCCAATTCTTTGCCTGCCTCATAATAAATTAAGCTTAAATCAAATCTCGTTGTTCTTATCTATAATACCCATTGAGAAAAAATAAATTTAACCATATAAAATCAATAAGTTAAACGAAAAAATTCACCTTGATTTTCTATCCATAATGGCTATTATTTAATTTATCTTAAATCCACTTCAATTAATAAACATATCCATCAAACAACTCTTTGAAATAAAAGTAGTTGTTTATTTTTTTCAATTAATGATTGCTTAATAGGGACTTGGTAATTATATTGTACGCCGCTTGTATTCACCCCAGCGGATGGTGATGGTCCGATTCATCACTGACGTTTCATTAAAGTGCGCACGATGACATTTCATTTTAAAAATGTCCTGGTGCGAGGTTTTCTGAAATTGAATACAGCCGGTTCTAAAATTTAATTTAATACAATCATGTAGCGTTAAGACTCTAAATAATTCGAAAATACAACTAGGCCGCAAGCAAGGGAGTCGCTAGGAGCATACAAAAGTATGTGACTAGTGCGAGCGAGCAAAGCCAGCGACGTTGTGATTCGAAGTATGACGAGTACGGCTGCATTTTAGGTTCACTCGGCCTGTGCATTCAGACAGAGTTAACGTTGTTTAAGGGCTTTTGGGAAGGGCTTAAAAATGCAACAGAATACCGTTCAAATGAAACGCGTACTGACCACACCTGCGTTAGTTTTTTTCGGGCTGGCTTATATGGTGCCACTCGGAATTTTCACCACCTATGGACAAGTAACTGTATTAAGTGAAGGCCATCTGCCTGTCGCTTATTTAATTACATTAGCTGCCGTCTTTTTCACTGCCATGAGCTATTGCCGCATGACAAGCGCACTTCCGCTTTCAGGATCTGCTTATTCATACGTGCAAAAAACCTTTGGCGGCACACTCGGGTTTTTAGTGGGTTGGGCACAACTGCTCGATTACCTCTTTCTACCTATTATTAACTACATTGCGATTGGGATCTTTGTTCACGAAGCGTTCCCCGATATCCCAATGTACGTCATTATTTGCAGCACAATTACAATTGTTAGCATCATGAATATTTTGGGAATTAAATTAGTTTCCTCAATGAATATGCTAATCATTTTAATGCAATTTGTATTTATTGCCGTGTTCCTATACTTGAGTTTTAAAACTTCATTTGTATTGGATACGGACGCTTTATTGGCGCCTATTACGGTCATGTCAGAACAAGTATCAGGGTTATTTGCAGGTGCAGCGGTACTTTGCTTAGCCTTCCTTGGCTTTGATGCGATCTCCACCATGGCAGAAGAAACCAAAGATGCACGTAGTGCGCTACCAAAAGCGATTTTATACACCGTGTTTATCGCAGGTACGCTGTTTGTCATCATTTCCTATGGTGCGCATCTGGTTTATCCGATGTGGCAAGATTTTATTCCTAATACCGATATTGCTAGCCTTGCGGTAATGAAACAAGTTGGTGGAGCGATGATGGCATCTAGCTTTATCACCGCTTATGTTATTGGTGTATTTGCCTCAGCAATGACCTCACAAGCCAGTATTGTACGCATTTTCTATGCGATGGGTCGTGAAGGTGTATTACCTCGTTCACTGTTTGCTTATCTACATCCAAGGCTCAATACACCGATTTACTCGATTATTTTTGTTGCGCTAGCGTCACTGCTTTCATTAGTGCTTTCGCTCAGCATGGTCGCTTCAATGATCAGTTTTGGTGCCTTAATTGCGTTCACTTTTGTGAATTTATCGGTCATTAAACATTTTTATATTGACCGTAAAGCACCACTGGATAATACAAAAATTATCACATGCCTGATTATGCCTTCTATTGGTGTTATCCTAACATTATGGTTATGGACAAGTCTTGATAGCGAAGCCTTTAAAGTGGGTTTATGGTGGTTAGCTGCAGGTGCAATTTACTTAGCACTTCTGACCCATGGTTTTACTCGTCGTCCACCTGCAATCTCTGACGATGAAACTGAAATGATTATTAACTAAGCATTTCAAGTCTTATAAATGATTACGGGGGAGCACTTGCCTTCCCCGTTGTTTTTTTAGCGTTGGTGCCACCAAAGCACCACTGATACAGACGGTTTACAATGAATAATCAATTAGCTGACGTTATTTACTTTAACGGTTATATATATACCGCAGATGATAAAAATCGCGTTGTCGATGCGGTTGCTGTTCGTGATGGCTATATTCTTGCCACAGGCACCTCTGATGAACTTCATCAATATGTTGGTCCTGAGACAGAGAGTATCGATCTCGAAGGCAAAATGATGATGCCTGGCATCATTGATGGTCATATGCACCCTTTTTGGGGCGGTATTCAACTCTTCGGTTGCCATTTAAATTATGAATCGTTAACTATCGACCAAATTTTAGCACGCGTACAAGATCACCTCGATAAAGACCCGCGTACCGGGGAAAATGATTGGCTCAAAGTCACTGCATGGCTGCGCCAAGGTATGATCCCTGCAGGTGTTGATATGTACCGTGAAGATATGGACAAGCTCAATACGAAACGCCCTGTCGTCTTGTTTTCAAATGACTGCCATACATTGCTAGCAAATAGCCGTGCCCTCGAATTATTTGGTATCACCAAAGATACGCCTGAACCACCTGATGGTAAGATTGGTAAATACGAGAATGGTGAATTAAACGGTATTTTAGAAGATGCTCCCGCTATGCGTGCTGCCGATAGCATTCCTTCAATTCGTGACGACCAAGCTATTGAAGTTGCTGAATTAGTACAGAAAGTACTTAATCAGCAAGGTGTGACAATGGTGATGGATGCACGCGTTTCAGAACAACAGCTTGAAGCCTTTTCTCAATTACAACAACGTGGCGACCTTACGATCCGTTTCCAAGCTGCCCGTGAAATAACCCCTGATGAAACACCGGATGTTGCCTCAGTAGCGGCAGCTGTTGATAAAGCCGTTGCATTTGCCAAAAAATGGCACCAAGCCGATTGGACGCCAGCCCCTGGCATTGGCTTAAATAATATTAAAATGTTTGTTGATGGTGTGATGCAATTTCCAACAATGACAGCATCGTTATTGCAGCCATACCGTATCAATCAAGGCACGGATGACGCTCCGAATTGGGTAGAAACCGATAACTACGGTGATCTCTATTTCACGGCTGAAATTCTAGATGAATTAATGGAAAAAATTGCCGCTGCGGGCTATGACCCACACTTGCATACCGTTGGTGAAGGTGCCGTTTCTATCGTTTTAGATGCGATTGAAAAAATGCGTGCTGCTCACCCAGAAAAAGATATTCGTCCAGGGCTTGCTCATAATGAATTAGTCCATGCTGATGACTATGCCCGCTTTGCGCGCTTAAAAACCATCGCTTGCTTATCTTTCCAGTGGGCCGCCCCAACGCCAGAACTCGCCGCTTTTGAGAAAAAAATGCTCGGTGATGAACGTTTTGAGCAACTTGAACCCATCGCTAAATTTGTCGACGCTGGCGCGGTTGTTGCATTTGGTAGTGACTGGCCAATTGATGATTTCGACGAGTGGTATGATTTAAAAGTGGCTGCAACACGCCGTGGTCGTGACATAAATGGGCAAAAAGCGCCAAGACTTGATAATGACCGAGACTTAACGGTCATTGAGGTTTTACGCTCTGCGACGATAGACTCAGCTTATGCACAGCACCGTGAAGATGTACTTGGTTCATTAGAAGCAGGAAAATTTGCAGATATGATTGTGCTAGATCGCAATGTCTTTGAGATCCCTGCAGATGATATTGAGAATGTAAAAGTATTACGTACTATTATTGGCGGAAAAACTGTACATATTGCTTAATAATTTAATTATTTAGATAGCTAATTAAATAAACACCCCAAAGATTAAATAATATCTTGGGGTGTTTTTAATTGGGCATTTAATTCCAAACCTGAATACGCACAATTAAATCGGGAAATTACGAGAGAATAACTTCCCTCGTAAAGCAACATTACTCTTCGTAAGAAAACGTTGTTTGAACAACTGTATTTCCATGACTAATCACGATTAGACAAAGCCTATCTCGCATTAATACTGAAATACCAAACACGGTAATACACGCAAAAACAAACGCCACCACTGCGAACTTGCTCATTTCCCTTGACCTCTTAATGGTTAAGAGGCACAATCTCAACTGTTCAGGTTTAGATCGGGCCTCGTTGGTTAATAATAACTAACGGGGCTTTTTCCTTTCTAATCCAAACATTTCTTCCAACTTAATATGCTTAAACCAGAAAGGCTCAAGCACCCGCCAAAATAATAACAAAGTTTTATATCTCACTCACGTTTAATTCCATAGAAATAAATAAAAATATAAATTTAATTATCTAATAGTTTATTTAAATAATTATTAGGTAAATAATCATTAATAGGTTTAAATTATTTACTTATATTTTTATCTCAGAAAATGACTAAAAATCCGTAATGCTAAAAATAGCGCTTGCAAAAGAAAAAAGTTACCGTTAGTATCCGCAGCGTTTTATATTCATCTACTAACTGCAAGGAGGTTTACCATGACAACAATTAATCAAACTCTTTGCGGGCACTCTCAGAAATAGTCACTCTCGTTAGTTAATCTATTTTCTTAAATTTGCCTGCTAATCACCTTATTTTTCAATTAAAAATGAGTTAATAGCTTATGGGCAATACCTTACATACTGTGGATCAGCAAGTTAGCTACATCGCCACAGAATCAACATGGATTGAAAGTAAAGCAATCCAACAATTACAAACAACCGCAAACTTACCTGATATGGTATCCGTTGTCGGCATGCCTGACCTTCATCCAGGCCGCGGCTATCCAATTGGTGCTGCATTTTTCTCTACCAAGCGTTTTTACCCTGCGCTGGTTGGTAATGACATCGGTTGTGGAATGGCGCTGTTTCAAACGGATATTAAAAAATCGAAAGTTAACCTCGATAAACTCGAAAAACAACTTTTTGAAATGTCAGATCATGCGCCTCTATCTTGGCTTGAAGAGCATGTCCCAGATAACATGCAATCACATGACTTTATGCCATCATTAAGTTCTATTGGTGGCGGGAATCATTTTGCTGAGTTTCAAGCCGTTGACGAAATATTAAACCCAGAATTATTCGGTATGAGTGGTTTGAATAAACAACAATTACTGTTATTAGTTCACAGTGGCTCTCGTGGTTTAGGCCAATCAATCCTTCGTCAACATGTAGAAAATCATAGTCATGATGGGCTTATAGATAGCTCTCAAGATGCTAAAAATTACTTAGAAGCGCATCAAAATGCCTTAGATTTTGCCCAACTAAATCGCCAAATGATCGGTTTACGTATGCTGCAACAAGTAAAGTCAAAAGGTAAATGCGTTCTCGACCTTAATCATAACCTAGTTGAATCTTGTAAAATCAATGGCATTGATGGGTGGATACATCGAAAAGGCGCCACGCCATCAGATCGCGGGCTAGTTGTTATCCCTGGTTCTCGAGGTGATTACAGCTATCTGGTATCCCCACAGCCAAGTGAAGTTTGTCTGAATTCTCTTGCTCACGGAGCTGGCCGCAAGTGGATGCGAACTGAGTGTAAAGGGCGCTTATCTCATAAATATACACCGATTCAATTATCAAGAACGGCATTAGGCAGTCGTGTTATCTGTGCAAACAAACAATTGATTTACGAAGAAGCCCCACAATCTTATAAATCCATTGATACTGTAATTGAAAGCATGGTGAATATTGGCATCATCCAAGTTATTGCACGACTTAAGCCGGTTATCACCTATAAAACCAGTGGAGATTGCTCATGATATTGCTACAATTTTCCGCTGCTCAGGGGCCTGAAGAATGTTGTATTGCTGTTGAAAAGGCCCTTGCCCGCTTTCTACAAGAGGCTAAAAAATATCATATCGCTTATGACGTACTGGAGTCATTTCCCTCTAAAAAAGGGCTAAAATCTGCCTTAGTTTGCCTAGAAGGTGAAGATGCAGAAATATTGGCCCAGTCTTGGTGCGGTACAGTCCAATGGCAATGCCAAAGCCCTATTAGGCCGCGACATAAACGTAAAAATTGGTTTTTGAGTGTCACCCGTTTCTCTCCCATTAAACCAATTGAAGAGAGTGGAATTGAATTTGAGTTCACCAAAGCGCAAGGGGCTGGAGGGCAGCATGTTAATAAAACGTCCTCAGCAGTTAGAGCTAAGCATGTTGCTACGGGAATTACAGTTAAAGTTCAATCTGAACGCAGCCAACACGCAAATAAAAAACTCGCAAAACAATTAATACAATGGAAACTTGATGAGTATCAATCGAAACAATCAAATACATTAGATAAACAGCGCCATCAATCTCACTATCAAATTGAACGAGGAAATGCAGCTATGACTTTTGTAGGAAATGAATTTAAACGATTAATGTAAAATTAGTGCCACTTCGAATTAGAGGTGGCACATAATTTAATCCAACATTAGACAATATTTAATGATTCGATTTCTAAAGTAGATTATTTAAAATCATAAAGAATCGAATTATTCAATTTAGAGGAGTAGCAACCCATCTCAATAACCGAGCAATGGTCTTTTGGTACTGGGAAATAATTTACACTTTGTATTAATGATGACATATCATTATTAGAATTAATCATCACGGTATCACCAATATTTTTTTCGCTTAATTCCTTCAAAGCTTTTTCTAATTGGCGATTATACTCCGCTATACTAACACCTTGTTGAAATTGTTTAGAACCATAACCAAACTTATCAGTGCCGTTCATTTATAAACTCCTTTTTATATAATTTAGTCACACAGCAGAAAATATAATTTAATATAAAAAAACAAAGTTCAAATAAAGTTAACATCAAGAAAAACAGAAAATCAAATAAATATATTAAAATAACTATTATAAAATTTGTTATGTGTATAAATAATGAGAATACTTCTATCAGCCACCTCTATAAGAGGTGGTAATAGCCTGAACGGGTTAAAGTATTTTTTCAGTTAAAAACCACCCCGCGATACTTTCGCGAGTTTGTTCTGTCGGGAGCACTTCATGAGGAAATTCTTCTGACATGAAAAAGATCATACGACCTGCAATGGGTTCTAACTTAAACAATTGATTATCTTCTTGGTCATAGACAACCAATTCACCACCATCGCTAGGGTGCCATTGTTCATTCATATATAGAACTGTCGTAATTTTTCGTCGACCGACACCTCTTGGGTTATCCACGTGTTTCTTATAAAAACCACCATTTGGATAACGGCAAAAATGTGTTTCAAAATCACGTAGACCAAGATAAAGCTGACAGTTAAGTTCTTGCCTGACCTGCTCCATTTTATTGAGATAATGAACTATAGAACTCCCCATTTCGGGCTCCAACCAAACCGTTTGGTCGCCGCGAATCGCTTTATTACCTTGTAATGAATCTCGATGCCCAATACGCGCATCTTGTAATGTATTGGGTATGCATTGTTTTATCCTTTGGATATCTGACAAGGTCAGAAAATCGTCCCACACATACCAGCCTTGTGAGGAAAGCGAATCAATAAGTTTATTAATTGACATGATGAATGTTAGGAAGGTTACTCGGTAAAACTTTATACGGCAAAAAGATGTAAAAATAAAATTAAAAACTTGAATCCTGATAATGAAAACAATCAATCAATACCAATCACTAAAAATATAATGTTAATTATCATAAAGTAAGTAAAAATCACAATGCTCACACTTATCATTCAACCATACAATAAAATTAAAAAAGGTATTCAACTCTATGTTGAATACCTTTAATTCCAGAAGTAAAACGATTAGTTAGCTTAAATGCCTCTATAAGTACTGCCCTGTTCTATCTAAACCACCATAGTTATGGTGAGTAATACTCTTCATTTTTATTGATAATTCTATTACAGCACTCATTTTATCAGGCATAGAAAAAGAAGCCATTTGCTCGCTAATGGCTTGCTGATTACTAGCTTGGACTAATGGCTTCAATCTAGCTTCTTTATATTCGCTATTTATTTGATTTGTTAGTTCCATAACTCTAGTTAACGCTTTTTGTATTTTAATACTCTGATTATTGAAACTAATAATGTTACCCTTTGCTGAATCAGATAGTTTATTTTTTGTTTTATGTGACACTATTGAAGTTAAATTAACCATACTTATTCTTTCATTCATCGTAGAATCAGCTTCAGGATTTAGTTCTGAACCACCAATAATATTATCCGTTCTAATTTTAATTGTTTTATTCACTAGTTTGAGTGTTCTTTGGTATTTTACCTTACTAATTAAAATCTCTTTTAATTTACCTTTCATTTCTCTTACTAATGGTTCTGACGATACTCCATCATCTGTATACTTTCTTTCTTTCAACTCTGCAATTTCTTGTCTTAATGAGTCCTCTACGCTTTTTATTTTTTTATTCGATTTTCTATTGATAGAAGTAATGACTCAATTTCTTTATGCTTTTCATTATTTTTAATATCAAAATTAGCACCCATATTTTTATATCCCTTAGTGTATTAATACTATAAAACTGATATGTACCGCAAAAAAATGATACATGAGCAGGTAATAAATAACTAATTTAGTATTTATATAATACAACAGACACTGGCCTAACTTTATTATTAAAATAATAATAAATAATTAGTGAGCTAATTATTTATTACATAGATTATGATAAATATCACCGAAATAACTATCAGTGATATTTATTATTGATAGCATGAATTTTATAGGCTCTCCAACCGCGCATAAGACGCTACCAGCCACTTAATCCCTTGACCTTGAAAGGCAATTTGCAAGCGGCAGTGTTCCCCACTACCTTCAAGGTTAATAATCGTGCCTTCACCAAATTTAGGGTGCATGACACGCTGACCTAGAGCATAACCCGAATCATTTTGGCTAATCGGTGTACCAAGGCGCTGATGGCTAACGGGTCTTGAAACCTGCGCTCTCAAGCGAACCTCCTCAACACACTCTATCGGTAACTCACCAATAAAACGAGAAGGCCTGTGATAAACCTCTTTGCCATATAAACGACGGCTTTCTGCATAAGTAATCGTGAGTTTTTCCATTGCACGGGTAATACCGACATAAGCAAGACGACGCTCTTCTTCAAGACGACCACTTTCATCCATCGACATTTGACTTGGGAACATGCCTTCTTCCATGCCCACAATGAATACAACTGGAAACTCTAGGCCTTTAGCTGAATGCAAAGTCATTAATTGAACAGCATCTTGGCTGACATCCGCCTGCCCATCTCCAGCTTCCAATGCCGCATGAGAAAGAAAAGCCTGCAATGGCATTAAGTCTTGGTCTTCGTCTTGATAGCTGAAATCACGGGTTGCATTGACTAACTCTTCCAAGTTTTCAATACGAGCCTGTGCCTTTTCACCTTTTTCTTGCTCATACATCGCACGCAAGCCTGAGTCATTGATCACTCTATCTGCCTGAACATGTAATGGCATATCTTGAGTTTCTTTGGCTAACGCATCGATTAATTCTAAGAAACGCTCAATTGCGGCCGCTGCACGACCTCCCAACACCTGCTCGCGAAGTAAGTACTCACAACTTTCCCATAGTGTTAGCTGTTGATCCCGTGCAGTTTGGCGAACAGTATCTAATGTTCTATCACCGATGCCACGGGTTGGTGTGTTTACCACTCGTTCAAAAGAGGCATCATCATTACGATTTGCTATTAATCTCAAATAAGAAAGTGCATCTTTAATCTCTTGGCGTTCAAAGAAACGTTGCCCACCATAAATACGATATGGCATTGCACCTTGGATGAGCGCTTCTTCCAATACACGAGACTGGGCATTACTACGATACAGCATGGCACAATCTTGTAAGGCCCCACCATTTTCATGCCATTGTTTGATGCGGCCAACCACATAGCGTGCTTCATCTAACTCATTAAACGCACAGTAGAGGGATATTGGCTCGCCATCTCCGCCTTCCGTCCATAAATTTTTCCCTAAGCGGTCACTGTTATTCGCAATCAGTGCGTTCGCCGCTTTTAAGATATTATTCGTTGAACGGTAGTTTTGCTCTAGACGGATAGTTTCTGCGCCAGGAAAATCATTGAGAAAGCGCTGGATATTTTCAACTTGAGCACCACGCCAGCCATAGATTGACTGGTCGTCATCACCAACAATCATGACTTTGCCTGTATCCCCAGCGAGTACACGGATCCATGCGTACTGGATATTGTTGGTATCTTGAAATTCATCGACAAGAATATTGGTAAAGCGCTCACGATAATGCTGCAAGACATGGGGTTTATTCAGCCACAGTTCATGGGCGCGTAACAATAATTCCGCAAAATCCACCAGCCCGGCTCTATCACAAGCTTCTTGGTAAGCTTGGTATACCTTTAACCATGTGGCTTCAACTGGGTTACCATAGGCTTCAATGTGCTGAGGCCGCAGACCTTCATCTTTTTTGCCGTTGATGTACCACATCCCCTGACGAGGTGGCCATTGTTTTTCATCTAAATTCATCGCCTTAAGTAAACGACGAATTAAACGGTATTGGTCATCACTATCTAGAATTTGGAAGTCTTGTGGTAAATTAGCGTCCATATAATGTTGGCGCAATAAACGATGCGCTAAGCCGTGGAATGTTCCTATCCACATACCGCCTTCACTAGTACCAATCAATTGATTGATTCTATGGCGCATTTCTGCCGCTGCTTTGTTCGTGAATGTCACTGCCATAATTGAAAATGGAGAAGCATTTTCCACAGACATCAGCCATGCGATTCGATGCACTAGCACCCGAGTTTTACCACTACCAGCCCCCGCAAGGACAAGTAAATTGGTACGCGGTGCGGCAACCGCTTCGCGCTGTTTGTCGTTAAGACCTTCAAGCAGATAAGAGACGTCCATAGTTACCATCAAAGCAAAACAGTGGCTAACACCACTGTGAGGTTGTTGACAATGGCGAATGCCACTGTTTTTTTATACAGTAAATGATTATACCAATGATAAGAGAGAATCCAACCGCGAAATTTCCACATGCGGTAATAAACGCACCTCTTTCTCTTCCATCAGTGTTTTTTGGTTTGTGTTGATCCAGCAAGCTTGCATGCCACTGTTAATTGCACCTTCAACATCCGTTAGCAAGTTGTCACCAACATGAAGAATAAATTGTGGCTCAATCTCAAGCCGCTTCGCGGCTAAACGATACATATCGCAAAATGGCTTAGAGCGCCCGTCAGGCCCTGCTTTCAAGACAAATTGGAAATATTGACCTAACCCGCACGCTTCCGGTTCTGCATTTCCATTAGTGATCGCCACCAGCGGAATTTTTTCTGCCAGTTGGCACAGTGTTTCATGAGTAGACTTTGGGACATCAATTCTATTTCGCCAATAAGTGAAATGCGCCATGATGTCATCTGCCCCTTTTTGTGCGGCTTCTTTTGAGTAGCCATAATGGCAAAACATCATTTTGGAAGAAAGCCAACGCCAGCGTGAAATATCATGATAGATATCAGGTTCTTGCTCTTCGACAAGACGACGAAAAGCATAAAGATCTTCATTACTAAAATGATTAAAACGCGGGTCATATTCACGGACAAAACGTAAAACTTCTTCTTCCGTTTTATCAATAACTGGATGGTTATCGTAAAGCGTGTCATCCAAATCAAACGTGATCGCCAGAATGGGTGATAACGGACGGTAAAAATGCATTAAGGTTTCTCCCTCTTTGCTCTTGGATGAGCCACATCATAAACATTTGCTAAGTGCTGAAAATCAAGGTGCGTATAGATTTGTGTTGTCGATAAATTTGCATGCCCAAGAAGTTCTTGCACTCCACGTAAATTCCCACTTGATTCAAGGATATGTGTCGCAAAAGAGTGGCGTAATTTATGCGGGTTAATGTGGCTATTAACCCCTTGCTTTATACCCCATTGCTCAAAACGTTTCTGTACGTTCCGATTCGAAATACGTTTACCACTTTGGGTTGAAATAAAAACAGCGTCATCTTCTGGCTCATAGAGCTCTCGCATCTCAAGCCAACGCTGTAGCCAACTCACGGCAGTTTTTCCCATTGGCACCCTGCGTTCTTTACTCCCTTTCCCCATAACCCATACTTCACCCGTATTTAAATCAAGATGGCGAACATCTAGCCCTACTAGCTCAGATAAACGTAACCCTGCGCCGTACATCACTTCAAGCATCGTTCGGTCACGTACGACGAGCGGGTCACCACTCTCCATATTCAAAAGTTGGGAGACTTCATCCACATCCATATTTTTAGGAAGACGCTTTTTGGATTTAGGGGCATGAATGGCTTTTGCGGGATTTGCGGGTAATTCCCCTTGGTGCACCATCCAATCAAAAAAACTGCGCAATGATGATAACCGCAACGCCATACTTGCGGCTTGTAAGCCCGATTTACGACTTTTAGCGGCAACGTTGCGCACAATCGTTGCATCAACTTTTTGCCATTCGTGGATATTTAGTGAGACTAACATTTCCACAATAACACTCAATTGGCGACGATAATTAGTTATCGTGACAGGGCTTAGCCGACGTTCAACACGCAGATAATACAGAAAGGTCTCAATTTGGGTCATCAGCCCTTCAGGCTGATTTTTTATAGGCGTTCTATCCATTGGCATAATAACCTCGGTAGAATCTGAGCGACTTTCTCCAACATGACCGTTCCCATACCATGTTGATAATGTTCACGATCCCGACTAGTAAAGATGACCATACCGGATTCACCATGCTGACCAAACAGTGAAATAGCGACTGAACCGACATTTAATGCATCAGGTAAAAGTAATTGAATTTCAGGGCCATTCAACCGACCGAGATAGTTACGTTTATCGCCAAATCGTTGAATTCTCACGGGTTCAAATACACGACGCGAAATAACTAATTGATGCGCATCCAAAGGAGCGGATAAATGCCAGCTGTCACTAAACAAACGCACTTGAGCACCGGATAAACCCAGTTTTTTTGCCCAACGATTTAGCGCTAGCAGCATTTGCTGTAAACTTTCTGCTGATGACATTTCAATCACCAACACTAACAATTCATCAAAAAGCTCCACATTTTCGTGAGCTTGCTCAACCATAAAACGAATATCTTGTTCGAGCTCTTTGATTTTCAACCGTTGACGACTCATCACTAACTCAGGTAATGAGATAGCTTCCCGCACAACATGGGGTACTTTTAGCTGTTCCAACAGTTGCGCATTACGAAGAAAAAAATAGGGGTTTTCCGTTAAGTAGCGCACGACATCGACCTCATCAATTTGATGAGCCAATTCCTGTGCTTTTTTGGTTTTATCCATTTTTCCCTCTTCAGCTATTCAAAATTATAGTTGAATGACTCCGTCATAAACATGCGTTGCAGGGCCTGTCATATAAAGTGGCGTCCCAGGGCCTTCCCAGGAAATATCTAATGAGCCCCCTGGTAAATCAACTTTGACCCGCTTCGCCAGTAATCCTTGACTAATTCCAACCGCGACAGCGGCGCATGCCCCGCTACCACAAGCTTGAGTTTCCCCAGCCCCACGTTCATAAACGCGCAAGCGGATGTGGTCAGCACTGATAATTTCCATAAAGCCAATATTGGCACGTTCTGGAAAGCGCTCATGATTTTCTAAAGCGGGACCTAAAACTTCGACTTCTGCCGTATGAATACTTTCAACTTGAATGACACAATGCGGGTTACCCATTGAGACCACCCCACACAGAACTGTACGTTCTTGTGCTCGAATAATATAGGTTTTTTCTTCTTTAACTGCGCGAAATGGTACTCTCTGTGGTTCAAAATCAGGCACGCCCATATTAACGCAGACATCATCATTCTCATTTATGGTTAATGTCATACGGCCGGACTGAGTACTGACTTTGATTTTTTGCTTATTCGTTAAACCTTTAAGCCTGACAAAACGAGCAAAACAACGCGCACCATTGCCACATTGTGCAACTTCACTACCATCTGCATTAAAAATACGATAATGGAAGTCAAGGTCAGGGTCATAAGGTGCTTCAACCAATAGTAGTTGATCGAACCCAACTCCTGTGTGTCTATCCGCTAACCGACAAATCAATTCAGGCGAAAAATATACATTTTGTGTAACGCCATCGACAACCATGAAGTCATTGCCTAAGCCATGCATTTTAGAAAATTGCATTTCACGCTCCATAGAGGTGGCTTACTGATTATTTGTTGTTTGAGCAGGCTCTTTGGCAGTGCTGTCTTGTGCGGTAGGTTGCACATCAGATGCCTTAGCCGGTGCTGCAGTTTCTTCCGGCGGAAAATACAACGGGCCTTTTAAGCCACAGCCAGAAAGGGTAAATAAAACAACTAGTGCACTAAGCCCAATTAAACTTTTTTTCATTCTTTTTCGCCCGTATTGCTCACTTTTGACATCTGATAATTTACACAATAACAGGAGTGGCCTTGCAAATCACGCCTGTTTATCTAGCATGCTGATATTATATACTTTAGGCTAAATTTAGTCTGAAGTTTTTAGTGGGCATGCTTAGATTGACCCTGATGCAGATTCCCTCCTATAATTTCAGCTAACAATAATAATTTCAATTAACCCATTGTGAGCAAACAGGAAATTAATCGTGAATGACAGCGAATTTCATCAGCTAGCAGAAACGCTACTGAGCACCATCGAAGAGCATTTAGATAATTATGAGGGTGATGCCGATATTGATTGTGAAATCAATGGGGGTGTGATGACTCTTAGCTTTGAAGATGGCAGTAAAATTATTATCAACAAGCAAGAAGCATTCCACCAAATATGGCTAGCGACTAAACAGGGTGGGTACCATTATGATTATCAACAAGGTAATTGGGTTTGTGACCGCTCTGGGCATGAATTTAAAGCTAAATTAGCCGAGGCAATTGCCTTTCAAAGCCAAGAGCCCTTTTCATTTTAAGCATTACAAGTTTCGAAGGTGGGCAGCACGCTATACTGCCTGCCATTAATATCAATAATAGTGCGCTTGTGGGTGCGGTGATTGGTTCGAATGCACTTCATACCCAACGTCATCATCTTCTTCCGCTGTGAATGGCCATGTAGCCCCGGAAAATGCAACAACTTGATTTTTACCATCTTGATTAATGATTTGGTAAAATTGCGGTAAATTGAAATTGATAAAGTTTGCGCCATAGGTAAACCGGTCATGGGAAGAAGAATAGAATTTACTCACGTCACGAACAAGATCTTCTTTCGACCCCTCACAGTGAGAATAAATTTCAACCCGATTCGCCTCATCTAAAACATAAATATTAAAACCGGTATTATCTGCCGTATTTTCAAAGAAAAACTGTACAATCCCTTCACTCGCATAGCCATCAACAACTGCGGGCAAATGGTTATCACTCTTCGCCTGAAGTTTAACGGGCCAGCCATGTAGTTTGTTATGGGAGATAGCCCCGTAGAACTCAACCGCATTCTCAAGTTTTTGTACCGATACGTTCAGACGCTCAAAGAATAACCCCCACGTCTGCCCCGCGATACGCAATGCTTTAAAACGCCCAGGGTCATTTCGGTTGCTTGACAAACGCAATTCAACACACTCAGATACCAACTGTTGTACACGAGTACGGATCAACCCACGTAAGTGCTCACTATAACAAAACACCTCAACCGCTTCAGGAGGCGATGCATCTTGATGCATTTTCCCTAAAATGGTTTTAAGTGCTTCTAACATGCACTGTTCTCCGCTGAAATGTAGCGTTCTTACCTCATTCCACGAATTACGATACAACAAATCAATACTACCAATCAGGCACTGTTGTGATTCTCCAAAACTGAAAATATCCAGTTTTCTAAAATCAACATGGACGACTTGCTCAGAATATACCTGTGTTGGATCTTTTTCTAAGTTAACAATGATTGCAAGATGGCGAATTTCACATGGACTATAAAGCGCTTTTGGCGTTGGGGCTGGTAACCTGATAGGGAAATGGCTTGAAACATCGTGCATCAGTTCAAGCAATTTTCGTTCATCACACTGGGATTTCCCATTATGCATGTAAACCTGGGTGGTTTCAGTCAGCAAACCATTAAAATAAGCCCATGCCACTAATTTATTTAAATAGCGGTTATATTCAAGAGGTTGATGGCCAATAATGGCATCAATATTTGGCGCTTGGTTATACAAATACCAGCCGCTACGGTTAGCTCGCCCCTCTGGCACATAAATAAAGGTTAAATGCGCTTCGCTCAAATCAGGTGAGATTTGTGGATTAACTAACGTCACCTTACCCGGGAGAGCTTCGAAAGCCGCATATAATTTACGGGTTAATACTCCAATATCTTGTGGGCTTGCACTAACACTTAAATTATTTCTACGGGCAAAGCGAATGAGGTTACGATAGCTTTGCATCATCGTATCAAGTAACTCGTTATGTGCTTCACGGACACGCTCAATTTTCCATTGATTGCGTGTATCGAGTATCGACAAACGCTCTGATCCCCATCCCCATGATTCAACCAATTGAGACAACACATCACGGCGCCAACCTGCGCAAGTATTCCCCTCTTCTTCAGATAGTTTTTCGCATACTTTCAGGTAGAAACAACGGCGGATAAGGTCAAGACGGGTTAAATCATTAATTTCAGTCAGGTAACGTGTCACACGCTCTAACATTAAGCAGTATGAGTCCAAGCCATAACACACAATTTCGCCTGCATGTAAATGACGCTTAAACTCCATGGCTAATAATTTACCGTTAGGGTAATCCCATGAATAGGATTCCAGCAAAATGCTCTTCAATACTGCTTTATAAGGGGAATCAACACTTTTATACAACTGCCATAGGCTTGCACCGAAATATTCCGCGGCAGAAAGCTCACTTAACCCGCCTAAATCAAGCCATTCGTTCGGTGTTAGCACTCCTTGTGCATATAACCCCATAACATATTCATCGTAATGCTGCTCTTCTTCAACCGGCACCATGGTCCACAGCAAACGTTTACCCGCCATACGTACAGCGGTTCGATAAAATTCATCTAACAATAGGATGTGTTGCGTTGAACCACAGTTTTCCCCACCAATATGCCCACTGGCATGATGGCGAAAACGATTTTCATCGATTAAAAACACAGTGACATCAATCCCTAAAGATGCTGCCCACTGTTCAATTAAGGTGCATTTTTTTTGCAAAAAACGTTTTTCTTCGTGGTCCAACCAAGAAGGATGACAAACCCAAACGTCGATATCTGAACACTGGCTTTGCCCAACAGATGAAGTGCTACCCATCGAATAAATGCCTGTAATCGGTAATTCACCGTTCGCTTCAGTTTCAATCGCGGGTAAAAAACGTTCAAAAGGTGCCAACCATTTTTTTTGCTCTGCATCAGGAGAGAAAAAGCAGACACCATGAGGGACATTACCTTCAATAAAACCAGGCATCATGGGATGATGATAATGAAACAAGACAGGCAGCAAGCTATAAACCTTCGAGAAGGTTTCACTCATAGAAGCTGTTGCACGTTCTAACCGTAATTGGTTTATTGCATCCAGTCTTTGTTTTAAGGTTTCAATATAGAGATACAAAGGTTACGCCTGATTGAATGAAAGTAATACAAACCTGAGAATTTCCCAGCACCCAACAGATAGAGATAGATTTAAAATAATTTTCAAATGGATTGTCGGAAACGTGATCAATTTAACACCTTGCATCAAAAGGGTAAAGTAGATCACATAATTTTACGCGCTTATTTTTGATACAAAATGCTTTTCAACATATTGTATAAAAAGGCTTTTTATTTTTTAATCTGTAAAATATCCCTTGTTTTTCAATGGAATAATTTCTTTTTACTCTGTTGTTTAGTAAAACAGCAAAACCAAACGATATTAAGTACAATACGCACAGCGTCTGTGCTTACACGCTTCAACACGAATTAATAGAAAACACAGATTGTTCCACACAAAAAATAGCACAATAAGCTAAAGAAATTGCTTAATAGCTATTCTAGGTCATCTCATTTTGAATCACTTTCTTGCATCATGGTAGAAAAAGTAAATCGGCTATAAACAATTCAGAGCGCGGTTTTGCACCCAGCTGGAAAAAATATCCTTAACATGTTAAAACTAATGCCAATTGTATGGTTAATCTGCGGCATTCTTAGCCAGAGAAAACAGTAAAATGACATCAACAAATATCGTGCGTATTGCGACGCGCAAAAGCCCTTTAGCCCTATGGCAAGCGCACTTTGTCAAAGATAAATTAGAGCAGCTTCACCCGGGCTTACAGGTTGAATTAGTGCCTATGGTGACAAAAGGCGACATCATTCTTGATACCCCTCTTGCTAAGGTCGGCGGGAAAGGTTTATTCGTCAAAGAATTAGAACTTGCCTTGTTGGAAGGACGCGCAGACATTGCCGTTCACTCGATGAAAGATGTCCCTGTTGAATTCCCTGAAGGCTTAGGATTAGTCACGATTTGTGAACGTGAAGACCCTCGAGATGCCTTTGTCTCAAACCACTACGATAATCTTGATGCATTGCCAAAAGGCAGTATCGTCGGGACATCGAGTTTACGTCGTCAATGCCAATTAAGGGAACTCCGCCCTGATTTAGTCATTCGCGACTTACGTGGTAACGTAGGTACACGCCTATCAAAATTAGATAACGGTGAATATGATGCCATTATTTTAGCCGTTGCTGGGTTAAAACGCTTGGAGTTAGACACTCGAATTAAAACGGCTCTTGCACCTGAGCAATGCTTACCTGCAGTTGGCCAAGGTGCTGTCGGTATCGAATGCCGTTTAAATGATAGTAAAACCCGCGAATTACTCGCGAAACTCAATAATGACTCAACATCAACCTGTGTTCTAGCTGAACGAGCAATGAATATGCGCCTTGAAGGCGGTTGCCAAGTTCCGATTGGCAGTTACGCTATTTGGCAAGATGACAAAATATGGCTACGGGCCTTGGTAGGAGCGCCAGACGGCAGTGTGATTATTCGTGGGGAACGACTCGTTTCTCCGAGTGAAGCTAATCAAGCGGGTGTATCATTGGCTGAAGAATTACTTGAGCGTGGTGCAAGGGAAATTCTGGCGGATGTTTACCAAGGAAACCCGCCTGCATGAAGGTGCTTGTCACTCGCCCTGAACCAGCAGGTTCGGACCTGATCACAGCAATCACCGCCAAAGGGGGAGAAGCCTTCGCCTCCCCTTTAATTTGCATTGGACCCGGTGCTGAATTAAATACCCTTATACCTCAACTTGATAGCCTTACTGAAAATGATTTAGTCTTTCTTTTATCTAAAAATGCAGTCGAATATGCAAATTTAACGCTTGAACAAATGGCGCGTAGCTGGTCAGATAAGTTATCTTACTATGGAATTGGCCGCTCTACAGGGCAGTATTTTCAACAAGTAACAGGAAAAAACATAAGTTGGGCTGAACAAGGTGAAACCAGTGAAGTACTACTGACACACCCTGAACTTCAATTTCTCGAAGGGAAAAACGCTCTATTATTACGAGGAAATGGCGGACGAGAGCTTCTCGCATCAACATTAAGGGCTAGGGGCGCAAAAGTCAGCTATTGTGAATGTTATACAAGGCATCCTGTTTACTATGATAGAGCCCTGTTCAATCAGCAATGGTTTCAAACGGGTATTACAGATGTTGTGATCACGAGTGGTCAAATGTTAGCCTTGTTAGACGAATTAATCACTGAAGAATACCAAACTTGGTGGTTTTCCCGCCGCCTACTTGTCGTCAGTGAACGGATTGCAGACCAAGCCCGCAGAGGCGGATGGCAAAAGGTCTGTGTAGCTAATAGCGCAGATAATAATGCTTTATTAGAAGCATTAATTTCAATCGATATGGGATGCTAATTTATGACGGAACACGATAAAACAACCGAGACGGTTACCCAAGAAGCTGGTGCAGAACAACAGCGCCCAAAAAACAAACCTTCTTCGGAACAAAAACGTTCTGGTCTGATAGGTGGTGTAATTGCTATTGCTATTATCATCGCTATTGGTGGCGGATTATACTATTTTACCCAACAAAGCACTGCCACTTTAGTAAATGAAAACAATGAATTAAAACAAAAATTAAGTGATTTAATCGAACAGCAAAATTCAGACAGGCAACGGTTAAACGCTTTAGTTGCGGCTAATACTGAAATAAAAAGCCATTCTCGTGAATATGAAGAGAATCTCAACCGTCGCATGCAAGAGCTACAAGCGCACGTCACGGCATTATCCAGCGCTGATGTTAAAAGTTGGCTTCTCGCACAAGCTGACTTTATGGTTAAAATGGCGGGAAGAAAGCTGTGGAATGATCGCGACCCTGTGACCGCAGCGGTTCTATTAAAAAGTGCTGACTCAAGTTTAGCCGAAATGAATGACCCGAGCCTACTCGACATTCGTAAATCAATTAACAGTGATATGGCTAAATTAGCCGCAATCAATCAAATTGACTATGACGGTATTATCTTACGTTTAAACCAGCTCAGTAATGAAGTGGACAACTTACGTTTAGCGGATTTAAACAGCGGCGATGCGAAAAATGAAGATAACGCGGATGTCAGCGAGGATATTTCGGATTGGAAACAAAATTTGGCTCGTAGCTGGAAAAGTTTCGCAAATGACTTCGTCACCGTACGCGCTCGTGATGGCTCAGAAGCCCCGCTTTTAGCTCCAAATCAGGATATTTATCTACGAGAAAACATTCGCTCTCAACTATTAATCGCAGCACAAGCCGTGCCACGTTATCAAGAAGCCACTTACAAACAGTCATTAGAGCAGGCTTCGACTTGGGTAAGAGCCTATTTTGATACTGAGGCGCCTGAAACTAAAGCTTTTCTATCAACCATTGATGACCTAATCAATCAGCCGATTGATATTGATATGCCTGATACTTTAGAAAGCCAAGAAAAGCTAGAAAAAATCATGCAAACACGGGTTCGTAGCTTACTTTCTCAGTCGTCTGACAATGCAAAAGTTAGCGATGGTGCCGTTGATGCCGCAGCGGATGCAACTGAAGCGCCAACAGAAGCCGCAGCAGATGCCGCAGTTCCCGCCACGGATACGCAAAAAGCGGAGTCAGCTGACAATGCACACCCTTTTGAATCAGCAGACCCTGCTGGTAATAGGGGGTAATTATGATAAAAGTCTTGATCCTATTTATAGTACTTATTGCAGGGATAATCTTAGGCCCATTATTAGCGGGTCACCAAGGTTATGTTTTTATCCGTACAGATAATTATGACATTACGACCAGTGTAACCAGCCTCGTTTTGGGCTTTATCTTGCTCCAGTTTGTGCTGTTATTCCTTGGTTGGTGCTACCGCCGCTTTATCAGCACGACATCACGTACCCGAGGTTGGGTAAGTGGTCGTAAATACCACAAAGCACATACCCAAACACAAAAAGCGCTGCTGAAATTAGCAGAAGGTGATTTCGAGCAAGTTGAAAAATTAATGAGCAAACATGCTGATTTTTCTCAACAGCCGGTTATTAACTACCTCATGGCAGCCGAAGCTGCTCAACAGCGTGGTGATGAATATCGCACTCACCAATACTTGGATAGAGCTGCCGAAGCCGCAGGAAGTGACCAGCTCCCCGTTGATATCAGCCGTGTCCGTATCCAATTAGCGGAAGGAGAAGTCCATGCTGCCCGTAATGGCATTGATAAACTTCTCGACAAAGCTCCAAGGCACCCTGAGGTGCTGCGCCTAGCAGAACAAGCTTACTTACGCTCAGGCGCCTATCAGTCGCTGATTGAATTACTTCCTGTCATGGCTAAAGTACAGTTACACAATGAAGATGAGCTCGATGCATTGAAATTAAAGGCTTACAAAGGGTTGATGAACCAATATATGGCTGAAGGAGGTAGTGATGAGCTAAAAGCTTGGTGGAAAGCACAACCTCGCCGAGTTCGTCATGAAACCGCATTGCAAGCTTTCTTAGCAGAGCATTTGATTGAATGTGGCGATACTGCAAGTGCAGAAAAAATGATTATTGACGGTTTAAAACAGCAATATGATGAACGCTTGATCCTGTTGGTGCCAAAACTGAATAGCGAACGCCCTGAAGTTATAGAAAAAACCCTTTTACATCTGCAGAAGCAGAACGGTGCCACCCCGTTACTTAACAGTACATTAGGCGTTTTATCGCTACAGCATGCCCAATGGGACAAAGCTGAAAATTACTTTAAAGCCGCTTTAGCTCAACGTTTTGATGTACAAGATGCATCATGGTTAGCTGATGCTTTTGACCGGCAGCATAAGCCTAGCGATGCCGCAAAAATTCGCCAAGATGCATTAAACCATTCATTAAAACAAGAACGGAAATAATATTCTTGTTTGGCCTCATCTAAAAACTCCACTCATTTTGGTGGAGTTTTTTTATTCATAAGCTTAACGGCGACTAATCTGACCTTCCCCAATAAAAACGTAAAAACAATTTAAATACATCGCGTTAATCGTATTAAATCATCATAAAAGGAAAATATGAGGTTTATAATTGGCAACATTGCAGGTAAATAATTCAATGTTTAATCAATAATCATTATTTAAGGATAAGGAAAACACACTTCGCTATGTTATAAAATAAACACATAGTGTATAAAGCTTTATATACATCTTTGCTTTGCATGAATTAGGGATATCGATATGAATGTAATTAAAACTATTTGGCGCTGGATTATTGCAACCCCAAACCGTTTACAAATATTCTTTGATCTTCTGCTGTTAGTATTATCACCTTTTGTTTTTATTATGATTATTGGTTTTAATACCGAAGATCTTAGTAAAGACATTTTCATTATTACATTCATTATCCTCTGCTATACCTATATTACTCGCTGGTTCAGTAAATGGTTTAGTAAAGGTAGAAGGTAGAAGCTAATAGCTATCTTATTTTCAGCCTCTTAGTCATTTTCTAGGGGGCTAAGTGTTTTGTACAGACAAAAAAAAACACCTGCACAAGGCAGGTGTAAAATACAATCAGGTCTACAGACGGATGGTGCCTCACTCAACGTTTCGCCCGTTCGTTGATGGTAAGAGGATGAGCTCTTGATCATCTAAAGTGGACAATAGGCACCGATAATCGGCTTTGCGTCATCTCTGGGTTTATGAAGCTTCGCTGTCATAAGAAGTGAGATGAGCATCTACATATACAATAATGCACAATACGTGCCAACTTTTTTAAAACAGTATTTTTTTAGCTCACTCTTTTGGTTTCTTTCCTATCCCTCGGTTTTACACAACTATTTTTCTTCTTGGTAGTAAACCGCTCTATCTTTAAAAAATTCACTAATATGTTGCCCGAAACTTACCACTCTATTTTGTCGCAGTTTAGAGACATCATAAAACAGTTATTTATATTTCCTTATAAATCAACTAGTAAAGTGTCACCTTTTGACGACATTGATATGATGGGTTGTATCTATTTTACGACACAAGTAAGATAAGCTGCTAAATTACAAATAAAAACAAGCAATTAACCATACCCCTGTCATTCGTTGAAGAAACGCCCCCGAGTATACTCTAAGCAATTCAAGTTATGGCTAAGTGGCAAGTAAAGATATTCCGATGAGTACGAATAAGTATGTGATTTGGGTAGATGAACGAAGCCAATAACGCTACGGTTTGAAGTGTGAAGAGTGAAGAGTATAAAACGCAAAAAACCCGTCGATTAAGACGGGTTTCTTTAAATTGGTCGGCGAGAGAGGATTCGAACCTCCGACCCACTGGTCCCAAACCAGTTGCGCTACCAAGCTGCGCTACTCGCCGAAATTTTTATAGTACTTATTAATAGTGAATAGTACTATTACATTTCTTCGTGGTGCGAAAGGGGGGACTTGAACCCCCACGTCCATAGGACACTAACACCTGAAGCTAGCGCGTCTACCAATTCCGCCACCCTCGCAATGTCACAAAAAAATGGGGTGGCTAATGGGACTCGAACCCACGACAACTGGAATCACAATCCAGGGCTCTACCAACTGAGCTATAGCCACCATAACTTCACTTTTTTCAAAGCGTTGCTATATTACTACATACAACGTCATTTTGCCAACCGTAGCGAAGCGCTAAAACTGGTGCGCCCGACAGGATTCGAACCTGAGACCTCTGCCTCCGGAGGGCAGCGCTCTATCCAGCTGAGCTACGGGCGCTTAACGCCGTTGCGGGAGAGGATAGTACGGATTTATCCTCCCGCTGTCTAGTCCTTTTTGAAATAAAAATATCGATTGCTTGCCTTTTATCCATTTCGTTGAGAAAGAGAGCATATTTACCCTCTTTTTCGCTATGCACCTAATAAAAATCTATCAAAACCCCGCCGTTAAACTTTTCCGTTACGGTTATTGAACAGGCGAATGATGAAATAAAGGAGAGAAACACCCCCTAAGAAGATGGCTCCAACGATTAAAGATAAGCGAGTATCTGGGTTAATCGCCATTCCAATCAATACGCAGGCTAAAAAGAGCAAGGTCGCATAGTTAACCCATGGAAAAAGAATCGATTTGAAAGGATGCCCTACAAGTTTTTCTTTGTTTTGTTGACGAAAACGGATTTGGCTAGTCAATAACACCAGCCAAGGCACCATTCCTGGTAACACACTCGCACTATAGACATAAACAAAGACTTTCTCTGGATTCGGTATGATGTAATTCAAGCTTGATCCCGCGACTAAGCATAGGATAGTAAAGCCCACGCAACGTGCCGGTACGCCATTTTTTGTTAATTTCAATAATGAGCGAGGCAATTGCTTATTTTGTGCTAAAGCGTACAGCATGCGCCCGCCACTATACATGCCACTATTGCAACCAGATAACGCCGCAGTTAACACCACAAAGTTAATTACCGCCGCTGCGGACACAATTCCCACTTTCGCAAAGGTAAGGACAAACGGGCTACCTTGTGAACCCACTTCCGTCCACGGAAATAGCGTCACTACAATAAAAATGGCGCCTACATAAAAAATTAATATGCGCCATAAAATATTATTGATCGCTTTTTTTAACGTGACTTGCGGATTTTTCGCTTCACCCGCGGTGATCCCAACCAGCTCAACCCCTTGATAAGAGGCCACAACGATACACAAAGCAAATAAAAAGCCTTTCCAGCCCCCGGCAAAGAAACCACCATGTTCAGTGAGATTCGCAAGCCCAATCGGCTCAAAGTTATTACCCAGACCAAAAAAAATCAGCCCTAAACCAATTAAAATCATCACCACAATCGTAGTGACTTTGATCATGGCAAACCAAAACTCAAGCTCGCCATACAGCCGTACAGCGGCTAAGTTCGCTAATGCCACTAATACCACCGCGATAATGGCAAAAATCCATTGAGGCACATCCGGGAACCAATATTCGGCATATACACCAATCGCAGTGATCTCTGAAATACCAACAGCCACCCACATAAACCAGTAGCCCCAAGCAGTCAGGCACCCCCAAAACGGACTTAAGTATTTATAACCAAATGAAGCAAAAGAACCCGTTACAGGCTCAAGAAATAGCATTTCCCCCATTGAACGCATAATGAAGAAAACAAAAATCCCGGCGATGATATATGCCAGTAAAACCGAAGGCCCCGCCCATTTCAGCGTACTGGCCGACCCCATAAATAAACCAACGCCAATGGTTCCCCCGAGCGCGATAAGCTCGATATGGCGCGCTTCTAACCCACGTTGAAGCCCCTGCTGTGGATTTCCCATACATACCCCTGTCAAAATTAGATAATTAAAATGCAGTTTTAATTGAAACTCAGTTAGTAATAATCACTGCAATTATTCGAAAAGTATCAATTAGGCGATTAAAAAAATGCCATAGCCGCAAGATTGAGCACAAACTGATGCGAACATACTTATTTTTGAGGGATTATAGAAATATTTGAAGGAAGAGACCAGCTATTCGGAACCGTGCGAACTGTAAGTAAGCCTGTTAAGCCTACTTACAGTGAGTTAAATTCATTGAAAATAACAATATAAATCAAACTACTACAAAAACTACAGCTTACCACCGTAATAGTAGCCTAAAAATTTCAGTAATTTAAACTGTCGAGTAATACGGGAAGGTTGAGATAATAAGCGATATAACCATTCTAGACCTAAGTTTTGCCACACTTTCGGGGCGCGTTTAACATGCCCTGTAAACACATCATAAGTCCCACCAACGCCCATATATAACGCATCTGGATACACACTTCGGCAATCCCGCATAAAAATTTCTTGTTTCGGCGACCCCATCGCAACGGTGACAATTTTAGCGCCACTTGCGCGAATACGTTCGAATAATGCGCTTCGGTCTTCAGCGGTAAAATAGCCGTTTTGCGAGCCAACAATGTTCACATTCCACTGCGAGCGTAGTTTGCTTTCTGTTTGCTCTAGAATCTCGGGTTTACCACCCACTAAGAAAACTGGCGTGCCTTCTTTACCGGCCCTTTCCATTAGCCCTTCCCATAAGTCAGCACCAGCGACACGAGAAACTTCAGCTTGTGGGTATTTACGACGGATAGCACGGACAATACTAATTCCGTCAGCATATAAATATTCAGCTTGGCCTAGTAATGTATTTAAAGCCGTATCTTGTTCAGCGATCATCACTTTTTCTGCATTAATCGCAACAAGTGTTCCCGTTTTTGTTTCTCCACCAGCAAATAAATAGTCTAAAAAATGGGCCATATTTTTAAAACCCCAAATATTATGACCACGAATACTATATTGTGGAATAGATGACTGTGTAACGGATGAAGACTGAGTTGATGACGATTCCATGATACTCCTTTAGCGGCTTTCACGCTGTTGGCTTCTTAAAAAAGAAGCTGTTTTTGTGCGAATAAGCCCTGCACTTTCAAATAACCAATACAGTAATTTCGCTAACACCAGACACAGTCCGAATATTAAGCAGAAGAAAACCACCCGTGAGACGAAAGAATCCACGCCTTCACGAGCCAAAACAATAATGTTGAAAATGGCGCCAAAACAAAATGCCTGCATAATGGCTGCCTTATAGCGATTTGGTTCTTTCAGGCTCATGCCATAGATCCAATCAAACCATTTGATGATAAGCCCCACAACTATAGCTCCGAGGGGTATAAAAATCACTCCGCCCATCACCACCAATGAACCAATCAGTGTTGGAGAAATTGCCAGCCCAGAATGGTTGTTCAGCACTTCCCACGTAAAATAATTGGCAGAGTTCAATACCGTGTCTGGGCGTTCAGGCCAAACCCAAGAAGGAATGAAAACATAAAAGTCACGGATAATCGGAGCTAGACCTTGAAAATCCATCTCATCATAATGGCTTAGTAGTAATGCTAAGTTTTCCCACGGGGAGAATGTATCCCGCGTTAAATACAAGAAAGTGTAATATGCTTCAGCACCACTGACATCTAAGCCATAGCGTTTTAAGGCTAACCAGAACATCCCTACAATACTGGCGACCCCAGCCGCGGCTAGCATCCACAGCGTAATCCAACCTCTGACAATCCCAATAAATAAGAAGAGTGCGAAAGCAATGATGATGTTCGCTCTCGTTCCTCCGACAATAACATAGGTCAAGAAACCAAATGCGACGGTACTAACGAGGAAGAAAATCCAGCGTTTCTGTGTTGGTCGCAAGAAATAAACAATCAACATTGCCGGTATGAAGAAATAGAAAAAGCGTTTTAATGCCACGCCAGAAACCTGGCTGGAGAAAATTTGGCTATAGGATTTTAGCTTAAATAGCAAAAAACCGTTCTGCATGAAAAAGATACCTACTGTCACGACTGCAACCAGTATCAATAACAGACAGGTTAGATTCGTTTCCACTTTGTTCATGCTAAACAACGCACGCCGTGGTGCGTCTGGTTGCCTAGAAAGTCGAGTTTTATAGGCAACATAATAAATCGCATAAAAACTAGTCGCTGCTAGTTGAGCGTAAAGTAAATAATCAGCCTTCACAACGGCAACATCAAATTGAAAAACTAACGCGCAGGTTAATGGGAAACCAAAGTAAAACGTCAATAAATACAGCATGGAAAAGAAAATATTGAAGTTAAACCGAGCCCGTAAAAACTCTTTGTATAACAAAGTACCAATAAAAATAATTGATATCAGGTAGACCAGTGCTAAGCCGCCCAATTCCGTCAGCGTCATGCTCGCTCCTCCACGGCACTGAGAACGGCTTTCCAGCCCTCAATAAAGTTGGGAGCAAAAAATTCAATATGGTGTTTATCTAATAGGCTCATTTGGCGCTGAGCTTCATCCACTAGCGGTGTCGTCAGGTTGTCACCATAGAAAAAGACTGGGACATTTTGAGCAGTTAAATCCTGCCAAAAGGTATTTTGACGGCTAATTACAAATGGAATGCCAAATTGGATTAGCAAACAAACGGTGCCAACACCTTGCTGGCGATTAAAAATAAAATAGCCAAGGTCACAGGTTTTGAGCAAATTAAGGTACTCGCTAAATTCCATGCGCTCTTTCAGGATTTCCACTTGCCCTGAGGTAAACTCACTACTCGCAGCCTGTTCAACTTGTTGGATATAACTTTGGTTATTGGCAGGATAGCCCATAGGGACAATAACCTTAACCTCATCACCAAATTGCTGTTTAATCGCACTCAGAGCCTCTACATGGCGATTAGAACGGTCACCTGAGTTACCCAGTAAAATAGTCAATTGAGAGCCTTCACGTACCTTAGGCTCGCTTATTGTCAATGCAGGGTCCATTCGTGTTGGGAAATACAACACTGACGCAGGCACTTTAGGGTTCGACTGGTGGAAATAGCACAAATCCCCACGTGTTGCACACACATGCCCTACTTTTTTCTGCGCTAAACGACGCAAAATATAGAATAACTTAAATTTTAGAGCGCTAGACTCTTCATAGAGGTCAGCTCCCCATATATGCCACCAAAACTGGTGGGATTTAATTTGCCCAAATAATAGTGCTAGCCAAATAGGGGCGTTAAATTGCCCATGAAAGAAAAAGCGAGTACGGCGGTCTGCCTTGGCACGCTGTATAACACTATTAGCAATGGCCTGTTTATTCGCAAAAACATCTATTTTTAGCTGAGGATAAGCGTCAGCAAGCTGCGCATCATCGCTTACCACCATAAAATGCGGCTTTGATGACGGAGCCATTTCTTGGCAAATGACGTCATTAAAAAACGTCAGTACCGTCTGGTTGTGGTGTGGGAGATTCGATCCCAGTACATGTATTAAGGTTGTCATGCTCGCCTACGGTAAATCAAAAATACGCAACAACATAAAGTAAAATAGACAATATAAGTGGCCATATAAGCCTGAGTTGCGCCTACTGCACCATGTTCAGGGATAAGCCAATGCGCAAAGCCCGTTAATAATATAAACTGACTAACTTCAGTGAGGACATAAAAACGCAATGCGGCTTTGGCAATGACCAAATAGCCAAATACGTACGCCCCCACTTTCAATACATCACCGACTAGCTGCCATGCAAACAGGTCTCTCATTCCGGTAAATTCTTTTGAGAACAGCAACCAAATCGCAAAATCACGTAGTAACCAAACCGTAAAACTCACAACGGCAACGGCAGGTAAAACAAATTTCAATGCCTTAACAATCTCTGCGGAAATTTCATTTTTATGCTGCAAACGCGATAGCGTCGGCAATAAATACACTGAAAATGTCGCGGTAATAAACTGCAAATAGGCATCTGAAATGGTGGTCACACCGGTCCATAACCCCACTTCATCCCAACTATAGGTTTGGGCGAGCAGATTTCGCATCATGATATAAGCGACTGGCAGTGTGACTGCGGTTAGCATCGCCATGACCGTAAATTTGCCTAAATTAGTCGCAATCGCTTTGTCCCATGCTGGCTTCAATGACGATAACGCAAATTGCTTGCGTTTAATTATCATCCCAGCCGCAGGCAGTACCACTAGCGCAGGGACTAATGCTAACCCTGCTAATGCACCTTCATACCCGCCAACTAGATAGCATAAATAATAAGCAATTACACCAATTACACTACCAAAAATAATGGCTAATGCGTTTGCTGATGCGTCTCGGTAACCCTTCAAAATAGCCAGAAAATAGTTCGCATACGCGATACCCATTTGAATTAAGGCAACAATTTGAATAACCGAACTGTATTTTTCGCTATCAAATAACGCCATGCTGATTGGCGCACTGCAAAGCAAAAAGATAAGCGCAAGTAGCGCTGAAAACCCAAGAATAATCGTCGATGAAGTTCCCAGTACTGCACATAATTTTTGTGAGTCTTGGTGGTGCTCTGCTACATATTTTGTGACGCCATTGAAAATTCCTGCACCTGATAATACCCCTAGTACAGTAATCAATTGGCGGAAGTTACCCGCCAGCCCCACACCGCTGGGGCCAAATGAGACTGCAAATAATTTAACAATTAACAGGCCCACCCCGATTTTAATCAGGGTAGACCCAGCAGTCCAAACCGATGCTTTAGCGAGAGACATTAGGCAAAGAACGCTTTGATTCGCTCAATGACTGTCTGCTGCTCGTCATCAGTCATGTTGTAGAACATCGGTAAACGCACTAAGCGGTCACTTTCTGATGTCGTGTATTTATCTTCACCATGGAAACGGCCAAACTCAATACCTGCAGGGCTCGTGTGCAATGCAACGTAGTGGAATACCGTCAAAATACCATGAGATTTCATGTAATCGTTGAATTCAGTACGCTCTTCGATATCTTTGAGTTTGATATAGAACATATGAGCATTATGTTTTAAGCCTTCCGGCACAGTTGCTAGGACTAAACGCCCTGCATCAACCAGTGGCTGCAACGCTTCATCATAACGTTTCCATAGTAGTAAACGGCGGTCATTAATTTTGTCTGCTTCTTCTAACTGCGCCCATAAGTAAGCCGCTTGCAAATCAGACAACAAGTAGCTTGAGCCGATATCACGCCACGTGTATTTATCGACTTGACCACGGAAAAATTGGCTACGGTTTGTCCCTTTTTCACGGATCACTTCGGCACGGCTAATCAGGTCTTTATCATTGATAAGCGTAGCTCCACCTTCACCGCCTGAAGAGTAGTTTTTAGTTTCATGGAAGCTATAGCAGCCAATGTGGCCGATAGTCCCCAGTGCTTTGCCTTTATACGTCGACATCACACCTTGCGCCGCATCTTCAATCACGAATAAATTGTGTTTTTTTGCGATAGCCATGATGGTGTCCATTTCGCAAGCAACACCTGCATAGTGGACAGGAACGATGGCACGTGTGCGCTCAGTGATTGCAGCTTCAATTTTAGTTTCATCGATATTCATGGTATCCGGACGGATATCAACAAACACGATTTTAGCGCCACGTAATACGAATGCGTTAGAGGTTGATACAAAAGTAAAGCTTGGCATGATAATTTCATCACCTGGCTTAGTATCAATCAGGATCGCTGCCATTTCTAATGAGGCCGTACAAGATGGCGTTAACTGCACTTTTGGGCAATTAAATCGTTTTTCCATCCATTCTTCACAACGTTTCGTGAAGCCACCGTCACCACACAGTTTGCCACTTTCCATGGCTTGTCTCATATACTCTAATTCAGTACCTACAACGGGTGGTTTATTAAATGGAATCATGTTGTCCCCTGTATAACCAATAGGCGGTACTGGCAATTGCTGCACCGCTACGTGAATAAAGATTTAATGCCGCAACATTACTGATTTGCGTGGCCACATTTAACTGTCTTTTTTGGTGTTCCACACACCAATTAAATGCTGCTGACATCAACTTACGCCCCACACCTTGCCCTTTCGCTTCTGGCATTTTCGCTAGTAGGCCAACCCGTGCCGTTTCTGCATCAAGGTGCCGCAAACTCACGAAGCCCAATACCGCACCAGACGCATCTTTAACCAGTAAACAAGTGTGGTCAAACGTACCCAGAACTGATTTTTCTATCCACAACGCATAAAACTGCCCGCTATCACCATCACGGTACCAAGGTGCTCTAAAGCGGCTTTTGCTAAAGACAGACTCAGCGGCTTGCCGCAACGTAGGGATATCATCCACTTGTGCAACAATAACGTGGTCTTCCGCTGTTAAACCAGCCTTTAAATAAGCATTTTCTGTGCCAATAGTAAGAGCGAAATCGATTTCACCTTCAACAAATGAAAACCCCATACCAGCTAAATCATCAATCAGCTGCGTTTCAGACGCTGCGACTTTTGCTTGCACTATATTGTATTCATCCATTTGATAAGCAAGGAGAGTTTCGAGGTTATCCCCTGTAAAATTCAACTTTGCTGTTGAGCGATGAAAAAATTCGCTCTCCCATGGCAAGCTCTCAATACTGGCGCGGACGGACACGTAATAAATCCTCTAAATATTGCCCATAACCTGTTTTTTTCAGCTGTTGCGCTGAAAAAGCGACTTGTTCGTCTGTCAACCAGCCATTACGCCATGCTATTTCTTCTAAACAAGCCACTTTGAAGCCTTGGCGTTTTTCAACGGTTTGTACAAAAGTACCCGCCTCAATGAGGCTATCGTGAGTGCCTGTATCCAACCAAGCAAAGCCACGACCGAGCAATTCAACGTTTAATTCACCACGTTCTAAATACATTTGGTTAATTGACGTAATTTCTAATTCACCGCGTTCAGAAGGTTTAACTTGTTTTGCAAATTCAACCACTTGTGAATCATAGAAATACAACCCTGTCACCGCCCAATTGGATTTAGGTTTAAGCGGTTTTTCTTCAATAGACAGTACTTTAAAATTATCGTCAAATTCCACAACACCAAAGCGCTCAGGGTCCATCACTTGGTAACCAAAAACGGTTGCGCCATTTACTCGTTTAGCAACAGATTTTAATTTTGGGCTAAATGAATGGCCGAAAAAGATATTGTCGCCCAATACTAAGCAGCATGAATCACCATTAATGAACTCTTCACCAATGATAAACGCTTGCGCAAGGCCGTCTGGTGATGGCTGTTCCGCATAGCTCAGCTCAATCCCAAACTCATGGCCATCCCCTAATAAACGTTTAAACATCGGCAAGTCGTCAGGGGTAGAGATAATTAAAATCTCACGAACTCCCGCTAACATCAAAACTGAAAGCGGGTAGTAAATCATCGGCTTATCGTAGATAGGCAATAACTGTTTAGAAATACCGCGAGTAATAGGGTGCAAACGCGTTCCCGACCCTCCAGCTAATATAATACCTTTCATACTGTCACCTAATTTCCTAGACCTAAACGTTCGCCCGCATAGGAACCGTCTTGTACGCGACGCCACCACGTTTCATTGTTCAAATACCACTGCACCGTTTTGCGAATACCTGATTCGAAGGTTTCTTGTGGCGTCCACCCCAATTCGCGCTCAATTTTCGCAGCATCAATCGCATAACGCATATCGTGGCCCGGCCGGTCTTTCACATACGTGATTAAGTCACGGTAGTGCGCCACACCTTCAGGCTTTTGCGGACGTAGCTCTTCAAGCAGTTCACAAATCGTTTCTACAACGTCAATATTACGGCGCTCATTATGGCCACCGATATTATAGGTGGTGCCAGGTTGCGCGGTTGTAGCAACTAAATGAAGTGCTCGTGCATGGTCTTCAACAAACAACCAGTCACGAATTTGCTCACCTTTACCATAAACAGGCAGAGGCTTACCCGCTAAGGCGTTCAAAATAATTAATGGGATCAATTTCTCTGGAAAATGATACGGCCCGTAGTTATTTGAACAATTAGTGATCATCGTTGGCAGGCCATAAGTTCTTTGCCAAGCACGAACTAAATGATCACTCGATGCTTTCGATGCTGAATATGGGCTACTTGGTGCATAAGGCGTTGTTTCTGTGAAGAAACCATCAGGTCCTTCTAAGTCACCATATACTTCATCTGTTGAGATATGATGAAAACGGAAAGCTGCTTTTTTCTCATCATTCAATGCGGACCAGTAATGGCGTGCCGCCTCTAACAGTGTGTAAGTGCCCACAATGTTCGTTTCGATAAATGCCGCTGGACCATCGATAGAGCGGTCAACATGGCTTTCTGCCGCTAAATGCATCACTGCATCGGGTTGATATTTTTCAAAAACGGCATCTAATGCAGCTCTATCACAAATATTCACCTGCTCAAAAGCATAGCGCGGGTTGCTCGCAACCGTTGCGAGGGACTCTAAGTTACCTGCATAGGTTAAACAATCCAGAACCACTGCGCTGTCGTCAGTATTTTCAATAATATGACGAACAACAGCAGAGCCGATAAACCCGGCGCCTCCAGTGATTAAAATGCGTTTCAACGCCATACTCCTTTTGTATCCACAACCCATTTTTGTGGGATTGCAGAACCTTGGATGCCTTTGAACATATTGTGGTCAACTAACATTAAGATCACATCCGCTTCATTAACGGCTTTTTCAATCGAAACCAGCTCAGAAATACCTTTTAAAGAGGTTGGTAATTCGTGAATGTGTGGCTCAACTGCATACGTTTTACCTGGGTTCCAGTTCGCCACCATTTTGGTGATGTGCATCGCTGGGCTTTCACGTAAATCATCAATATTGGGTTTAAATGACAGGCCAAAACAGGCGATTGTCACTTCACTGGCTTTTTTACCCGTTTCCACTAAGCAATCGGCTACAGCCGCTTTTACTTGATCAACAACCCAAATTGGTTTGCCATCATTGACTAAACGAGCGGTATGAATAAGGCGTGATTGTTTTGGATTTTGTGCGACGATAAACCATGGGTCAACCGCGATGCAGTGCCCACCAACACCCGGACCTGGCTGCAAAATGTTAACACGTGGATGGCGGTTCGCTAGGCTGATTAATTCCCACACATTGATGTCTTGCTCAGCACAAATTAATGATAATTCATTCGCAAAAGCAATATTCACATCACGGAAGCTATTTTCCGTTAACTTACACATTTCCGCGGTTCTTGAGTTAGTAATTACACACTCACCTTCAAGGAAAATATTGTATAGCTCACTTGCGCGCAAAGAGGATTTTGGCGTCATACCACCAACAACACGGTCATTTTTAATTAATTCGACCATCACTTGGCCCGGTAACACACGCTCAGGGCAGTATGCCACATCGATATCTGCATCTTCGCCAGCTTGATGAGGGAAAGTTAAATCAGGACGAGCTGCGGCCATCCATTCGGCCATTTGCTCTGTTGTACCTACTGGCGATGTCGACTCAAGAATGACTAAATCGCCTTTCTTCAGCACGGGAGCAACGGATTCTGCGGCTGCACGCACATAGGCGAGATCAGGTTCGTGCTCGCCTTTAAATGGCGTAGGCACAGCAATCAGATAAGCATCCGCAGGTTGCGGCTTAGTAAAGGCTTTCAGGTGGCCTTCTTCAACCGCTTTTTTGACCACGATATCCAGTTCTGGCTCCACAATGTGGATTTTTCCCTGATTAATAGTATCAACGGCATGTTGGTTCACATCGACACCAACCACTTGTTTTTTACGTGATGCAAAGGCGGCTGCTGTTGGTAAACCGATATAACCAAGGCCAATAACAGAAATAGTTTCAAAACTCATAATTTCACCTGATTACTTTTCAATGCTGCAAGAATACGCTGACAAGCATGACCATCCCCATATGGGTTATGTGCGCGGCTCATTTCGTGATATTCCGCGTCATCTGTCAGTAACCGATTAACTTCTTTCACAATTTTTTGTGTATCTGTTCCCACAAGACGAACAGTACCTGCATCAACAGCTTCAGGTCGTTCTGTGGTATCTCTCATCACCAAAACAGGTTTACCGAGAGAAGGCGCTTCCTCTTGAATACCACCTGAGTCTGTTAGAATCAAATAAGCATGGTTCATCAAATAAACAAACGGTAGGTAGTCTTGAGGGCTAATTAAAATAATATTATCAATATCATGCAATATACGCTTAACAGGTTCACTCACATTTGGATTTAAGTGAACAGGGTAGACAACTTGCACGTCTGGATGCGCTTGTGCAATTTCTGCCAAAGCATGACAAATACGTTCAAAGCCACCACCGAAACTTTCACGACGGTGTCCTGTGACTAAAATCATTTTTTTATTTGGGTCGATAAACGGATAATTTGCGGCCAGTTTTTCCATCATATACTGGTCGCTCATGACTTTATCACGTACCCACAATAACGCATCAATCACACTATTACCGGTGACAAAAATATGGCTGTCAGGGATTGATTCTTTTAACAAATTTTGGCGTGAATTTTCGGTTGGGGCAAAGTGGTACATCGCTAAATGCCCTGCAATTTTACGATTTGCTTCCTCAGGCCATGGAGAATACAGGTCTCCGGTACGTAATCCAGCTTCAACGTGCCCAACGGGTATACGATGGTAAAATGCCGCAAGGCTAGTTGCCATCGTTGTCGCTGTATCGCCATGAACGAGAACAACATCCGGTTGAAAATCAGCAAAAACACTTTTCAACCCTTCTAGAATACGACAAGTTATATCCGTTAAATCTTGCCCTGGTTTCATAATATTGAGATCGTAATCTGGCGTGATCTCAAACAGTTTCAGTACTTGATCTAGCATTTCACGATGCTGCGCTGTAACACAAACTTTGGCTTCAAAGTCTGCATCCCCAGCCAATGCATGAACCAGTGGTGCCATTTTAATGGCTTCAGGTCGTGTGCCGAATACAGTCAATACTTTCACAGTGACTCTCTTATATTTATCTTTCGCAGTGAGCTGCTTTTGTAATCTTAATAACTTTATATGCCACTGATGAATTCACCAGTGGCTTATCCCAAAATCAAGATGGGCGGCGGCGAGCAAGTACCACTCCGGCACCTACTAACATCCCTATGGCTCCCCACAGAACCATCATAAAGGCTCGACGAGGACTATCGCGTTTAACAGGCTCTTCTGGAGTTCGTAAATAGCGATATGCTTGAAAATTATCTTGGAGGGTGGGCCCTACGCTCAATGTTGATAACATGGCAATATTTTGGTCGTAATCACTGTCGTGATCGGGCCCGGTTGCTTTCAATGTTTCAATCTGTGCTTGTAATAAAGGGGCACCTAACATAAACATTTTAGAATCTGGAATTTCATCCACAGGTGTTGCGCTTTGATTACGTACAATACCTTGTTTTTCAGCAACTTTTAGTGCTTGCTCCAGCGCGTTTAAACGTCGTTCGTAAGCGGCCTTTGCCACCATATCTTCGCGTTTAACCAATGCTTTCATGGATTGCATCTTTGTTGCCCAAGTACCTTTAATTTCATCGTTAAGATTAGTTGTGGCACGTTGGTTAGCAAACTGAGTGTATTGACGTAATAGCTGGTTCGCATCTGCGGATGTTTCCGCCACTAATTTAATGCTATCGGTTAAATTTTTGACTTCATCTGCTGGCGTAAACTCAATATCGTTAATGAGCTCATCCAATAATGCGGCATCTGCTTTAGGGTCATTCTCTAAGCGCTGCTTATAGTAATCCGTAGTTAGCCAAAACTGACGACGTGTATCATAAGAGCCGAGCTGCTTTGTGAATTCTTGATAAGCTTCTTTTGCAATTGTCGGTAATTGCCCTTCTTGTCCCGTATTATTAATACGGGAATCGAGGTTGCGCAGAAACTGCTGCTGAGAATAATAACTTCCCAGATTATTGACGGTGGGTAAATCCGTAATTGCTGTCGCACTCCACTTAGGCTGCATAAAATAGGACGCTCCCAAGGCAATTGCAGCAAAAATAACGGCAAATGCAACGATCCAAATTTTACCTTGCCACAATGAGCGACATAAACCACGGATATCCAATTCCGGCTCTATTGGCGATTGATGCTGACTCGGTTGTGTTTCTGAGTTATTCACTGCACAGAACCTCTATTTTCGTTTTGTCGTTACCGTACTGCTCCTCTACGTGCTCTACGTCTCACTCGCTTAATAAAACGGGCGACTTTCCAAGCTCGTTTGATGCAGTAACCATACATCATAAATACAAGCAAAAATAATGCCAACATTACCCATTCAGGTACAAATGTTAAGTGCTCACCAATAATACCAACACACGCTAAAGCAGCCGCTGATAATGTAATCAGCACAAATGCCCCTTTGGGTGTAAAACCAGAACGCATAATTAAATGATGAATGTGCTGGCGATCAGGTGAAAATGGGCTCATACCTTTACGAATACGGCGATACATAATGGCAACCATGTCCATTAGAGGGATCGCAATAATCCATAAGGCCGTAACTGGGTTAATCGGATGGACTTCCTCTTGAGTCGAAGCCACAAGGATCCAAATAATCGTGAACCCAATCAGTGTACTTCCCGCATCCCCCATGAAGACTTTAAAACGGCGACCTAACACGCCTAAATTTAAAAGAATATAAGGAAGAATAGCTGCAATAAAGGCAAAACACCAAAATGCTAACGCATAGTTACCGTTTTGATATAGCAAAAAGCCGAGAGCACCAAAAGAAACAGAAGATAAACCACCGAGTAACCCGTCAATACCATCAACCATGTTAAAAGCATTGATTGCTGCCCATACTGCAAATAAGGTAACGATATAACCGAATGGGCCAAGTACGAGTTCCCATGGTCCAAAGGCATGACCGAGTGACTCAAGTTTCAATCCTGCCGCTGTCATCATAACAACGGCAACGACTGCTTGAATACCAGCCCTTAATTTCACACTGATATCAAACCTATCATCTAATGCGCCAATAAAGACCAATAACCCCGCACAAGCGATATATAGCCACTTATGAGGAATGTATTCACCTGTAATATAAAATGCAAAACAGATCCCAAAGAAAACGGAAATTCCCCCAACAAGGGGAACTAATCCTACATGTTTCTTTCTGAAATTAGGCTTATCAACCAACCCGATTTTTATTGCAACAACTCGAGCCAGAAAAATAAAAACTAATGAAAACAAGAAAACGTAGAAGAGATTGGTTACAAAGTGTATGGTGTCCACTGTTCGACTCTCTTAATCTTTATATTTAACTTTCAAAACTAAATTTTTTTTGGCAAATGCCGATAAACAAGCAGGAGCCAATGCATTATCATCTTGGTACTGAAATCTGCTATAAGACGAATCTTTATTCATAAAGAAATTCCTGCAACATTATTAGTTCTTACACTTTATTAGGGTGTTTGATTTAATAACGAAACATCCCGTAATTTTATACTGAATAGCTGCAATATGCATGCCATAAAAACAACACTCTAGAATCGAGTTAATCGACTGGTGCTTAAATAAGCACTCGATGATTAAATAATAAAGTGATGAAAATAAATTTAACACTAGTCACAAAACAAATATAAACATAACATTTTTCTTTTGATTCATAATGTTAACATCATATTACTGATATTTTTATAGTGCATTATTAATTTTTAATAAAAACTTCGCCTATTTATTTAACGTTATTTATAAACAAAGTAATAAAACATCATCTTAATCTATTGAAACTAAATCGGCAAAATATTAGGCCTGATTTAATATGATATGTTTTAATTTTTATGAACTAACGCGGTGTATAAAAACAAAAAAATAGGTGCCATAACTGGCACCTATTTATAAAACACAGCGAACCTTAACGGCTAGGCTCTTTTCATAAAGTCAAAGAACTCTTCGTTGGTTTTCGTCATCGCTAACTTACTAATGAGGAACTCCATCGCATCTATTTCGCCCATTGGATGAATAATCTTACGTAAGATCCACATTTTTTGTAATTCATCTTGCGATGTAAGTAACTCTTCTTTACGCGTACCTGAACGATTGTAGTCTATTGCAGGGAACACACGTTTTTCTGCAATTTTACGAGAAAGGTGCAGTTCCATGTTACCTGTACCTTTAAATTCCTCGTAAATAACTTCATCCATTTTCGAACCGGTATCAACCAGTGCCGTTGCAATGATTGTCAGGCTTCCACCTTCTTCAACATTACGAGCAGCACCGAAGAAACGTTTTGGACGGTGTAATGCATTCGCATCCACACCACCGGTTAATACTTTACCAGACGAAGGTACTACGGTGTTATATGCACGGGCTAGACGCGTAATAGAGTCGAGTAAAATGATAACGTCTTTTTTATGTTCAACTAGACGTTTTGCTTTTTCAATTACCATTTCAGCAACTTGAACGTGACGTGCAGCAGGCTCATCAAATGTTGAAGCAATAACTTCACCTTTGACCAAACGTTGCATTTCTGTCACTTCCTCTGGGCGCTCATCAATTAGCAGAACCATCAGAACGCAATCAGGGTAATTGTGTGCAATATTTGCTGCAATATTTTGCAGTAACATTGTTTTACCCGCTTTCGGTGGAGCAACAATCAAACCACGTTGACCACGACCGATTGGAGCCGCAAGGTCCAATACACGTGCAGTTAAATCCTCAGTTGAACCATTACCACGTTCCATACGCAGACGACGGTTTGCATGTAATGGGGTTAGGTTTTCGAATAGAATTTTACTGCGGGCATTTTCAGGTTTGTCGTAGTTAACTTCATTGACTTTCAGGAGAGCAAAGTAACGTTCACCTTCTTTAGGTGGACGAATTTTCCCTGAGATTGTGTCACCTGTGCGTAGGTTAAAACGGCGGATTTGGCTAGGAGAAACGTAGATATCATCAGGACCTGCGAGGTAAGAACTGTCTGCTGAACGGAGGAAACCAAATCCATCCTGCAATATTTCCAGTACGCCATCGCCGAAAATATCTTCGCCACTTTTCGCATGCTGCTTCAAGATAGAGAAAATAATATCCTGCTTTCTCATACGGGCTAAGTTCTCTAGCCCCATGTTTTCGCCTAACGTAATCAATTCTGATACTGGCGTATTTTTTAATTCGGTAAGATTCATAATGGTGGGTTCTTTAACTCGGGGTAATTCTCGAACTATGAACGTAAATTGACGGCAGCTTATTATTAAGTGCCAGTTTAACTTTATACTGCCCTGTTGCTCACTAATTTTTACCAAAAGCAAACAACAATGCAAAAAATCTTGTGCTAGCCATTACTAAGATTGCTCTAACATCTGAATGCATCTCATCTTGATGATGTGTGACATATTATTAGAAACACACGCAATATTAGCAATAGTTTTTTGTACATTTAGGACAACATCCATCCCAATATCGCAAATTTAATGGCAGATTAGCATTAAAAAACACATAACTGCTAAGTGCCAACCTTCTCCCACTTCATTTTTACATCCCTATGATATAAAAATATTGAATTTCATTATGTTCGTTTACGCACTATCTTTAATTCATATGAGAGATACATTGAAATCAAAGATATTGAATACGACTATAACTCAATGTCTAAACTTTCAATTTTCATATTTAAAATCATTACGCCATCAGTTTTTGATCAATAACAATCATTACGAAACAATCATCACAATACTGAACTAACAAGCTATATATGTAAGATAAGAGCAATGGAATACAAGGTAATTCATATGGGTGCTATACGAGGAATGAGGATAACTTATCATGCTTAAGTGAAGACGTCTAGCGGCTCTCTAGATAAAATAGATATACCGCTAAACGTTTTAGCTTACATATAACGATAACTTACAGATTTTCGTCTAAAAATTCTTTCAGTTGCGTTTTTGATAATGCACCGACTTTCGTTGCTGCGACTTCACCATTTTTGAATAAAAGCAAGGTCGGGATACCACGAATTCCATATTTTGGAGCGGTACCTGGGTTTTCATCAATATTCAGTTTTGCGATAGTCAGTTTGCCTGTATATTCTTCAGCAACTTCATCAAGAATAGGCGCGATCATTTTACAAGGACCACACCATGCTGCCCAAAAATCGACGAGAACAGGTGAACTTGCGTTCAGAACTTCAGTTGCAAAACTTGCATCAGTTATATGTATAATTTTATCGCTCATGTTGTACTCCAAAGGATCATCTTTTGCAGACTTAGTGTAACATTATTGGCAGCAGTATGCTTTATTTCAAAAGATACACTTTCGTAAACCAACCGTTAACTGATATTCTAACATACTATGAGTAAAGCACACTTGACAGAAAAGAAGTTTTCCGACTTCGCATTGCACCCTAAAGTCATTGAAGCACTGAATAAAAAAGGCTTCAATTTTTGCACGCCTATACAGGCGTCCACCTTGCCTTTTACTGTCGAAGGCAAAGACGTGGCGGGTCAAGCGCAAACTGGTACAGGTAAAACGTTAGCTTTTTTAACGTCTACATTTCATTATTTATTAACTCACCCAGCTATCGAGGGTAAAAAAGCGAACCAGCCTCGTGCACTAATCATGGCGCCGACACGCGAACTCGCAGTACAAATTTATTCGGATGCTAAAGAGCTAGCTGAGTACACTGGCCTGAAAATGGGGCTAGCATACGGTGGTGACGGCTATGATGAGCAACTTAAGGTTTTACAAAACGGTGTTGATATCCTCATTGGTACAACTGGCCGTTTAATCGACTACGCAAAACAAGGCCATGTCGACCTAAGTGCGATTCAGGTTGTGGTACTTGATGAAGCCGACCGCATGTATGACCTTGGATTTATTAAAGATATCCGCTGGATTTTCCGTCGTATGCCAGGTGCCGCAGAAAGGCTTAATTTGCTGTTTTCTGCAACTTTATCTTACCGAGTCAGAGAATTAGCCTTCGAACAAATGAACAACCCTGAATATGTTGAGGTCGAACCTTTGCAAAAAACAGGTCACCGTATCAAAGAAGAGCTATTTTACCCTTCTAATGAAGAAAAAATGCGCCTGCTCCAAACGCTTCTTGAAGAAGAGTGGCCAGAGCGTTGTATTATTTTCGCCAATACAAAACACCGTTGTGATGATATTTGGGCGCATTTAGCTGCCGATGGCCATCGTGTAGGTTTATTAACTGGCGATGTCGCACAGAAAAAACGACTGCGTATATTAGAGCAATTCACACAAGGCCATTTAGATATTTTAGTGGCAACTGATGTTGCAGCTCGTGGTTTACATATTCCATCAGTAACTCATGTATTTAACTACGACTTACCTGATGACTGCGAAGATTACGTACACCGTATTGGCCGTACGGGTCGTGCGGGTGAAAGTGGAAACTCAATTAGCTTAGCGTGTGAAGAATATTCACTTAACCTGCCTGCTATTGAAGAGTATATCCAACACTCAATCCCTGTTAGTAAATATAACAGTGATGCATTATTGAGTGATTTACCTGCGCCAAAACGCCGCCATCGCCCACGCCCTGGAGGCCCACGTCGTAATTCGAATTCGCAGCGTCGCCACAATGGCCCACGTAACAACCATAAACGTCCAGGCTGAGTAAAAACGATATGCTGAAATCTTCTTCTCTTTATGCCGCCATCGATTTAGGCTCAAACAGTTTTCATATGCTAGTCGTACGTGAAACTGCTGGTAGCATTCAGGTAATCTCTAGGGTTAAGCGCAAAGTTCGTCTTGCCGCAGGTTTAGACAACAACAACCTACTTTCTGAGCAAGCAATGGAGCGAGGCTGGCAATGTTTACGCCTGTTTTCGGAACACTTACAAGATATTCCGAATACACAAATTCGTGTTGTCGCAACTGCGACTTTGCGTTTAGCTAAAAATGCCGATATTTTCATCGAAAAAGCCAGCCAAATTTTAGGAAACCCTGTAAAAGTTATTCAAGGAGAAGAAGAAGCTCGCTTAATTTATCAAGGTGTTGCACATACAACTGGCGGGCCAGACCAACGTTTAGTAGTTGATATTGGCGGAGGAAGTACTGAGCTCGTTACAGGTACAGGCGCAAAAGCGGAGCAACTCTATAGTCTTGAAATGGGTTGTGTAACTTGGCTTGAGCGCTACTTTGGCGATAGAAGTTTAACAGAAGAAAACTTCTCAGCAGCTCAAGCCGCTGCCCATAATGTCATCGCCCCTATTGCAGATGCACTTAAGACACATGGGTGGAAGATTTGTGTTGGTGCATCCGGCACCGTACAAGCAATTCAGGAAATCATGATTGCCCAAGGCATGGATGAACTGATCACACTTTCTAAATTACAACAGCTTAAGCGTAAAGCCATTCAATGCCAAAAACTTGAAGAGCTTGAAATTGATGGCCTAACCTTCGAACGTGCTCTTGTTTTTCCAAGCGGATTATCTATTTTGATCGCTATCTTTGAAGCATTAGAAATTGATAACATGACACTCGCTGGCGGAGCACTTCGTGAAGGACTTGTCTATGGCATGCTACAGCTTCCTATTGAGCAGGATATTCGCGCTCGTACCGTTCGCAATATTCAGCGGCGCTTCCAAGTCGATATCGAACAAGCAAGCCGAGTTCGTCAACTTGCAGAATATTTTTATTTACAAGTCGCGAAAGATTGGGGCTTAGATACACGTTGTCGTGATTTACTATCCAGTGCATGCGCGTTACATGAAATTGGCTTGAGTGTTGATTTCCGTAAAGGCCCCGAGCACGCTAGCTACCTCATAACACACCTTGATTTACCTGGTTTTACCCCAGCTCAAAAGCGGTTACTTGCTGCATTATTGATAAATCAGCAAGGCCCTGTTGATTTAACGCCATTAAGCCAACAAAATGCGCTCCCTATGCAGCATGCATATAATTTATGTCGTTTACTTCGCCTTGCCATTATTTTTGCGAGCCGTAGACGTGATGACACCTTGCCAGCACTAAGGCTTAATGTGAATGCACAAAGGCTAACCATCACGCTGCCTTATCGTTGGTTATCCGATCACCCTCTACGAGCGGAAAATTTACAGCAAGAAGTTCAATGGCAGGGCTATGTAAATTGGGCTTTAGAGTTGGAAGAACGTAATAGTTCAAATTGATAATATTTTCCACACTAGACCTACTCTAGTGTGGAAATTCAATTAGTTGCGGTTACTCACTTTTTTTATTTAACCCTAAACGCGCTTTAATATCGGCTAAAGCTGATTGCCCCTTCTGCATACGTTCCTGCGCACTAACCACTTTACGCTGCTGCTCCCATTGTAAATCATCTTGAGGCAATTCAAGGAGAAAACGGCTTAATTCAGGACGGATCAATTCACCATATTGGCGACGCTCACGACAATGAGAAAAGAATAGCTCTCTTTGCGCCCGCGTAATTCCTACATAAGCTAAACGGCGTTCTTCATCAATATTGTTTTCATCAATACTACTTTGATGTGGTAGCAGCCCTTCCTCCATGCCAACCAAAAAAACATAAGGAAACTCAAGGCCTTTAGAGGCATGTAACGTCATGAGCTGAACTTGGTCTGATTCTTCATCATCCTCACCACGCTCCATCATATCGCGCAGCGTAAAACGTGTAACCACTTGGCTCAATGTCATTGGGTCATTGAGCTCATCGCCTTCAACCATTTCACTCATCCATGTGAATAGTTGGTTGACGTTTTTCATTCGCATTTCGGCAGCTTTAGTACTGGTCGACGTTTCATATAGCCAGCTTTCATAATCCATTTCACGCAGTAAGTCACGCACCGCAATTAAAGGCTCACGCTCCGACGTTCGTACAATACTGTCCATCCAATGAGTGAAACGCTGTAATGCTTCTAATCCTTTGCCTTTTAAGATTTGTTCAAGCCCTAAATCAAAGCTGGCTTGATATAAACTTTTACCCCGCTGGTTTGCCCACTCCCCAAGTTTTTGGATAGTTTTAGGGCCAATTTCTCGACGCGGAGTATTAACAATACGCAAGAATGCACTATCATCTTCGGGGTTAGTAAGCACTCGCAAATAAGCTAACAAGTCTTTGATTTCAGGGCGAGAGAAAAATGAAGTCCCCCCTGAAATCCGATACGGAATACGGTTTTGCATCAACATTTTTTCAAAAATACGTGATTGATGGTTGCCACGATACAAAATGGCGTAATCTTTATATTCCGTCTTATTAATAAAGTGATGTGCGATAAGCTCCCCAATCACTCTTTCAGCTTCATGATCTTCATTATTCGCGGTCAGGACTTTAAGTGGCGCTCCATACCCTAATTCAGAAAATAATTTTTTTTCAAATACATGAGGATTATTGGCAATTAAAATATTCGCCGCTTTTAAAATTCGTTCTGATGAGCGGTAATTCTGCTCAAGCTTAATGACATTTAATTTAGGGAAATCTTGATTCAATAAAACCAAGTTTTGTGGCCTTGCTCCACGCCATGAATAGATTGACTGATCGTCATCGCCCACAACCGTAAACCTTGCTCGCTGCCCCACAAGCAATTTAACCAACTGATATTGACTCGTATTGGTATCTTGGTACTCGTCCACCAGCAAGTAACGAATTTTTTGCTGCCAACGCTCGCGAACTTCTTCATTTTGGTATAACAACAAGGTAGGCTTGCTGATTAAATCGTCAAAATCCAGCACATTGCAACTTTTCAGATGAAGTTCATAGCGGCGATAACACTCCGCAAAGTGATGCTCTTTCTCACTCCGTGCTTGGCCTATCACTTGTTGTGGCGAGATAAGATCATTTTTCCAATTTGAGATCGCTGAGATCAATTGTTTGAGTAAGTCTTTATCCTCTTCCAATAAATCAAAGGTAAGTTCTTTCAATAATGCCATCTGATCTTGGTCGTCAAATAGCGAAAAATTGGCTTTAATACCCAGCGCTTTATATTCACGCTTAATGATTTCCAACCCTAATGTATGGAAGGTGGATATGATCAAACCGCGTGCTTCTTTTTTCCCCAAGGTTTGAGCCACGCGCTCTTTCATTTCCCGCGCCGCTTTATTGGTGAAAGTCACCGCTGCAATTTGTCGAGGCTGATAACCGCATTGGCGAATTAAATGCGCAATTTTATTCGTGATAACACGCGTTTTACCTGACCCAGCCCCAGCTAACACAAGGCATGGACCCTCTACATATTCAACTGCCTGCTGCTGGCTTGGGTTTAATCGCATGGTTTTCTACATCACTTAGTTATTCAAAAAGGAATTCGCTACAGATTGTAGCAGAAACCGACCCAACTCTTGAGCAACGATCTTCTCTATTTATAAAAAACAAAAAACCACATCATTCATCAGAAATGATGTGGTTTTGTTCTTTTTCTTTTATACCACCAATACATTTTTCTAAACTATTCGCGTTAGAGGAAGGCGGCAAAGGAGGCTATCCCAAGGAGCATACACGAGTATGTGACTTGGGTAACCGAGTGTAGCCAACGCACCTATCACGCGAAGAGCGACGAAAAATTAGGTTATCCCAAAGAGAATACACAAGTATGTGACTTGGGTAACCGAGTGCAGCCAACGCGCCTATCACGCGAAGAGTGACGAAAAATGAGTTAGCCGACCGCAATCTTCTTCATATCCGTCATATAACCACGTAACGTCTTACCGATTTTCTCGATAGGATGGTTACGGATAGCTTCGTTGATATCACGTAACTGTGCGTTATCAGTGCCATTATCTGCAACTGGCTTCGCTAAATCGCCCGCTTGTAATTTAGTCATGAATTCTTTCAGCATTGGCACAGCTGCAAATGAGAACAGATAGTTACCGTATTCTGCTGTGTCTGAAATAACCACGTTCATTTCATATAAACGCTTACGAGCAATGGTATTTGCAATCAGTGGTAACTCATGCAGGGACTCATAGTAAGCTGATTCTTCTAAGATACCCGCTTCTAACATCGTATCGAACGCTAATTCAACGCCCGCTTTAACCATAGCAACTAACAAAACACCGTGGTCAAAGTATTCTTGTTCCGCAATTTTCCCTTCATATTCAGGGTAATTTTCGAATGCCGTTTTGCCTGTCTCTTCACGCCATGTCAGCAAGTTTTTATCATCATTTGCCCAGTCTGCCATCATGGTTGCAGAAAATTCGCCTGAAATGATGTCATCCATATGTTTTTGGAACAATGGCGCCATGATAGTTTTCAGTTGTTCAGATAATGCATAAGCACGAACTTTTGCAGGGTTAGACAAACGGTCCATCATCAGCGTGATACCACCTTGTTTCAGCGCTTCGGTGATAGTTTCCCAACCAAACTGAATTAATTTACCTGCATAGCCTGGCTCAACACCGTCAGCAACCATTTTGTCATAGCTCAGTAATGCGCCTGCTTGTAACATACCACACAGAATAGTTTGCTCACCCATCAGGTCAGACTTAACTTCTGCAACAAACGAAGACTCCAGAACACCGGCACGGTGGCCACCAGTCGCTGCCGCCCATGCTTTAGCAATCGCCATCCCCTCACCTTTCGGGTCATTCTCTGGGTGTACTGCAATCAGAGTTGGAACACCAAAACCACGCTTGTATTCTTCACGAACTTCGGTACCTGGGCATTTTGGCGCTACCATCACAACAGTAATGTCTTTACGAATTTCTTCACCAACTTCAACAATGTTGAATCCATGTGAATAACCCAGTGCTGCACCTTGTTTCATCATAGGCTGAACAGCGCGAACAACGGCTGAATGCTGTTTGTCCGGCGTTAAGTTAACAACCAAATCAGCGGTAGGGATCAATTCTTCATAAGTGCCAACTTTGAAGCCATTTTCTGTCGCTTTACGCCATGAAGCACGTTTCTCTGCAATTGCTTCATCACGTAATGCATAAGCAATATCTAAACCTGAATCACGCATATTCAGGCCTTGGTTCAAACCTTGTGCCCCACAACCAACGATGACGATTTTTTTACCTTTCAGGAAGCCCGCTTCATCCGCAAATTCTTCGCGCTGCATAAAACGGCACTTACCTAATTGAGCTAACTGCTCACGTAAATTCAATGTGTTAAAATAATTCGCCATTGTCATACTCCATTGTTCTGTTGTGTTCGTTATGTCAGACAGTCTGTCTGTCGCTCATTTTTGAGCGTTTATGGATTTACTATATGCGATGTTTAGCATTGCTTAAATTGATATATTAACAATACAATGTTGCAATATCTGCAACATCATTAATTATGTTATTAGAGGGCAAAATGGACATTCGTGATCTCAAGCTTTTTTTGCATTTAGCACAAAGTTGCCACTTCGGGCGCACATCTAAAGCGATGCATGTCAGCCCTTCCACATTGTCTCGCCAAATACAACGCCTCGAAGAACAGCTTGGTCATCCGCTATTTGTGCGCGATAACCGCTCAGTTAAATTGACCCAAGCAGGAGAGCACCTTAAGCAATTTGCCCAACAAACATTATTGCAATATCAACAACTACAACATGCTCTCAATCAGCAAAGCCCATCACTTAGTGGGGAACTGCATCTTTTTTGCTCAGTTACGGCAGCTTATAGTCATTTACCCGAAGTTTTAGACAAATTCCGTGCGCTACATCCACTAGTTGAAATTAAACTCACGACAGGTGACGCAGCTGATGCCGTTGAAAAAGTGGAAACTCATGAGGCTGATCTTGGTATTGCAGGGAAACCCGAGCGCTTACCCGATAACGTCCGTTTTGCAAAAATCGGCGAAATCCCTCTCGTTTTGATTGCCCCATCACTACCCTGTGCAGTACGAAGCATGGTAACAGAGGCTGAACCTGATTGGTCTACCGTCCCTTTTATCCTGCCTGAGCACGGCCCATCCCGTAAACGTATCGAGCTCTGGTTCCGTCGCCATAATATCAATAACCCTGTCATTTATGCGACGGTCTCAGGCCATGAAGCTATTGTATCAATGGTCGCTTTGGGGTGCGGTATCGCCTTAATTCCCAGTGTGGTTGTTGATAACAGCCCAGAACCCGTACGCAGCCGTATTTCACAGCTCGATAATATTTCAATGGTAGAACCTTTTGAGCTCGGCGTTTGCCTATTAAGCAAACGCCTGAGTGAACCATTAATTAAAGCGTTTTGGGAGTTACTCCCAGACAATTCAATCTAAAGTTCTTTGGTTATCTTGTGGTGCTAAGAAAAAACGGAAAGAGGGGTTTCCTGTTTCATCATGATATTCATAACCTAGCGCATCAAGATGCCTATCAAAACGCACTTCTGGCCCAGCCAGTTCAAATGCCGCCAGCACACGTCCATAATCTGTACCATGGCTACGGTAATGAAATAACGTTATATTCCAATGAGTCCCTAGGGTTTCTAGGAATCTCAACAATGCACCTGGAGATTCTGGAAATTCAAAGCTATATAACCTTTCGTCTAATGGCTTTGATGGACGCCCACCAATCATATAACGCACATGAAGTTTTGCCATTTCATCATCTGATAAATCATCGACTTCATAGCCGTTACTTCTAAGCTCTTGGATAATCTCCGAGCGCTCGCCATCACGGCCACTTAAACGCACCCCAACAAAAATACATGCGCGTTCAGGGTCCGCATCCGTATAGCGATAATTAAACTCCGTAATGGCTCGATGGCCTAATAACTGGCAAAAACGTAAGAAACTGCCTTTTTGCTCAGGAATGGTTACTGCGAGTAAAGCTTCTCGTTGTTCACCAATTTCACAGCGTTCAGAAACATAACGCAGCCCATGGAAATTCATATTCGCACCGGACAAAATATGCGCTAAACGTTCACCTTTAATGTTATGCTGCTGTACGTATTTTTTTAATCCGGCCAATGCTAAAGCGCCCGAAGGCTCTGCTATCGCGCGAACATCTTCAAAAATATCTTTCAATGCAGCACAAATGGAATCACTGTCAACAGTGATAACATCGTCAACATACTGCTGGCACAACCTGAAGGTTTCATCTCCAATACGCTTTACTGCCACTCCTTCTGCGAATAGGCCAACACGTGGTAAATCAACAGGATGCCCAGCCTCTAACGCGGCTTTTAAACAAGCGGCATCTTCAGACTCCACACCAATGATTTTAATTTCAGGCATTAACTGCTTAATAATCACAGCAACGCCCGCAATTAACCCACCGCCTCCTACAGGAATAAAAATTCGATCTAAATGCACATCCTGTTGCAATAGCTCGAGAGCTATCGTAGCTTGCCCCGCAATCACTGAAGGGTGGTCAAAAGGTGGAACGAAGGTATAGCCATCCTCTGCGGCCATTGCAATGGCTTTCGCTTTCGCTTCATCAAAATTAGCGCCATGTAAAATAGCTTCACCACCAAAGCTTCGTACTGCATCCACTTTGATATCCGCTGTCGCAACTGGCATGACTATTTTTGCTTTCACACCAACACGATTTGCTGATAACGCAACGCCTTGAGCGTGGTTCCCCGCAGAAGCTGTCACCACACCTTTGCTTTTTTGCTCTTCGGTTAAATTTGCAATCATGGCGTAAGCCCCACGAAGCTTAAAGCTATGTACTGGCTGCCTATCTTCACGCTTGACTAAAATGGTATTCCCCAAGCGTGAAGATATTTTATCCATCTGTTGAAGAGGCGTTACTTGCGCAGCTTCATAAACCGGCGCACTCAGCGCCGCTTTTAAGTAATCTGCTCCGGTTGGGGCAACCGGTAATGGTTTTGCTGCTGCCACAATCAGCCCCCTAATTTCGACTTGTCACGAACAGCACCTTTGTCTGCACTCGTCGCCAATGAAGCATAAGCGCGCAGAGCAAAAGAAACCTCACGCTGACGATTACGCGGAGTATAAGCTTTGTCGCCTCGAGCTAATTCCGCTTCACGGCGTTGATTCAGCTCACTTTCACTAACATCCAGCACCATCGTTCTTTTTGGAATATCGATATCAATAATATCGCCATCTTGAACTAATGCGAGTAAGCCACCACTCGCTGCTTCTGGTGAAATATGACCAATAGAAAGCCCTGAGCTACCGCCAGAGAAGCGACCATCTGTTATCAACGCACAGCTTTTGCCTAATCCCATTGATTTCAGATATGAGGTTGGGTACAGCATTTCTTGCATGCCTGGACCACCCTTAGGCCCTTCATAGCGAATAACAACCACATCGCCTTCAACGACTTTGCCACCCAGAATAGCTTCTACTGCGTCATCTTGGCTTTCAAAGACTTTGGCAGGGCCACGGAATGTTAAACTGCCTTCATCAACTCCAGCGGTTTTAACAATACAGCCATCTTCTGCAATATTTCCAGACAGGACAGCCAGTCCCCCATCCAAACTATACGCATGCTCAATACTACGGATACACCCATTCTCACGGTCAGTATCCAATGACGGCCAGCGGCAATTCTGTGAAAAGGCTTTTGTTGTACGGATACCAGCAGGGCCCGCGGAAAACATTGATTTAACGGCCTCATCCTTTGTTAACATCACATCATATTGCGCTAATGTTTCTTGGAAGCTCAGACCTAAAATATTCGTCACGTTTTCTTGCAATAAACCTGCACGGCTCAGTTCACCTAAAATACCGATGACACCACCAGCACGGTGAACATCTTCCATATGGTATTTTTGTGTACTCGGTGCAACCTTACACAAATGTGGGACTTTACGTGATAAACGGTCGATATCATCCATGGTGAAATCGATCTCTGCTTCTTGAGCAGCTGCAAGTAAATGCAGGACTGTGTTAGTTGAACCACCCATGGCAATATCCAACGTCATCGCATTTTCAAATGCAGATTTATTAGCGATATTGCGTGGTAACGCACTTTCATCATCTTGTTCGTAATAGCGTTTGGTTAATTCAACAATGCGCTTACCTGCATTGATAAATAAAGTTTCGCGGTCTGCGTGAGTCGCTAACAATGAGCCATTTCCTGGCTGAGATAACCCCAGCGCCTCAGTTAAGCAGTTCATTGAGTTTGCAGTAAACATTCCTGAGCAAGAGCCACACGTTGGGCATGCTGAACGTTCTATTTGCTCACTATCTGCATCACTCACATTAGGGTTAGCCCCTTGAATCATGGCATCAACTAAATCGAGCTTGATGATTTGATCTGAAAGCTTGGTTTTACCTGCTTCCATTGGACCGCCCGAAACAAAAATAACCGGAATATTCAGACGTAATGACGCCATCAACATGCCTGGGGTGATTTTATCGCAGTTTGAAATACACACCATGGCATCCGCACAGTGTGCGTTCACCATATATTCAACAGAATCCGCAATTAATTCACGGGAAGGTAAGGAATACAACATTCCGCCATGTCCCATGGCAATCCCATCATCAACAGCGATTGTATTAAACTCTTTCGCAACACCACCTGCATTTTCAATTTGCTCTGCAACTAATTTGCCTAAATCACGTAAATGTACGTGGCCTGGAACAAACTGTGTGAATGAGTTAACAACAGCAATAATGGGCTTTCCAAAATCAGCATCAGTCATGCCTGTTGCACGCCATAATGCACGAGCCCCAGCCATATTACGACCATGAGTTGTTGTTGCTGAACGGTACTTAGGCATATCTTTAACTCCCGTGTTTAAAACAGGCGGGGAACGTCCGCCTGTAACATCTATTTAAATTTAATTATTAAGGGTTTACTGGATCTAACCAGCCCCATTTATCTTCTGTTGTACCATCAAATAAGCCAAAAAACGCCTGCTGAATTTGCTTGGTTACTGGGCCACAACGGCCAATGCCGACTTGGATACCATCGACACTACGAACCGGAGTGATCTCTGCAGCGGTTCCTGTCATGAAGACTTCATCAGCAAGATAGAGAGATTCACGTGATAGTGTTTGCTCACGAACTTCAATACCCAAATCTTTTGCTAAGGTTAAAATTGCATCACGCGTAATACCCGGTAATGCAGATGATGTGAACGGAGGCGTATACAGAATGCCGTCTTTCACCTCAAAAATATTTTCCCCAGCACCTTCAGAGAGATATCCGTGAACATCTAATGCAATACCTTCTTGGTAACCATGGCGACGAGCTTCGCTACCAACTAGTAGAGAAGATAAATAGTTGCCACCTGCTTTTGCCCCTGTAGGAATGGTGTTTGGTGCAACACGATTCCAAGAAGACACCATGGCATCAATACCTTGGTCTAACGCTTCTTCACCTAAATACGCACCCCATGGGAACGCAGCTAAAATAACATCGGTGTTATAACCGTCTGGTGGGTTAACTCCCATACCAACATCACCAATAAACACTAATGGACGAATATACGCACTGACTAAGTTATTTTTACGCAAAGTTGCACGGCATGCTTCCATTAACTCTTCCACGCTATAGCTGACGGGCATACGGTAAATTTTTGCTGAATCATGCAAACGTTGCATATGTTCACGGTGGCGGAAGACCACAGGACCTTTGTGCGAGTCATAACAACGGACGCCTTCAAACACCGATGTACCATAGTGCAGAGCATGAGACATAACATGAACCTTTGCATCAGCCCATGGCGTCATTTCACCGTTAAACCAAATAAAGTCAGCTTTCTTAGTCATTTGTATATTCCTTACATTGCACTTTGTGTGCGTAATAGTCGTGATTCTTGTTGTAGTACTTCAACTTCTGTAATGTCTGAAAGCTTGGTTAACTGTGCACAAAGCTGGGTTAATGGCCTTTGACTACTTACAGTGAGTTCAATATTAACATTGTCGCCGTCTGTCGATTGCCCCATATTCATGGCATTAATACGAAATCCACGATGGCGAGTGACCCTTAATATACGCTCTAAAACCTCAGGACGGAAACGGGCTAATATCGAGATTTGATGTTGCATCATAATGGTTTCTCCATCATTTTTTCATTACTAGCCCCAGGCGGAACCAACGGCCAGACATTTTCTAGTTCATTAATTGATACCTGTAATAAATAGGCACCTTCGCTATTAAGTAATTCATCTAATGCCGCATTAACTTCCGACTTATCTGTGATCCGTTGGCCTTTAATACCAAACGCGCTGGCTAATGCCACAAAATCAGGGTTGTCTGTTAAAATAGTTTCGCTATAACGCTGTTCGAAAAACAGTTCTTGCCACTGGCGAACCATGCCTAAGCGCTGGTTGTCGATTAAAAGAATTTTTACAGGAAGTTGCTTACGTTTGATGGTTCCCAGCTCTTGGACATTCATCATGAATGAGCCATCTCCTGATACACAAACAACCGTATCTTCAGGCCTAGCAACCTGTGCTCCAATTGCCGCAGGGATACCAAACCCCATGGTTCCAAGCCCACTTGAGGTTAAGAAATTTTCAGGGCCATCAACGGTGATATGTTGTGCTGACCACATTTGGTGTTGCCCTACATCGGTAGTAACAACCGTATTTGGCTGCATTTTATCCGACAGTTGTTTCAGTAACAGTGGTGCATAAATAGGCTCACCAGGATGGTCATAACGCCAACCGAATTCTTTTTTAAGTTGCTGAACTTCCTGCTGCCAAGGTGCTATTGATTTTTTAAGCATTAATTCAGGTAGTAATACTTTTGCATCACCATGCAACGCAACATGCGTTTGACGTAATTTGTCCAATTCTACGTGGTCTATATCGATATGAATCACTTTGGCGTTCGGTGCAAAAGTATTTAACTTACCTGTTACCCTATCATCAAAACGAGCACCAACAGCGATGAGTAAGTCACAGCGCTGCACAGAAATATTGGCCGCTTTAGTACCGTGCATACCTAACATGCCTAAATAGTTTTCATCTAAAGGGCTCACAGCACCAAGCCCTTTTAATGTTGCAACTGAAGGAATACCTGTAAACTCAATAAATTCGCGTAATTCTTTTACGGCACCTGACATTCCAACACCGCCACCAACGTACAACATAGGCTTTTCTGATTGTTCTAATAGCATTCTTGCCTGTTGGATTTCTGATAAAGGTGACGTGACTTCTTGCTCTACCGGCATTAAAAACGGAGACAACTCAGCGTGTTGTAGCTGAATATCTTTCGGAATATCAATCAGTACAGGCCCTGGTCGCCCACTATTTGCGATTGCGAAAGCCTCAGCAAGAATGCGAGGTAAATCCTCGATGTCTTCAACCAAAAAACTGTGCTTAGTACAAGCTAGAGACAACCCTAAGACGTCGATTTCTTGAAAAGCATCGGTTCCAATAAATTCAGAAGCGACTTGACCAGTAATGGCGACAACAGGAACAGAGTCTAATAATGCATCCGCTAGCCCCGTGATAACATTTGTTGCACCAGGACCAGATGTTGCAATACACACCCCTGTCTTTCCTGTTGATCGTGCATAACCAATTGCCGCGATTACAGCCCCTTGCTCATGTCGACACAATAAATGCTCAACTCCACCATCATACAATGCGTCATAAACTGGCATAATTGCGCCACCAGGATACCCAAATACGGTATCAACTCCCTGTGTTCGCAATGCTTGAACTAACCATTGTGCTCCGTTCATGCTTTATCTCCTGTCTGTCTACTTTATCTATTTGTATTTGTTATGTTTTATTTAGTGTGCTTGCATCAATCAACATTTATGTCAAAAAAAACCCCGCGCCTTTCGGTGCGGGGTTCTCGTGAGATCTGGCTGTTATTTTAGCCTTCGTCGTCCAAGTGCAGCCCCGCACGGTGGGATAATAATCACCACCACGCTAATAATAATTAGGCTAACTGCTTGGATAAATGCGTTCATGTGTTTTACTTTTTCAATATTCTTAATCATCTATTATTTAGAGTTATCATTTTAAAGGCGTTTTGACAACTTTTATTTAATTTATTTATTTTCAAAACATTAAATTACTTTAAAATCATATAATAACAATGAAATTAGCATTATAAACTACTTAAATAGCCATTCTTCAGTAAAATTCAATAGAATACATAGCATAATCAGCTACATCATCCATATTAGTCATTTGGCACCATTAAAACTCACCCCACATAATTAATTACTTTTTCTTATGCATAACCAAGCTCGGCATAGTATCCTCGCTCCATGAAACTAACACAATCCCAGTTATAACCTAGCTTCGAAGCCACTCGTAGTAAATTGAAACAACTCAGTAACTAAGTAATTAAATTATCGAGCGGCTTCGCAAACATGTTATCTATTCAAGATAAATCAAATTATTTTTAGCAGAATATTACTCTGTAAATAATATTGGAGGGCTCATGACATTAGCGATTGTTTACACTAGAGCATCAATTGGGTTAGAAGCACCTCTTGTTACTGTTGAAGCACATATTAGTAATGGGCTCCCAGGTTTAACACTCGTTGGGCTACCAGAAACGGCCGTAAAAGAAGCAAGAGATAGAGTTCGAAGCGCTCTACTAAATAGCGGATTTGAATATCCAGCTAAAAAAATGACGGTTAATTTAGCTCCAGCTGACTTACCAAAAGAAAGTGGTCGGTATGATCTTGCAATCGCGATTGCCATACTCGCATCATCAGGACAGCTCCCCCACGAGCCATTAAAACAGTATGAATTTTTAGGTGAACTTGCTTTATCTGGCGATGTTCGCTATGTCAGCAGTGCTATTCCTGCCGCCCAATCAGCATTAAAACAACAACGCTCCTTAATACTATCTATGGAGAATCAACATCAATTAGGCCTACTTCCAGATAATAGCGTTTATTTCGCAACATCCTTATTGGAGCTTTGTCATTTTTTACATAACAAAAACACATTGCTTTGTAATCAACAAATTCACCAAGCACCTCTCTCAATCAAGCAAGAAGGTGATATTAACGATATCATTGGCCAAGAACATGGTAAACGAGCATTAGAAATCTGTGCCGCTGGTGGGCATAATTTACTCTTATTGGGTCCGCCAGGAACAGGAAAAACGATGTTAGCCAGTCGGCTAATGACTTTACTTCCCCCATTAACCTCTCAGGAAGCGTTAGAAGTTGCTTCATTACATAGCTTGAGTGAAAATACAAAAGAAGACATGAATTGGCCGATAAGGCCTTTTAGAGCGCCCCATCATAGCGCATCAATTGCAGCTTTAATTGGCGGTGGCTCTCTTCCCAAGCCTGGCGAGATCTCACTTGCACATCACGGTGTTTTATTTTTAGATGAATTACCAGAATTTAGCCGCTCAGTACTCGATTCTTTACGAGAACCACTAGAATCCCGAAAAATTAGTATTTCTCGAGCAAAAGCAAAAGTTTGCTATCCCGCTAGTTTTCAGTTAGTTGCAGCTCTAAACCCTAGCCCAACAGGTCATTACCAAGGAGAAATGAGTCGTTCAGCTCCTTCCCGTATCCTACGTTACCTTTCACGCATATCAGGGCCTTTTATTGACCGGTTTGATCTCTCTATAGAAATTCCATTGTTACCTCTCGGTTCATTGAGTAGCCAAACCAATCAAGGTGAAACAAGTGAACACGTCAGACAAAGAGTTATCGAAGCCAGAAATAGGCAACTTAGGCGAGCCGGAAAAATTAATAGTTTACTAACGCCAAGAGAAACCACACAATTTTGCCTACTAACCGCAAAAGATGCATTATTCTTAGAACATGCATTAAATAAGTTAGGTCTTTCCATCCGAGCTTGGCACAGAATATTAAGAGTTGCCAGAACAATAGCCGACCTTAATGCCGCAGAAACTATTGAGCGTTCTGATTTATTAGAAGCTCTAGGGTATCGAGCGATGGATAAGTTATTGCTTCATTTGCAAAAACAAGTAAGCTGAGAAGAATGGACAGATAACTACTTTATTATCTCGTAAAAATAAAGGGACCGTAGTCCCTCTTATCATACGATGATGATATTAATCATCTGTATCAGTGTAGTCTTCCGATGGATCTATCTGCGGTTTACCGCCAGATAAAGTATGGAAGCGTTTTGGACGGTTAATACGGCTAGAATATTTTGCCCAAACTTTTTCTTCTGGGGTAGCAGGTTCACGCTCACCACGGCATACAGCGACGAAAAGTTTTTCTTCTTCTGTTTGAGGTTCGCGTTTACCTATATCAAGCTCATTAAAAGCTTGGCCGAGACGTTCTAGCAACTGAGCTTCTTTGATGGTGAAATCACCATGACGAGAAAAGCCACGTGGGTAATGTTTATTATCAAAAAAACGATTAGTCGTGATGAAGCTATCTGCCATCTGACACACTCCTAACTTATTACAGTCAAACTCTATATGGCGCGGAGTATTAGACAGCATTGACAATCTGTAAAACAAAACATTTAAATCATCACGACAAAAATAATTGGAGATGCATGTGGACAGCGAGTTATTGAGAACTTTTTTAGAGGTCAGTAAGACTAGGCACTTCGGTAGAGCCGCAGAATCACTCTATTTAACACAATCAGCAGTTAGCTTTCGTATTAGACAATTAGAAACACAGCTAGGTACAAGCTTATTTACTAGGCATAGAAACAATATCCGGTTAACAGCCGCGGGAGAAAGGCTTGTTCCATATGCCGAATCGTTAATGAATACCTGGTTGCAAGCTAAAAAAGAAATATCTCATGCCTCACAACACACTGAGCTTTCTATTGGTGCAACAGCTTCACTTTGGGAAGGTTATCTAACTGACTGGGTAGAAGAACTTTATAATCAACATGATGAACTGCGACTCGAAGCTAGGGTTTCAACGCGCCAGTCTCTTGTTAAGCAACTACATTCTAGAGAATTAGACTTATTAATCGCAACGGAACCCCCAAAAATGGATGAGTTTGAAAGCACTATCATCGGTACGATTGATTTACAGCTTATGGCTTCCCAAAAAAATATTGCATTAACAAAATATAATTTTATAAAGCTAGAGTGGGGGGTTGATTTTCATCCCAAAAATGAACCATCACTAACCCAAGATGATACACCCGTAATGATCACGACCTCTGCCCATATTACCCGCCAATTACTTCCTGTATCGCTTTCAGCGGCATTTTTACCTGCTCATTGGGTATATCAATATCCAGGCCTAAAAACGCTCTCAGAAACCTCAATAAACAAACCTTTGTATGCAGTCTGGCTCCAAAAAAACGATCAGCAAGCTCTTATCAATCAACTGATTAAAACGCCAATAAAAAATGCACAGTTAAGTGAACAATAAAAGAAGAAGGTGAGTAACAGAATTCACTCACCTTCCTACTACTTTATAAACAAACTATGTTCCACTGCACAATGTTCTTAATTGATGCTTCTTTTTATCTTTTAATAAGATATACCAATCACGAATAACTCATCGGCATTTATTTATACAATATAAACAAAATAATTTTTTGAGATTAATAAAGCTAAACCAGCAATTCTCGGTATACGACATTTATCTAAATTAAAGATTGAGCGCATTAAAATACCTTTCAACCCACAAATACTATTGAAAAACATAAAGTAGCAAGTAACAACTTACTCATTAGGTGAAAATGCATATAAGCTGATGAAAATAAAAGAGAAGGTAGTTTGGAGGGAAATTAGGTAATATCATCAATACATTTGAGTGGTAAATGTAATTAAAAGGTATAAACAGTAAGTAATAACTCGCCTATTTTTAGTATTAATAAAGAACATCAAAAGATTGGATGAGAGAAAAATAAATCAGGGAGCTTATTTCTTGCATTTAAAGTGATGAATACAATTGAAGTATATAAAACAGTGGGATAGTAGATTAGCTAAGATCAAATGAAAATTAGCAAATAGGGGAAAAGTAACTCTATATTTGCTATTAGATAAATAAAGAAAAACCCGATTAAGCTAATCGGGTTATCAATAGATACTTCTTTTATTATTACTTAATTGGTAACTGGCAGGGGCGGAGAGACTCGAACTCCCAACACCCGGTTTTGGAGACCGGTGCTCTACCAATTGAACTACGCCCCTAAA